>NZ_CAMFHL010000042.1 GCF_945952095.1 uncultured Arsenicibacter sp. | reverse complement strand
GAAAAAGCGCGTATCCTTTTACATTCATATCCCACTCATCAACGGCCTTCCAGAGGGCATTCTTTGCCTTTTCTGTGTGGGGTAAGTAATAGAACAATTGCGCAGCCAAAATGCCGTTTACAGGATTATTCTGATGAATATGCCTGTAAGCAACCGATTCAAGTGAATCAACCGGCTGTTGGACAAACAGTGGAAATAAAGAGGGGATTACAGATACGTCTTTTAACGCTGCCAAATACTCAAACACCATGCTCGTTGCCGGTATCTTGAGATAGAGGACAGAAGCTATTAACCAGAATTTTGCGTTTTCGTCTGTTTCATCCTTTATTTTTTGTAGCAAAATTGAGTCAACATTTCGGTCTCCGGCAGAGGCTACCAGCAGATAGGCTAGCGTTCGCTGGTTCCGGTCGCTGGCAGTAAGCATTCGGCGGGTGGAATTGTGATATACTGAATCGGAGATAAGGTCACGCAGCGGGTATTGACCCGATTGCTCACCCTTTATAGACATAACCAGTTGTGTACTCTGGAGATAAGGGGTTAAAAATCCGTTGTATTTCCTGAAAAAATCAGCAAAAGCCTTTTCCTCAACATTAGTCGATACCAAGAATTTTAAGTCTTTTTTGAATTGATCGGGCTGCTGGGCAATTGCAGAAACTGAAAGCCATAAGAGGCATATCAAGAAGCAAGTGTGTCGAAGCATAACAAATAAGAAAAGTGTTTGCGTACAAAACTATAGCACCATCATATCAGAAAACTTGATGCAGATCAAGAAACGAGTCGCGGCAACATATTAAAACTGTTTATAAGGAAACGATTCCTTCTGCTTCTGCTCCGCTCCCCGAAACCGTCCTTCCGCAACCCAAAAGGGCTATTCGGCAGAATTGATTGGCTTCAGGCGGTGGTTTGGTATACTTTTGTCCGTACATGCGTGAGTCAACCACATACCGTTTAACCCTCCGGCAAAGCGGTGCTCTGGCCATTAGCCTGGCGCTGATTTTTGACCCGATCATCGTTTATGTCAATGCACCCGCACGCTCAGTGGCGTTCTTGCTATCAGCCTGGCAGTTTCTGGCAGTCGAATTCCTGTTTACGTTTCTGATCTTTTTTGCCTGGATTGTTTTTTCAGAATGGATTCTCGACGTGCTGGCAAGGCGATTCGGTGAAGACTTTCTGACCGGCTTTACGTTATCGGGACAATTCCTGCTGCTCACACTGGCCATCGGCGCCGCCCTGAGTTTCAACGCGGCAAAATCGGAAATACTCTTCAAGCACATTGGCCCGATGCTCTGGCCCCGCACCGACCGTCACGCAAACAAACCACGCCCCCGACCCGAACACGACGGCCGGTGGGACTATTTCGAACGGTCCAACAACGGCCTGACAACGGTAATGATGCTAGCCATCTTTTATGTCTCGGCCAACCGCAGGGCTAACCGTCGCTTAAATGACATTCAGGTGCAAAAAGCCAGCCTTGAAAAAGAGGCCGTGCTGGCCCAGTTTACCGCGCTTAAAAATCAGGTCAGCCCCCATTTTCTGTTCAACAGCCTCAGCATTCTCGCATCGCTGGTGCATGTTAACCCCGATTTATCCGAAAAATTTATCGACCAGCTGTCGCGCGCTTACCGCTACATTCTGGATCAGAAAGACAATGACCGGGTAAGCCTGAAAACAGAGCTGACATTTATCAAATCCTACATTTTTCTGCTTAAAATCAGGTTTGAAGACAGTTTCGATGTACGTATTGAGCTCCCTGACGGCTTCGGCGATCAGTACAGCATTGCGCCCCTGACCTTGCAGCTGCTGGTCGAAAATGCCGTGAAACACAACCGCATGACACCCAAAGATCCTCTCCTTGTTACGATTACGACCGAAGACGGCTATCTGATTATCCGGAACCGGATGCAGCCCCGCGAACAGCTGGAAACCTCAACCGGAGTCGGGTTACAGAATATCATCAACCGATACCGCCTGTTAACCGATCAGCCAGTACGGGTTAGCGAGCAGGAGGGCGCATTTGTTGTTAACATTCCGCTATTACCATGAATGTAGTCATTGTTGAAGATGAACGACTAACGGCGCAGCGCCTGCAGAGTCTGTTGCTGAAATATGATCCGGCCATGCAGATTGCGGCGATCCTGCCATCTGTCGAACTGGCCATCCCGTGGTTCAGGCAATACGAAGAAAGCGGCCGGCAACCGCTCGACCTGGTATTTATGGATATCCACCTGCAGGACGGACTGGCGTTCCGGATCATTGAGCAGTTGCAGCTTACTACCCCGATCATCTTCACAACGGCCTACGATGAATACATGATTCAGGCGTTTAAGGTCAACAGCATCGACTACCTGCTTAAACCGGTTGCCCCTGAAGACCTCTCCGCCGCCATTGATAAATTCAAGGCCTTCCGGGACCGGTTTACCAGAACGGCGGAATCAGCCGTACACTACCAGCAGCGGGAAATTGACGCGTTACTGCAACGGCTGGGCAGACTGGAAGAGACAACCTATAAAAACCGGTTTATGGTCACAATAGGGCCGAAAATATACAGTATTCAGACCGCTGATACGGCTTATTTCTACCTCGCCGACCGTGCCACCATGCTTGTCACCCATGAGGGCCTGTCGCTGCCGGTTGAATACAGCCTTGAAAAGCTTGGTCAGCTCCTGAACCCCGACGAATTTTTCCGGATTTCGCGCCAGTTTTTTGTCTCCCGCAAGGCGATTCAGTCCATTCTGGCTTATTCAGCCGGAAAACTTAAGCTCGAACTGCTGCCAAAACCCCAGACAGACGTATTCGTCAGCGGCGAACGGGTAACCGATTTCAAGGAATGGCTCGGCAAATAGACGACAGGCATTCACACCCTTAAAAACCGGTTTCTACCGGAAAAACAAGGCATTCTGCATCTTTCATTTAGCCGGCTGACGTGATCCTCCCAATTTTGCAGCGTACACTAATGATCAAACACGCTGCATGAAAACTCTACCGGTCTCAACGTTTGCACCACTCCTTACCACTGTACTGATTGCAGGCAGTCTGTCCGTTTCCTATGCGCAGATGGGCCCGGGAAGCGGAGGTCCTCCGGGTTTCGGCGGTCAGCAGGAACGACAGAAAAAGGAGTTTGTTCCCGGCGTTTCTGATGATACGCCGAAAGGCAACGCCAGAATTTCCGGTATAATCGTTGATTCGTCGGCAACCACCCCCGTTGAATTTGCCTCTGTTGCCCTGATCAGCCAGAAAACCGGCAAACCGATTGACGGTACCGTTGCCGATGCCAAAGGAAAATTTACCCTCAGCAAGATTGCCGCCGGAGACTATCGCCTGCAATACACATTTATCGGATACAAAACGATCGAGTCGAAAGCCATCAAACTCGACAAAAATTCCGATCTGAACGTCGGCACCATAAAACTCCCGGCGGATATAAAAACCCTGAATGAGGTGACCGTCACCGGCCAGAAAGCACTGATCGAAGAGAAGGTTGACCGGCTGGTGTTCAATGCAGAAAAAGATATTGCCACCAAAGGCGGCGATGCCAGCGACGTTCTGAAACGGGTACCGATGCTGTCTGTTGATCTCGACGGCAATGTGAGTCTGCGGGGCAGCCAGAATATCCGCGTACTGATCAACAATAAACCCTCAACCATTGTTGCGGCCAGCGTTGCCGATGCCCTGAAGCAGCTACCGGCCGATATGATTAAAACGGTAGAGGTCATTACCAGCCCCTCAGCCAAATACGATGCCGAAGGCGCAGCCGGTATCATTAATATCGTTACTAAGAAAAATACGCTCCACGGCCTGACGCTGAACATCGACGCCGGGGTGGGCTTGCGGGCTTCCAATCTTGGCCTGAACGGGACGTACCGGCAGGGCAAACTGGGGATTACCCTCGGCGGTTTCGGCCGGGCGATGTACAACCGCCAGTCATCTTCGTTTATTCAGGAAACAATTGTGAATAACCAGCTCCTGAAATCGACCCAGGAAGGGTCGGCGTTTGACAAACCGCTTTTTGGACAGTATACGCTGGGTTTTGACTATGACCTGGCCAAAAATCAGTCGCTGTCGGCAAACGTACGGTTTGGCACCCGCAACTTTATCCAGTCACAGAATCAGCTGACAAACTCGTATATGAACGGGTTGCTGTCGAACACAACCAACCGCGATGTAGACCGGAAAGACCTGTCCAATTCAGTAGATGTGAATGTAGATTACATCCGGATGTTTAAGCCGCAGCAGGAGTGGTCAATTTCGACGCAGTACAGCCGGACGGGGCTGGTCAATAATTTCTACGCCGATCTGCTGAACGGCAGCAACGAGCTGACCGGCCGACAGCGGAACCTCAATAACAATACCAACGGCGAACTGACCCTGCAAACCGACTACCAGACACCGGTCAAAACCAATCAGTTGCTGGAGTTCGGCGTAAAAGCCATTATGCGGCAGGTCGACAGCCGGTTTGAGTACCAGATTGCCAACGGTTCCGGCTCTCTGTATCTTGATCCGAAAAATCCGGCCGGTTCGCTGAATTATGAGCAGAATATCGGAGCCGGTTATCTCTCATACACCTACGCGACTAAAAACAAGTACACGTTTAAAGTCGGGACGCGGTATGAACATACCGGCATTACGGCGAAAGCCAATGATACGAAACCGCTCGGCATTCCGGCATACAGCAATCTGGTTCCGAGTATCAACGTATCCAAATCGCTGAACAGCAGCACAACCCTGAAGGCGGCCTATAACCGCCGGATCCAGCGGCCGGGGCTACAGCAGCTGAACCCGAACGTAAACGCAGCCAACCCGCAGCAGATTATGGTCGGTAACCCGACGCTGAGACCTGAACTCACCGATAACGCAGAACTAAGCCTGAGTACGAGCATCAAAAAGACCTACCTGAACGCTTCGGTATTCGGCCGGCTGACCAACAATGCCATTACGCAGATCCGGTCGGCAAACGATACCCTGGCCGGCGGCATCATCACCTCGTTTCAGAACATCGGCGTGCAGCGTACTATCGGCACAAATATCTTTTTCAATACCAACATTACCCCGAAATGGAGCCTGAACGGTGGCTTTGACGGCTATTATGTGTACATGCAGGGCACTACGGCCGGCACAAACGGGCAGTCGGTCATGATCTCCAATACGGGTTTCAGCCTCGGCGGCCGGATCATGAGTCAGCTACAGATGAATAAAGGCTGGAGTGCGCAGGTATTCAGCTTCTTCCGCGGGCCTATGCCCCAGTTACAGGGCCGGATGGGCAGCTTTTATATGTATTCACTTGGTATCCGTAAAGATGTCGCCAACAAACAGGGCAGCATTGGTCTGGCAGCCGAAAACTTCTTCGGCGGTGTCAAGGTACGAACCGACATATCGTCGCCTACCTTGACCCAGCAGAACATCATGCGGTTGTATAACCAGAACGTAAAGATCACGTTTACCTACCGGATCGGCAAAATGAGCTTTGAGCAACCGAAGAAAAAAGCCCGTTCGGTCAATAACGACGACGTTAAAGGCGGCGAAGGTGGTGGTGATAACGGCGGCGGCCAGGCACCCGCAGGCGGCGGTCAAACCGGCGGAAACCGGCCTAAATAGTTTTATTTCCCTTTTTCTCCTATCTTGGACAAGTTAAACCAACTCTAATCACATGAAAAAGCTTGCATTAACTGTAGTAACACTGCTTAGCCTGACAACCGCATTTGCCCAAAACTGGACTGTTGACAAATCACACTCACGCGTTGGCTTCACAGTTACTCACTTGATGTTAACGGATGTTGACGGAAACTTCAAAACATTCGATGCCTCAATTACCTCAAGCAAACCCGATTTGTCGGATGCCGTAATTGAACTGTCGGCTGATATCAACAGCATTAACACGGATAATGAGCGCCGCGACGGTCACCTGAAAAGCCCTGATTTCTTCGACACTGCTAAATTCCCGACGCTGACATTCAAGAGCAAGTCGTTCCAGAAAGTTGACGGTAAAAAGTACAAGCTGACCGGCGACCTGACCATGCACGGCGTAACGAAGCCGGTAACCCTGGACGCCATTCTGACTGGTCCGGTATCAATGGACAGCCCGCGTGGTAAAACCGAGAAACTCGGCCTTAAACTGAGTGGCACCATCAAGCGTACTGATTTCGGCGTGGGCAGCAGCAATACCAGTGTTGTCAGCGACGAAGTTGAAATCAAAGCAGCCGGCGAATTCGGCAAGGCTCAGCCTAAGTAATTTATTGCCCTGCAAATGCTTGTAAGCCGTCTCACACGAGACGGCTTTTTTTATTCGGACACCGATGAGGTTCCGCTTATTACAACAACCTGCCAGGGCTCAAGTGAAAGCTGTTTCCGCTTAACACTGACGTCTTTATCGCCTGAGTGCAGCAGAATCGCCGGCTCTTCTATCCAAGCCGGTAACTTCGCAGTAATCGTTTTCCTTGACAGGTTAAAAAGCGCCAGAATATGATACAGGCCGTGAATACACTGCCGGTGCAGTACAAAACCGCCGTCGTCCAGTATCGAAAAACGGATGTCATCTTTGCGGACATTCTGCAACGCCGGTTCTTCCCGCCGCAAGGTTAGCAGGGCTTTATGCCAGGCCAATAGTTCCGCGTGTTTACCGCTGTGCCGGCAGTCCCAGTTCAGTACCGATTGCCGGTATACGTCTTCATCAAAAGGGTCTTTGTAATCACTGTTCCCAAAGGCAGCAAAGTCACTTTTCCGGCCTTCCTGGACCGCTTTAATCAGATCGGGGTCCGAGTGATCGACGAAATAGTAAAAGGGAGCTTCATCACCGTATTCTTCACCCATAAAAAGCATTGGCACATAGGGAGAGAGCAGCACCGCTGCCGCAGACAGCTTCTGTAGCTTGCTATTCACCAGTTTAGACAACCGCTCTCCGCCTACCCGGTTGCCTACCTGATCATGATTCAAGCTGAAGACAACAAACTTATCAGCATCCATCCCTGCCGTTGACCGGCCAAACTTCCGCTTCCGGAACGACACAAACTCCCCGCTTACCACAAAGCCATCCGTATAGGCTTTGGCCAGCTGTTCGATGCGCCCGAAATCACGGTAGCGGTCGCGGCCGGATGGGTCAACCAGCACATAGAGCGCATGATGAAAATCGTCGAGCCATTGTGCCGTAAACCCAAAGCCCCCCGTTTCCGGATGCTTCACTACCTTCGGGCTGTTCAGGTCAGATTCAGCAATCAGGTAGAGCGGGCGCCCCAGTGTTTGCCGAAGCTGCTCCGTTTCATCGTGAATCAGCTCCCAGATGTGGGTTGCACTGAAATCATAGACCTCATGGATCGCATCAAACCGGAGTCCGTCCAGATGAAAGGTCTCAAACCAGTACCGGACGTTGCTGACAAAATAATCCCGCACCCCATCGGCCCAGGTACCGTCAAAGTTCAGGGCATTCCCCCAGGGCGTGCAGTATTTCTGCGTAAAGTAGGGGCCAAACTCACTAATGTAATTCCCCTCAGGCCCGAAATGATTATAGACCACATCCAGAATCACCGAAATGCCTTTGGCATGGCAGGCATCAATGAGGCGTTTAAACCCATCGGGGCCGCCATAGGAATGCTGGATCGCAAAGGGATAAACACCGTCATATCCCCAGTTCCGGTTGCCGGGAAACTGGGCGACCGGCATGATTTCGAGTGCGTTGATACCGGTTTCCTTCAGGTCGGCAAGGCGGGGAATAATCGCTTCAAAGGTGCCTTCGGGGGTAAACGTACCCACGTGCAGCTCGTAAATGATCAGGTCCCGGAATGCCTGCCCGCGCCAGCCGGCATCGCTCCAGTGATAGCCATCCTGATCGATAACCGCTGAAGGCCCGTGAACGCCTTCCGGCTGATAGGCCGAAGCCGGATCAGGAAACTGCTTTCCGGGTGCAGGGCTTACCTTGTATAACGTCCCCGGCGGAATTTCATCCGCTTCGGCTTCAAAATACCCCCACTGCTGCTTTATAAGCGGTATCGTCCGCTTTTGGTTACCGGTAAGCTGAATGTCAACCGCTTCGGACTCAGGAGCCCAAACGCGGAACCGGCACCGGTTGTTTCCGAGATATGTTGCGCCAGGCTGTTTCATGAATGTTGATCTGCTTTTAGCCGGACAATAATACCTTCATCACCGTTCAGGTTTATACGTCCGGAAACGACAATGCCTTCCAGCTCGGGATAGGTGGCCAGCTCAACGGTTCCCTGCAGCTGTTCATCGGCAAGCCGGATGTAGGCGGGCCGGTGGCTGAGGTTCAGTAAAATCAGAAACGCATCGGCCCCTCCGGCTTTCCGCATATAACCGATCACCTGTTTATCAGCATAAACCGGTGTATACTCACCCGTCATGAGCGCTGGTTCCTGCTGCCGCAGCTGAATCAACCGGCGATACAGGGTGAGCATGGTGCCGGGATCGTTCTGTTGCGCCGAAACGTTTTCGCGGCTGTAGTTCTGCGCGATCCGAAGCCAGGGTCTTGCCTCCGAAAAACCGGCAAAAGCTGAGTTATCCCACTGCATCGGTGTCCGCGACGGATCACGGCTCAGGTTTTTGTCAGGCATGTTCAGCCCCTGCGGATCCTGCACCTCTTCGAACGGGATGGCCACATCGCGCATGCAGATTTCGTCACCGTAGTAAATGGTGGGCGTTCCGCGTAGGGTCAGCAGCAGCATGGCCGCCACCCGTGCCTGCTCCTTGCCAACGCGGCTGGTAATGCGGGGCTGATCGTGATTGCCCAGCACCCAGTTTGGCCAGCCACCCGCCGGCAACACCCCTTCGTACTGGTCAATAGCGGCCGCAATCTGTTGGGCATCCCAGGGCAGCTGTAATAATTGAAAATTAAACGGCAGGTGAGCGCCCTTGCCGTCAATGCCATAGTAGGTAACCAGTTGCTGAATCGGCAGGTAAATCTCCCCGATCATCATCCGTTCGGGATACTCGTCGAGAATGTGCCGCATCTTCATGACCAGTTCGTGCACTTCCGGCTGGTCGGTCGAATAAACGGGAAGCAGTTGCTCGTAGGTTGCCATGTGGGGCTGGTAGTTTGGGTTAACAGGATTATCCCTGAACCGGGCGTCTTTGACCATATGCCACATGACATCGACCCGGAAGCCGTCTACGCCTTTATCAAGCCAGAAACGCATAACCGAAAACATGGCTTCCTGCACCGCCGGATTCCGCCAGTTCAGATCGGGTTGTTCCTTCAGAAACGCATGGTAATAATATTGCTGCGTTGGTTCGTCCCATTCCCAGCCTGACCCGCCAAAAACACTCAGCCAGTTATTCGGTAAGCTGCCGTCAGGTTTCGGGTCGCTCCAGATATACCAATCCCGCTTCGGGTTATCACGGGAGGATCTTGATTCAAGGAACCACGGATGCTGATCAGAGGTATGGTTAGGCACCAGATCAAGGATCAGTTTCATACCGCGCCGGTGTACTTCACCGATCAGGCGGTCAAAATCCTGCATGGTTCCGAATAAGGGATGAATCCCCTGATAATCGGATATATCATAGCCGAAATCGGCCATCGGTGACGGATAGACGGGCGATAACCAGACAGCCGTTATGCCGAGCCATTGCAGATAATCAAGCCGTTTAATGATGCCTGGCAAGTCGCCGACACCGTCCTGATTACTGTCCTTGTATGAGCGCGGATAAATCTGATAGATCACACCCTCCTGCCACCAGAGGTGTTTTGACAGAGGCGTTTCCATACGTTTCGGAGAAAGTGATAATCCTGTTTCCCGTTATCAGGCCTGAAGGAGCTGATCAGCACGGTTTTTACGGCGGGTCGCGCCTGCCTGTAGCATAAGGACCGGAATACGGGAAAGAATCGGAATGGCCTTCAGCTCTTTAAGCAACGTAAAGCCTTCCAGACAGGAGCTGATAAAAATAAGGTAAGGTATCGTCTGCGGAGAACCGCTTTTGAGTTCATCTACCAGACCATAATCGAACCGGCGGAACATCAGTTTTGCCAGCGGATTCAATGTCAGCAGGCTGCCTTTCAGTTCGGCTTTGGTTTCCTGCTCCTGGTCCGTGATAACGAGGATGGTTTGCACGCTTTTCTTTGGTTTAGGAACAACACTACACCCCTAACCATTGTCAAGCGAAATGTATACAAAACAGGTAGTTTAAATGAGTATACGGCCCGCACCCTAGCCGGCGAGCTGGCGTTTCAGCACTCCGCCGATAAAGCTACCGATAAAGGTTAAGGCAATGGACCCGTAAAGTCCGAACAAAGCGAGCTCACGCTGGCCGCTGGCCTGAGGTTGGGTGACAAAAAACGTGTAGCAAATCCACAAAAAAGCAGTCTGACAAACGGCCAGTACCCAGCCCCGCCGCGGCTCAAAAAAGCCGATGGCTGCCGCCGTAACTGCTGCCCACAGATAGGGTAAATGAATCACCGACGTTTGCCGGATGATGAACAGTAAGGCAGCCGCATTCAGCAATACGGCCACTACGCCAAGACCGAGGCGGATATCGAAAAAAGATTTTCTACCGCGTTGACTTACATTCTTACCTGCTGCCTGCATTTGTTTTATCCGTGCTGCCTGTTGAAAATCAGCTTGTGCCTGGTCAGGCTGATGGAGGTGCTCATTGGCTACGCCGCGCCAGTGAAATGCATCCGCATACTCGCCCTGACCATGAAAAATTGCCTTGTCAAAATCCCGCCAGGCGGTCTGGTACTCCTGCCGCTCAAGATGCGCCATGCCCAGTGCAATGTGCACCTCAGGTATGGTCGCGTCAAAACTGGCTGCCTGCCGGAAGTCGGCCAGTGCGCCTTCGGTATCGCCCAGGGCTGCCCGGCTTTTTCCGCGGTAAAGATACGCAATCGGTGACCGGGGATGTGCAACTGCCTGTTCAGAAAAATAGGTCAGCGCTTCCGTTACCTTGCCCGAGGCCAGGAGCAGAATCCCCTCGTTCATGCGGTCCTGCTCTTTTTCCCAATCTGTCCGGAGGTCTGCATAATAATTCAGGTAAATAATGAATCCGATCAGACCGAGCGTTGTGAGTACTTCTAACATGACTTTTTTATTAATACTGCGCGGCTAACAGCTTACTACTAATTCTCTTTTTGTAAACAAATTACGCGACACGCTGTACAAATGATACATCGTGATGAAATCGGAAAGTTCCTGCACAATCGATTGCACACATTTCTTTTTGCGGCCTGTATAAAATTTCCATTAGCTTTCCGGCCAGCCATTGCTTTTCATTCTGATCAGCCAATAAGCTGATGACCAGCACCTTACTTACAAATTTATCAAAGATGTTCTCCGGTAATCCTATTTTTTAACACCTGGTAAATCAAAAAAACATATCGGATTATTATCAATTTGTAAACTTTTATTCTGCGTTAAAAGATTTATAGACAACTAAATTTTGAAAATCAGTTAGTTGGCAATCGACAAATTTCTAATTTTGACAGACTCAACATTGTTTTCGGTCTGCCATGGACTATAAAAAAGGCCCTTCATCCCATCACGACGATGCCTATTTATGGCAACAGCTCATTGCCGGAAATTATCAGGCTCTCGGGTTGATTTATCAGCAGCATTGTAGTGCATTAATTCAGTATGGCCGCAAATTAACCGCCAATGATGATCTCGTTAAAGACAATGTTCAGGATTTGTTTGTTGAACTCTGGAACCGGCACGAACAATTGAACAAGGATGTTGAGCAGGTTAAACTATACCTGTTAGGAGCCCTCCGGCATAAGATTGCCCGGTCAGCTAAACTACAGGACCTGACTATTACCCTGGAAACGGCGGATGAAAGTAGTTACGCCGAACAGTCATACGAATCGGTACTTATTACGGCTGAGCAGGAAACCGAGCGGTCGAACCGGGTACGGGAGGCTATTTCGGACCTTGCTCCGCGTCAGCAGGAAATCATTCATCTCCGTTTTTATCAGAACCTGAATCACCGGCAAACAGCTGAAGTAATGAATATGCGGGAACAGTCGGTCCGGAATCTGCTGCATGTTACGCTGATGCAGCTCCGGAAAAAGCTGGATTTTGCCATCCAGATTCCGCTGATCTGCCTGCTCAGCCTCTACTGTTAACTTTTTTTTCCTTTTCTACAGTACAAATTCCCTGAATTCAGCACTTACCTACAGAGGCAGTCAAACTGGATTGTTCATGGATTATCAGCGTTACACCGTTCACGATTTTTTACAGGATGATTACTTTGTTCAGTGGGTACTGAACCCGACTGATTCAGGTGATCGGTACTGGCAACGGATACGCCGGAGTTTTCCTGAACTCGACGAAACCATGGCCGAAGCCATGGTCATTATCCAGCAGCTGCATGCGAATGAACATACACCGGTTACTCAGGATACGGTTGATACACTCTGGGCGCAAATTGAGCAGCAGACGTCTCCGGACATGGCAGCAAAATCCGCCCGCTGGTATATCCCGATCGGGGTACTGACCGTGTTACTCGTTGTTTTTGTCGTTTGGGGCGCCCGGCACGACCTGCTGCCGTTTCATTCTGGCACCAAAGAGTGGATTAGCCGGACCAACCTGACCGATAAACCGGTCTGGGTGAATTTGCCGGATAGTTCGTGGGTTTCGCTTCTGCCCGGCAGCCGGATCGAGTATGCCATTGACCCCGACTTTCCGGTTCGGGAGGTAACGTTGCATGGTCAGGCGTTTTTTGATGTAAAACGTAATCCGGACTGGCCGTTTCAGATTCTGACGGGTAAAACCCAAACCCAGGTTCTGGGGACCAGTTTCTGGATCAAAGAGCATACGGACCAAAAGTCAATTGAAGTCGATGTAGTATCGGGAAAAGTATCCGTCTCTAAAATGACAAAGCCGGTGCTGTCCCTGAAGGAACCGGCCATGGAGGATGTTGTTATTTTACCCAATCAGCGGGTTCTCTACGATGAGGCAGCCAACCGCCTTACTGTCAGTCTGGTTGACCATCCGGTACGACTACAGACCGGCGCCGGCAAAGAAGAACTGCAGTTCCGCGATACGCCGCTCAGCCTCATTGCCCCGCATTTAAGCCGGTTATACGGCATCAGCGTAATAATCGCAAACCCGAAAACAGGCCGGTGCATGTTTACCGGCGATGTGAATGGAATGGCTTTGTACGATATCCTTAACCTGGTTTGCCGGTCTATCGGCGCTGCGTATCACATTCAGGATACCCGGATTGTGATCAGCGGTAAAGGTTGCCGGTAAATTCGCCGGATCAGATAGTCTGTTTGATGAGCAAAATCGTATAGTAAATAGTCAATTATTCACTTAACCCGGTCTCTATGGTATAGAAAACACTATACACTACACAAACACAGAAAAGGCCGGTCGTGCGTCACCACGGCCAGCCTCAGGAATGCTGATTTCTCCGGAATCTATTATCTGCCAGGATAATAACAGGAATTCTTTTGTCCTATTTTTTACCGAAAAAACCGTGCAAATGTATGAAACTAATTTTAAATGGCTTAAAGCCGTTTCGCGCATTCAGTAGAATTTCCCTGCTCCTGACCCTGGTTCTGATGGTCATGCTGCAGCCGCTGTTTGCCCTCGACGGCTCTACTCAGAGTATTCTCAACCGCCGAATTTCCCTGAAAGTTGAAAACAAGGAACTCAAATCGGTACTGGACCAGATTGAAACCTCGGCTAATGTTAAGTTCGCCTATAGCCGGCAGGTTGTGAACCCCAACCAGCTGGTTTCGTTAACGGCTAATCAGCTGACGTTATCAGAGGCGCTGACCCGTCTGCTGAAACCAATCGCTTTAACGTTTGACATTGTTTCGGGCCGCATTCTGTTGATGCCGGCTGAAACTGATAAAATCTCAACCAATAAATTCAGTCAGGCAGCAGACCGGCCGCTCGATATTACCGTTACCGGTAAGGTGAAAGACGCGCAGACAAACCTGCCGCTCCCGGGGGTTAACATTACCATCAAAGGGACAATGCGGGGTACAACTACTGATGCCAACGGCTTTTATAAGGTATCGGTCCCGAACAGCAGCGATGTCCTGATCTTTTCGTTTATCGGGTATACAACCAAAGAAGAATCAGTCGGCAACCGTACGGAAATCAATATCAGTCTGGCGGATGATCAGAAACAGCTGGACGAGGTAATCGTTACGGCCCTCGGGGTGAAGCGGGAAGAACGCTCACTGGGTTACGCTGTGCAGAAAGTAAGCGGCAATACCCTGCAAACCGTAAAAGGCGTAAACGTTGCTACGTCGCTGACCGGTAAAGTCTCCGGTCTGTGGATCAAAAACAGTACCGAATTCAACGAAGCGCCAAGCCTCTCGCTCCGTGGAGAAACCCCGTTGCTGGTTATTGACGGTGTTCCTTACGGCAACATGAGTCTGAGCAACATTCCGCAGGATGATATCGAAAGCATTGACGTACTGAAAGGCCCGACGGCAGCCGCTCTCTATGGTTCGCGTGGCGGCAGCGGTGCCGTTATTGTAACGACAAAACGCGGTGCCGGTTCAAAAGGCCTGACCGTAACGGTGAATTCCAACAACATGTTCAACGCCGGTTTCCTGATGCTGCCGAAAGTGCAGACCAGCTACAGTGCCGGGCTGGGTGGTGTATATGACCCGACGGATTATGTGTGGGGGGCGAAACTGGACATCGGCCAGAAGGCCATGCAGTGGAATCCGCTGACGAAACAAATGGAACTGGCCGAACTGACCTCACGGGGTAAAAACAACTTCAACGACTTCCTGGTACCGGGCATGGTGTCAAACAACAACATCAGTTTGAGCCAGTCGGGTGAAAACGGCAGCGTCCGGGCGTCGATTACGCACATTTACAATAAGGGCCAATACCCGAACCTGCAGGCGAATGCGCTGAATTTCAGCCTGAGCGGCGAAATGAAAGTGGGCGATAAATTCTCGCTCAACAGCCAGATCGGTTATAACCGCAAAACCGCCCCGCAGGTGTTTGGTTCTGGCTATTCGGCCCAGGGCTATATCTATAACATCCTGATGTGGATGGGTCCTGAATTTGACCTGAGCCAGTACAAGGATTACTGGCTGATTCCGAACGAGCGGCAGAACTGGCACTATAAGGCATGGTACGACAATCCGTATCTGATGGCCTACGAAAAACTGAACGGGATTGAGCAGAACAAAATGAACGCCAACATTACGGCCACATTTGCGCTGTTCCCTGGTGCTAAGGTATTAATCCGCCCAGGCTTTGACTGGTACCAGAACGACGAAACGAAACGCAATCCGCCGAATATTCTCTCGACGCGTGGCTGGGACGCCGCCGGTCTGTACTCAATGGATAAGCGCACCGGCTACAGCTTCAACGGGGATGCGATCATGACCTATAACCGGACATTCGGTCCGCTGGTCATCGACGCCCTTGCCGGTGGTACAATCTACAACTGGAAAGATTCGGATCTGTACAGTGCTACCCGCGGCGGTATTGTCATTCCGGGCTTCTATTCGCTGAACAACTCGGTAGAGCGGCCAAACGTGAGTACGTGGACCAACCGCAAGCAGGTAAACAGTTTATATGGTAAGGCAACGCTGTCTTATCAGAACCGGATCTTCCTCGACGTAACCGGCCGGAATGACTGGAGCTCAACCATGCCGAAAATTTCACGGTCTTACTTCTACCCGTCTGTCGGGGGCAGTGTTGTGGTCAGTGAGTTTGTGAATTCATTGCCTGCGTGGCTCGACTTTGCCAAAGTACGCGGGTCATGGACAATGTCGAAAACCGACCTTGGTGTTTACGCAACGAACCAGACCTATTCAACCGTTACGGCCGACTGGGATAACCTGAACTCTGCGGCTTATCCGACAACCATCCTCGGCGGATCGGTAAATCCGGAAACGAACCGGACATGGGAAGTGGGTATGTCGGCCTATTTCCTGGGCAAACGCTTTAAGTTTGATGCAGCGTACTTTAACAAGTACAACTACAACATTCAGCGGAGTGCCAGCATTTCATCGGGTTCGGGTTTTACAACTACCCTGATCAACATCAACGAAACCTACGTTCGCCGCGGAGTAGAGCTGAGTCTGGACGCGAACATCATGAAGAAAGCTGACTTCCAGTGGGATGCGGTTGCCAATTACTCGTATAACCACCGGTATTTCAAATCGCTCGATCCAACCTATTCGGCTAAGAATGCCTGGACAGTCGCTGATGGCCGGGTGGATACCTACACCGGTCGTATCTGGGTGACCGATCCGCAGGGCAATCTGGTTCACCGTGCCAACGGTCTGCCCTTGGCGAGCGATTACAACTACCTGTACGGTTATACCGACCCGAAATTCATCTGGGGCTTATCGAACAACTTCCGGTATAAAGACTTCCGGTTTGGGGTCAGCTTTGATGGTCGTGTAGGTGGTTTCCTCAACAACTACTCATCGTATAAAATGTGGGATACCGGTTCGCATCCGGATTCAGACAACCAGTGGCGGTATGACGAAGTGGTGAATAAAAACAAGTCGTTTGTCGGACAGGGTGTCGTGGTGAAATCAGGTGAAGTGAAGTATGACAGCTACGGGGTCATTACGAGCGATACCCGGGTATTCGGTCCGAACGAGACCAAGGTTTCGTACCAGGATTATGCCCGTTCGTATGGTGACGGCACACGCGGAGTAACCAACGCTACGTTCCTGAAACTGCGCGAAATTTCGATCGGATACACGATTCCATCCTCATTCGCCAGACGTTTCGGTGCGCGTGCCGCCTCGGTATCGTTCACTGGTCAGAACGTATGGATGTGGGCCAAAGCCTTCCGTTTTGCTGATCCCGATAAGGCTGATGATACGCAGCTGACGTCACCTTCGGTGCGTTATGTAGGGGCTAACCTTCAACTGACGTTTTAATTAACCCGAAAACGACCATCCAATGAACACGACGAAACGCTATATACTCCTCGGTCTGAGCATGCTGACACTGGGAAGCTGTTCTAATTTTGACGAGATTAACTCAAATCCGGATGCAGCGGTTAAGGCCACGGCTCCCATGCTGGCGACCAACCTGATTCTGAACATCACGGACAATACGATCAACTCCGGCAAATCGTTCCTGTCGCCGCACTTCCTCGACAAATCGGTGATTTACACCGAGTTTGCGGAAGATCTGCAATATAATTACCTCGGCCGGACTAGTTTTGACGGGCTGCCGGTGCTGACAAATATCGAAAAGATGATTCTCTTTTCGCCGCCGGATGCGTACAAAAACTCCTACACGGCGCTGGGGAAATTTATCAAATCATGGAAGTATTTTGATCTGACGATGCGGGTCGGCGACGTACCTTATTCTGACGCGCTGAAAGGTGAATCAAATGTTGTAGCGCCAAAATACGATACGCAGAAGCAGGTGATTGCCGGTATTCTGAATGATCTGGATGAAGCCGACAAACTGTTTGCGGCCGGTACCAAATTTGACGGGGATCCGATCTACGGCGGGGATATTACAAAGTGGCGGAAAATGGTAAACACCTTTGAGCTGTATGTATTGCTCAACCTCTACAAAAAAACCGGAGAAGCTGATCTGAAGGTAGTTGACCGGTTTAAGGAGATTGTTGCCAGCCGCCCTGTTTTCCAGAGCAACGCCGATAATTTCCAGCTGGTGTATTCGGACAAAGCCGGTCAGCGGTATCCGTTCTACAAACTCGGCAACCCGTCGGTGATTTATCCGATGATGTCTGAGGTGGTAGTGGGTAAACTGAAAAACCTCGACGACCGCCGGTTATTCTATTACGCTAACCCGTCGCCGGTGGCGGTGGCAGCCGGTAAAGCCATCAACGACTGGACGGCTTACAAAGGTACAGATCCGTCAATGATTTATTCGTCGATCACGACCATATTCGGGACCAAGGACTATTCACCGCTGAACAGCCGCTATACCGAATTACCGGGTTCAGAGCCGGTATGGCTGATGAGCTATTCGCAGCTGAAGTTCATGCTGGCGGAAGCGACCATCCGCGGGTGGATTTCAGGTACGACGGCGTCAACGTACTACACAGACGGAATCAAGGCCGCCATGCAGTTCACGGCCGCCAATACACCCGACAACTCGTTGTATCACCACAATATGAAGATTACTGACGACTACATTAACACCTACGTGGCGTCGGATAAGGTGAAACTGACGGGTACAACTGAGCAACAGATCGAGCAGATTCTGACTCAGAACTACCTCGGGTCCTTTTTGCAGGCGCCGTACCTGATGTTCTTCGAAAACCGCCGGACCGGCTATCCGGCCTTCCCGATCAATCCGGCGTCGAACAGCAACATTCCGGCCAATAAAATGCCGGTGCGCTGGTTATATCCGCAGAAAGAACTCGATTATAACAGCGTAAACGTGAAAGATGCCATCAGTACCCAATTTGGTGGTAACGACGACGTTAACCAGCAGCTATGGATTCTGAAATAAAGAATGGCTGCCGATAGTACCAATGCCTTCAGACAGTCGTATCTTTAATAATCCGGTTTCCCGCTCACCCCATCCGGTTGGTGAGCGGGAGCCCAAAAGGTGAGTACAACACAGATTTTGACGAAAAAACCATTGGTTTCGCAGTAATGGATTCAAGAAGAGATTTTCTTAAAAAAGCAGCGCTACTATCGACGAGTTTCAGCGAATCGATGCCTGCTGCTATCCAGAAAGCATTTTCCATCGACCCTAAGCCAGGCACCACGTTTATGGATGCCGAGCACGTGGTGATTCTGATGCAGGAAAACCGTTCGTTTGATCATGCCTATGGCACGTTGCAAGGCGTCCGGGGCTTTAACGATCCGCGGGCCATTGACCTGCCTAACAAGCGGAAGGTCTGGTTTCAGACCAATAAAGCCGGTCAGACGTTTGCGCCGTTCCGCCTCAACATGAAGGATACGAAAGCGACGTGGATGAGCGCCCTGCCCCATTCCTGGGAAAACCAGGTTGATGCCCGCAATGGCGGAAAGTATAACGGCTGGCTGGATGCCAAGCGGTCGGGCAATAAAACGTACTCCGAAATGCCGCTGACGATGGGGTATTATGACCGGGAAGATATTCCGTTTTATTATGCCCTCGCTGATGCCTTTACCATCTGCGACCAGAATTTCTGTTCGTCTCTGACCGGCACCACACCGAACCGCCTGTTTCTCTGGACCGGCACCGTCCGCGACCCCCGCGACCCGAAGGCAATGGCCAACGTCCGCAACGAGAACGTAACCTACGAGCGGGAAGCCAGCTGGACCACCTTTCCCGAACGCCTCGAAGACAACGGTATTTCGTGGAAAATCTATCAGAATGAGCTTAGCCTCGACACCGGCCTGACCGGCGATGAAGATGGCTGGCTGAGTAATTTTACCGATAACCCGATTGAGTGGTTTTCGCAGTACAAAGTCCGTTTCCACGGCAAATATTACCCGTACATCCAGCGACAGCAAAAGGAACTACCCGACAAAATCAAAGCAGCCGAAGCCCGGCTGGCCGCCCTGACGGAAGGGCAGCCCGAGTATGCCAAAGCCAAACGCGAGCTTGACACCCTGCGCTATTATGTAAAAATCGTGGA
This sequence comes from uncultured Arsenicibacter sp., assembly GCF_945952095.1. Lineage (GTDB taxonomy): Bacteria > Bacteroidota > Bacteroidia > Cytophagales > Spirosomataceae > Arsenicibacter. Next base: position 22,579 of record NZ_CAMFHL010000042.1, on the reverse strand, counting down.
GCGAGATCTGGTAGACTATGCCCCTGAAAAATATAAAGACCTGCCGCAGCGGACCAAAAATCTGCACGAAAAGGCATTCTCCACCAATGTAAACGATCCGGATTACCGGTCCGTCACGACGCAGACCTACCGGGACGGCGATACGGAACGGACAATGACCATTCCGAAAGGCGACGTCCTGCACCAGTTCCGGGCCGATGTGCAAAGCAAGAAACTCCCGACTGTTTCGTGGATTGTGGCTCCGGAAAACTTCTCGGATCACCCTGGTGCCCCATGGTATGGCGCCTGGTATATCTCGGAGGTCATGGACATTCTGACCAAAGACCCTGAGGTCTGGAAAAAAACGATCTTTATTCTGTGCTACGACGAAAACGACGGCTATTTTGACCACTTCCCGCCGTTTGTACCGGCCCACCCGAATCAGCCCGAGACGGGTCTGAACAGCAAGGGTCTGGACACAACACTTGAGTTTGTCACAACCGAGCAGGAATCGAAGCGCAGCAACGGCGGCCGGACGGGTCCGATCGGCCTCGGCTTCCGGGTGCCGCTGGTGATTGCTTCGCCGTGGAGCCGCGGCGGCTATGTGAACTCCGAAGTGTTTGACCATACGTCTATCCTTCAGTTCATGGAGCAGTTCCTGTCGAAAAAAACCGGCAAGACAATTAAAGAAACTAACATCAGCGACTGGCGGCGGACCGTCTGCGGTGATCTGACATCTGTATTCCGGCCGTATAGCGGCGATAAGATGCCCCTGCCGTCACCGGTGCAGAAACAACCGTTTTACGAGGGTATCCACAAAGCGCAGTTTAAAAAACTGCCGGAGGGCTTCAAAGCGCTGAACGAACAGGAGGTAGAGTCCCTGAAAGCCAGGACAGCAGCAGCTCCGTATTATCAGGAAAAAGGCATCCGCCCGTCGAATGCCCTGCCGTATGAGCTGTATTCGGACGCAAAACTGAAAGACGGTAAACTACAGCTTTCGCTGTCGGCAAAGAATAAAACGTTTGGTAAAAAGGCGGCAGGCTCTCCTTTCCACGTATACGAAGTGCACGACAATGATGTCAGCGTCCGGCATTATACCGTTGCCGCTGGCGATACATTGACGGATTCATTCAGCGCAGAGTATCCGATCCGTGTCTACGGGCCTAACGGTTTCTTCCGCGAGTTCAGAGTGAACAAGGCCAAAAACCGGATTGATGTTTCGTGTCTGTATAACCGTGGCCTGCTCAATAACCTGAGCGGCGATATCAGCCTGCAACTGGCTAATGCCGACGATGCGCGGAGTTATACGGTGCAGATTATTGATAACGGATACGGCGCTCCGACTAAAACCATCACCCTGGCAAAGGCCGGCACCAAAGGGGCTGAGCAGCTGGTTGAACTGGACCTTAAACGGTCACATAACTGGTATGACGTCAGCGTTAAAATCGACGGTATCGACGACGTTGAATTCCGGTATGCCGGCCGCGTCGAAACCGGCAAAACCGGTTACACCGACCCTCTCATCGGCCAGGGCCCCGACACGTTGACGGTCCTCTCATAGGCCAATTGACAATCAGGGCGGGAATCGGTACATTTACCGGTTCCCGCTTTTCAAAACTTCGTCCGGCTGCGTAATTCAGTCAGGCACAGACCAATATGACAGAAGAAGTTTCGTTAAAAAAAGCATTAAACCCTATTCACATCTGGGCGATCGGCGTCGGGTTGGTTATCTCGGGAGAATACTTCGGCTGGAATTATGGCTGGGGAGTTGCCGGGACAGTCGGGTTGTTACTAGCCACGCTCCTGATTACCGTACTCTATTTTACCTTCATCTTCAGCTTTACCGAATTAACAACCGCCATCCCGAATGCAGGCGGCCCCTTTGCGTATGCCCTGAAAGCTTTCGGCCCCATCGGCGCGCTGATTGCCGGATACGCTACCCTGATTGAGTTTTTATTTGCCGCTCCGGCCATTGCCCTGGCCCTGGGCAGTTATATCCATTTTCTGTACCCGTCTGTGCCGATTCTGGTGGCATCGATGGTATCCTATGCCCTCTTCACGGTCATTAACATGCTGGGGATTAAGGAAGCCGCCTGGTTTTCACTCATCATGACGGTACTGGCCATTGTAGAGTTACTGCTGTTCATCGGCGTGGTTGCTCCCCATTTCAAAATGGAAACCTTCCTGAACAACCCGATGCCGTTTGGCTGGGGCGGGGTGTTTGCCGCCTTACCGTTTGCCATCTGGCTCTATGTCTGTCTGGAAGGTGTAGCCATGGTAGCCGAAGAGGTGAAAGACCAGAATAAGGCCATTGCCAAAGGCTATATTTCAGCGTTGTTTACCCTGATGGTGCTGGCCCTGGCCGTGATGGTCTGCGTTGGCGGCATTGCGCCCTGGGATCAGCTCGATAACCTCGACTACCCCCTGCCCGAATCCATCGGTATCGTTCTCGGGCGCACCAATCCGCTGACGAAGCTTTTTGCCAGTGTCGGGTTGTTTGGGCTGATTGCCTCCTTCCACGGCATTATTATCAGCTATTCACGACAGATGTATGCCCTGGCCCGCAGCGGGTATCTGCCGGTTCAGTTGGCATCTGTCAGCCGGGGACAGCAGGTGCCTTACCTTGCCCTGGTCGTTGGCGGGATTTTAGGTATGATTGCCCTGACGATGCTGGATACCAGCAAACTCGTGATTCTGTCGACGATTGGCGCGGTCGTAGTGTATATTGTCAGTATGCTGGCCCTGTTTGCGCTGCGCCGGAACGAGCCGATGCTCAAGCGACCATTCAAGGCCCCGCTGTACCCTTATTTTCCGGCCATTGCCCTGATCACGGCAGTAATCGCGCTGGCAGCAATGATTTATTTTTACCCGTGGCTCAGCCTTCTGTTTTTCAGCGGCTTAGCGGGCATTGTGACCTTATTTTTCCTGTCGGGCCGCCACCGGACCATTGCCGGACGGCTTCATCTAGACACCAAAGGCAAACACTGATTCGTATGGCCTACCACTGTACCATCCGCGGATTTACCTACGTGTTTCATTCGTTGAAACAGCTGTTGGCCAAAGCCAGCCCCCTGCGGTCGGGCGATATGCTGGCGGGGTTAGGTGCTGAAACGTACGAAGAACGGATAGCGGCCCAGATTGCGCTTGCCGATGTCAGACTAACGGATTTTCTTAACGAAGCTGTCATTCCTTACGAGGCCGACGAAGTCACCCGGCTGATTATTGACACCCACGACAAGGCCGGCTTTAGCCGGATCAGCCACTTTACTGTCGGGGAACTCCGCGACTGGCTCCTGAGCGACGAGGCCGATACTACCGTAATTGCCTCTATCCGTCAGGGACTTACCCCCGAAATGGTGGCGGCCGTATCCAAGCTGATGCGGAATCAGGACCTGATTCTGGTCGCCAAAAAATGCGAAGTCGTAACCCGCTTCCGGAACACCCTCGGGCTTAAAGGCCATTTGTCGGTCCGGTTACAGCCGAACCATCCCGTAGACGACATGCGCGGGATTGCGGCCAGTATGCTCGACGGGCTGATGTATGGCAGCGGAGACGCAACCATCGGCATCAATCCCGCCACCGACAGCCCTGCCATAACAGGCCGGTTGCTGCACATGATTGACGAGCTACGCGAACGGTTTGAGATACCGACCCAGAGTTGTGTACTGAGCCATATTACGACCACCATCGAGCTGATCAATCAGGGAATTCCGGTGGACCTGGTGTTTCAGTCAATTGCCGGTACGGAGAAGGCCAATGCCAGTTTCGGCGTTAGCCTCGCAACGCTCCGGGAAGGCTACGAAGCCGGTCTGTCTCTTAACCGGGGGACCGTCGGTCAGAATCTGATGTATTTTGAAACGGGTCAGGGCAGCGCCTTATCGGCCAATGCTCACCACGGCGTTGATCAGCAAACATGCGAAGTGCGCGCCTATGCCGTAGCGCGGCAGTATAACCCGCTGCTGGTCAATTCAGTAGTCGGTTTTATTGGACCGGAATACCTGTTCGACGGTAAGCAGATTACCCGGGCAGGACTCGAAGACCATTTTTGCGGTAAATTGATGGGTCTGCCGATGGGTATGGACATTTGTTACACCAACCACGCCCAGGCCGATCAGGACGATATGGATAACCTGCTGACATTGCTCGGCGTGGCGGGCATTAACTTTATCATGGGTGTTCCGGGAGCCGATGACATTATGCTCAACTACCAGTCAACGTCGTTCCACGATGCATTGTATGTCCGGCGTGTGCTTGGCCTGCGACCGGCACCCGAATTTGAGCAATGGCTGATCCGCCAGAGCATCATGGATGAACACGGCAAACGGCTTTTTTCAGGAACCCAGAAACGCCTGTATGCAGGTCTGTTTGAAGCATGAGTGAACTACGGAAAACCTGGCTTGACCAGGATGACTGGGCATCGCTGAAGACGTATACAGATGCCCGTATAGCGCTGGGAAAAACCGGCGTGTCGATGCCCATGCGCGAATCACTGGCCTTTAAGCTGGCACATGCCCATGCAAAAGATGCCGTTTACTCGGCTTTGTACAAAGACTCTTTGAGGCAGGCACTGACTGACCTTGGTCTCCCGGTCGTGGACGTTCATAGTCAGGCGCAGAACCGCGACCAGTATCTGCAGCGGCCGGACTACGGGCGCCGGCTTTCGGCAGACTCTGTAACACACCTCAAGCAGCTGGCAGCACCAGCCACCGATCTGTCCATAATTCTGGCCGATGGGTTATCGGCCGAAGCCATCAACCAGAATGCTGTTCCGGTAATTGACCTGTTGAGCCGAACAACCGTGAAAGCCGGCTTTACGCTGGCGCCTGTTGTAATGGTGGAACAGGGACGGGTGGCCATTGCCGACGAAATCGGGAGTTTGCTCAACGCCCGGATGACCATCATGTTTATCGGCGAACGGCCGGGGCTCAGTTCTGCCGACAGCATGGGGGCTTACCTGACCTATGCACCGCAGGTTGGCCTGACGGACGAACGGCGTAACTGCATCTCGAATATCCGCCCGCAAGGATTGTCTACTGTGCTTGCCGTTGATAAAATCATGTATCTGGTGCAGGAAGCATTCCGGTTGCAACTGTCAGGAGTACAGTTGAAAGACAAGGATGACACAAATCGACAGATCAGTTAAACATGGTCCGATTCAGGTATTGTTTCCTTTTTCTCCTGTTAACTGTTTCCCCGTTGTTGCGGGTATCGGCTCAACAACCTTCGAAGCCAAAACCTAACATCATCGTGTTTATGGTTGATGATATGGGCTGGCAGGATACGTCTGTACCTTTCTGGAAAGAAGCCACCCCGCTCAACAAACGATTCCACACGCCCAATATGGAACGGATGGCCAGAGAGGGAATGAAGTTTACCAATGCCTACGCCACGCCCTTGTGTACCCCTTCCCGTGTTAGTCTGATGACGGGCCTTAATGCCACCCGCCACCGGATCACCAACTGGGTGTCGCCCAACGTGGATACCAATACCGATTACCCCGATCCGGATCTTCAGTCCGTCGACTGGAACATTAACGGATATAGTCCGGTAGGCGGTGTCCGGCACACGGTTACCGCCAGGGCCCTGCCAGCCCTTTTAGCTGGTAACGGCTATCAGACCATTCATTGCGGGAAGGCTCATTTCGGGTCTGCACAAACACCCGGGGCCGATCCGCTGAACCTTGGCTTTGCCGTTAACATTGCCGGCAGTGAAATTGGCCACCCTGCCAGCTATCTTGGGACCGACAACTATGACCGGCCCGTCAATGGCAAGCGTAACCGGAATGCAGTGCCGGGACTGGAAAAATACCACGGTACAAACACGTTTTTGTCGGATGCGCTGACCACCGAAGCCCTCAAAGCCGTTGACGCTTCGGTGAAAAATCATCAGCCGTTTTTCCTGTATCTGGCGCACTATGCTGTACATACGCCGATTATGGCCGACAAACGGTTTGTCGATAAATACCTGAAAGCAGGTCTCCCGGTAACCGAAGCAAATTATGCGTCATTGGTCGAAGGTATGGATAAAAGTCTCGGGGATGTAATGGATTATCTGGACGCCCATCAGCTCTCGGAAAATACACTGATCCTGTTCATGTCGGATAACGGCGGCCTGAGCACCGTACCTGCCAGGAGTGCCCCTGCACATACCCACAATCTGCCGTTGCGGGCCGGTAAAGGCTCCGTGTATGAAGGCGGAATCCGTGAACCGATGCTGGCCCGCTGGCCGAAAACGATTAAAGCCGGCAGTCAGACGGAGGTTCCGGTGATCATCGAAGACTTTTTCCCGACGTTGCTGGAGGTAGCCGGTATCCGGAATGCGGCTCCGCAGAAGGAGATTGACGGTCAATCTTTTGCTACGCTGCTCCGCAAACCAGCCGGAGCCCTGCAGCAGAAACGCGCCTTTATCTGGCATCATCCAAACCACTGGATTGCGGAGGATGGGCCTGCCATTTCGTGGGCAAGTGCCATGCGGCAGGGCGACTGGAAGCTGGTGTATCAGCACAAATCCGAAACGCTGGAACTCTATAATCTGGCAGATGACATCGGGGAGTCGAAAGACCTCATTTTTGCCAACCCGAAACAATCCGAGGCGCTCGTCCGTCGCTTTTCCGTCGAGCTTGCCCGTTTGCAGGCACAGTGGCCGGTAGTTAAACGCACGAATCAACCGGTGAAAACACCAGCCGAAGCCTGGGATCAGATGCTGGCGGGTAAAAAATAAACGATCACCAATACAACCCCTGCACGGTTTCAGGGGTCTGTACCGGTGACCTTAAACTACATCGTTATGATTCGCTTTATCCGTCTTACGGTTCCGGTTGCCTCTACTGCGTTGCTGGCGGCAATCCTCTTGTCCTGCGAAAAAAATGACTGTTCAACTCCCGCCGGACAACTGACCGGCTCCGCCCTGAAACTACTGGACGACCGGTATATTGCATTAGACAACGGCGAAGACCTTGGCCGGTTCGGCGTCCGTGTTGCCACACAGTCCGATTATACCCGCCTGTTTAAAAACTGTTGTGCTGCCAAACCGGATACCATTGATTTTACAAAATACGACCTGCTTGGCCTATCAACCGTGAATCACGGAAGCAGCAGCACCTATACACACGATGTAAAACGGGATGATGCCGCTAAGAAAATAGTCTACACAGTGACTGAAAACTATTGCAGCAAAGCCTCTCCGGTGGACGGCCGCGGCAATTTTGTGCTCGTCCAGAAAATCCCTGATTCGTATCAGATTGAGTTTGTCCGGAATCAGTAGCAGGTCTTAAATCATATAGCCGGGCAGGTCAATGAACAGTTTCATTGGTATGGACAACGCTGAACTCAGTCGAAAACAGCACAGCATCGGCTCTGTCAGGATCGGCTTGTTGCCGGATAGTCAATTCCTTCCGCAGGGATTGATTTACCTGATTCAGCAACTCGGCAATAACAAATTCATGCAGGATTGAGGCCGGAATCCGGCCATCTGTATCTGCTTTTTTCAGACTGATTGTCGCTTTGATATGCATCTTATACAGAACATTCCCCCTCCGGCGAACTGGTAGCCAGAGGGGGAACGGGGCTTTTAGATTAACTCAGTAATTGACTCACGAACAACCTGTGCCGCCTGAACCATGTTCATCAGGGCTTGTTTAGTCTCGGCCCAGCGGCGGGTTTTCAGGCCACAGTCCGGATTCACCCAGAGGTTCCGGGCGGGCAGTACCGCCGAAGCTTTCTGCAGCAGTTCTACCATTTCGGCGACCGCCGGCACACGCGGGCTGTGAATATCATATACGCCCGGGCCGATTTCGTTCGGATAGTTATATTCCGCGAACACATCAAGCAACTCCATCTGCGAACGGGATGTCTCGATGGTAATCACGTCGGCATCCATCCGCGCAATGTGTTCAATGATGTCGTTAAACTCGGAATAACACATGTGCGTGTGAATCTGCGTATGATCCTGCACACCCGATGCCGACACGCGGAAGGCGTCAACCGCCCAGGTCAGGTAGGCTACCTGATTTTCGCGCCGCAACGGTAAGCCCTCCCGGATGGCCGGCTCGTCAATCTGAATAACATGGATACCTGCCGCTTCAAGGTCAACGACTTCATCGCGGATGGCTAATGCAATCTGTAGACAGGTGTCGCGGCGGGGCTGATCATCGCGCACAAACGACCATTGCAGAATCGTAACCGGTCCGGTTAACATGCCCTTCACCGGCTTTTGCGTAAGTGACTGTGCATAGGCCGACCAGCGAACGGTCATCGGGGCAGGGCGTTCCACATCGCCGAAAATAATCGGCGGCTTCACACAACGGGATCCATAGCTCTGCACCCAACCGTTTTCACTGAATACGAAACCCTCCAGCAATTCGCCGAAATACTCAACCATGTCGTTACGCTCAAACTCGCCGTGGACCAGCACATCAAGCCCGATGGATTCCTGAAACCGGATGGCCGCTTCGGTCTCGGCTTCAATAAAGGTATCGTAGTCAGCTGCCGGTATCTGTCCTTTTTTCCGTTTCGCCCGGTAACTGCGGACCGTATCCGTCTGCGGGAATGAGCCGATGGTTGTCGTCGGGTAAAGCGGTAACTGAAGTGCCTGCTCCTGTAGCTGCTGACGAACGCTGAAACTGCTTTGACGCGCAGCATGCGCAGATGTAAGGGCAGCTACCCGATCCTTAACGGCCGGTTTATGGATAATGGCGGCTTGTTTACGGGCAGCAATAACCTGCTGATTCCGGACAAGCGTTTCATTGGCAGTCTGGTCTTCCGGATGTCCGAAGAGGGTGACGAGGGTTGTGACTTCGGTCAATTTCTGCTTTGCGAAGGCCAGCCATTGCCGGATTTCCGGATCAATTGCCGTTTCGGCGTCAAGGTCACATGGTACATGTAGCAGCGGGCACGAGGGAGCAATCAGGATGCGGTCGCTACCGAATGCATCCACAGCCCGCTGAATCAGATGTTTCGAGTTAGTCAGGTCATTGACCCAGACATTGCGGCCATCAACTACCCCCAGCGACAGCTGAGTTTTTTTACCGGCAAAATCGGTTTGCAGGATGTCATCCAGCTGGTTCGGGCAACGCACCAGATCGAGGTGAATCGCGGCGACCGGCAGCGCCAGCACGGTGTTAAGGTTGGCACCGTAGCACTCAAAATAGCTGGCAAGCAGGAATTTAAGCGCCGGAAACTGTTCATGTAGCCGGCCATACACCAACTGGATGGCCGCTTGTTGTTTACTGGTCAAGTCAAGGGAAAGCACCGGCTCGTCGAACTGAATCCAGTTGGCGCCCAGTGCCTGTAGCCGGCTCAGTATCTGCTCATAAACCGGCAGTAATCGGTCAAGCAGATCGAGCCGGTCGAAGCCGGCTTCTTTTTCCTTACCCAGGAGCAGAAACGAAACCGGACCCAACAGGACCGGCTTAGCCGCTTCGCCGACAACGCCACGGGCTTCGGTAAACGCATCGAATACCGTTTCCGATGTCAGCGTAAATAGCTGACCATCCGTAAATTCCGGAACGAGATAGTGGTAGTTGGTGTCAAACCACTTGGTCATTTCCATGGCCTTAAGGTCAAAGCCCTGCTGCTGATAGCCGCGGGCCATGGCAAAATAAAGGTCAAGGGGGCCCGTTTGCGGCAGGTCTGCCAGTGGCTGGTAACGGGCGGGAATGGCCCCTACCGTCAGGCACATATCCAGTACCTGATCGTAGAACGAGAAGTCATTACAGGGAATCAGCGAAATCCCCGCTGCCTGTTGTGTAAGCCAGTTTGCCCGGCGGATTTCCCTGCCGGTCGCCTGAAGCTGGTTTACATCGATGTTGCCGGCCCAGAATTGTTCACAGGCCCGTTTGAGTTCGCGGTGGCTACCGATTCGTGGATAGCCAAGGTTTTGTGCGATCATGTGTTTTACTGAAAAAAGTGATTGATCGCGTTCGTTGCCGAACTCCATACGCCAACCCGATTCCGGTTTCATACGACATGACACACCTGTCCCGCTCCGCAGGGAGAAGAATAAAAAGAGGTCAATCGTGACGAGCCTGGTATCGTGTAGGCGCAATCAGCAAGGTTAAGGCAAGTCTCCTGGCTTGTGACGGTATCTGTCATCCTTCTCACTACTTCAGGGGTAGCAATGGACATTGAGGACAAACCCTTTTCGATGGTCACATACAGTAGCAACGTCTGCTCGTGATTTTCACACGATTCCTTTTTCATCTTCTGAACCTCTCAGAAGAACCGTTAACCTGTTTGACAGAAAGCAAAGAACGTTGGAACAAACTAACCGGTAAAATTTCAGAATGACAAATGCCCGCCAAACCGAGGCTTCCGGCTTAACGGGCATATTTATTGATTTACAATCAGTTAAAACAGTAAAATAAAGTATCCCTTATTTTTTCTGTTGCGACAGGAAAGTAACTAAAGAAGCAAATTCATCGTACGACAGCGCATTGGCCAGTCCGGCAGGCATCATGGATGTTTCGAGCTCTTCGCGCTTGATAATATCCGATGCCTTAATGGTATAAACCTGGCCGGTAATGTCGCGCAGCACCAGCCGACTGGCCGATTCTTCGGTCACGAAACCGGTATAGCTTTTCTTACCCTTAGCCGTAATCATCACCGTGGCAAAACCCTGTGAAATCGACGCATTTGGTTTCAGCACCGATTCGGCAATCTGCTCGCGGGTCATGATCGAACCGATCTGTCCCATAAACGGCCCTTTCATCGGCTCGTTGCGGCTGAGGCTATGGCAGGCAATACACCCTTGCTGTGTAAACAGGGTTTTACCCAGTTTTGCATCGCCCGGAAGTTTGGCAATGGCCAGCATCACATCTTCAATCGACGACTCACCGATCTGCCCTTTTTTGCTGCGGATTTTCTCAAGATCAATCTTGGTTTCCTCTTTCACGGCTGCCACTTCCTCAACGCCGAATTCCGGAATATCAAGCCGGAGGCGGCTATTCAGATCAACGAAAAACTTCTTGTCACCGGTCGCTTTTGACTCCTCCAGCAGCAACGACTTAATGGCCGGTGATGCTGACCACTCCACAGATTTATAGTACGGGCCATGCGTATCCGGACGGGTACTCCACCACCACGAACCGTCGTAATCCGCTTCTTTTTTGTAGAGTCGGGCCAGCGTGACCAGAATCTGCTGTTTCAGTTCAGGTTTTGCCGCTTTCTTATACGCTGCCATCAGGCCGTCAACGGCCTTCTGCTCGTGCATATAGCGCAATGCCCAGAGAGCCAGCGTACTGTTTGGTGAGTCAATGGATTTAACACAGGCATCAACCGCGTTCAGGCTAACCAGCGAACGAACTGCCAGGTGTGGCAGAATGATGGCTGAGTTCGGCGTAGCATGCGGTCCTTCTGTACCCAACGCCGGGGCGGCAAATGACGATGGCACCTTTACCTGTAACAGGGCAGCTGTTGCCTCCTGTTTCCCGATCCGGCCAAGGCTGATAATTGCCGCCATCCGGACCTTATCGCTTGGGTCCTGCATGGCATTCAGAAACAGGTCAACCGGCGCTTTCTCAGCAACGGCCTTGCGGTCGGTTATCGCCCGAAGCGCATAGGAGCGCATGCATTCTTCCTGCGAAAGCGTCACCAGATTATTGATTCCTTCAGCACCCGTCAGTTGGGCGTAGGTATACATAGCAGCTACCCGTCCGGCCGGTGAGACTGACTTATCAGCCGCGATTTTCCAGGCCAGTTCAGTTACTTTTTTAGCATCACGGGTCAAAAGCTCCTGCTGCGCTGCCAGACGTGCTGCCGCACTGCCCGATACCAGCCATTTGCCCAGCTCCTTCAATGATTCTTTCTGCGGGTTCGGGAATGTTTTATAGGCCCACTTCTTCGGAACCACCCGGACCACAAACCCTTTTGACGGGTTGCCCGAATAACCGGCACCATCCCAGGCTGCGAGATAAACCCTGCCCGATGCATCGATGTCAACATCGGTAATCTGCGCCAGTTTGATAAACTCTTCTTCGTTCTGCGTATAGGTTGGGCCGTCGGCCGTAACGCGGTGAATATACAATTGATTGCGGCCCCAGTCGGCCATCATCGGTACGTTGTTGAACTGAGCGGGCCAGGTATCGTCGCTCATGTAGAGAGAACCCGTTCCCGAACCACCCCCGACATCAACCAGCGCCGGTATAATTTCGTCTGTAAAATGCTTGAACAGAATCGGATAGCCATACTCACGCGACTGAATCTTGTTACTGAACCGGATGGTCCAGCCGCCCACGTGGTTGATATTGACGGAGGTAAAGTAGATATTAAAGTAATAATTTACTAAGGGATAAATATAACGCAATCCATGGCTGAATACTTCCATCTCAGTACCATCGGGCCGGACCCGCAGGATACCGCCGCCGAGCATCGTCAGCTTTTTGCCACTGCGGTCAACGGCATTATGGAACCCGAAATCGCCGACAGCAATGTAAATCCAGCCGTCAATACCCATCCGGATACCATTTGTAGCGTGGTCAGTACCACGACTTTGCAGGAATTTCGGGTTACTGATGTGCTCGATCAGCGGACGGGAAGGGCCATCTGCCACGCCGTCCTTATTTTTATCATCAAATACGACCAGATCCATGCCGGTGGCAATCCCGTTCTCCTTCGAAAACACGGTATGGAGTACATATACCTGATCGCCGCGGGTGATGATACCACGCGGATTATCGACCATGGCAAATGTCGTATGCTGGTCAACTTTACCATCATTATTGGTATCTACCAGCCGGACAATAGCACCCTGGCCGGGCTTTTTGCCCAATGAGCCAATCTTGTCGACACCCACGTATACCTCACCGGTGGGGGCAACGGCCAGACAGGCCGGGCTGGGGGTCAAATCGGCACTGGCAAAGTTTGTGACGGATAAATCAGCCGGCCAGGCAGCTGCGTTCCGTAATGAATCGGCCCTCTGTGCGCGCTGATAGGTTCCTGAACCGTTATTGGTATCGATGCTTTTCCAGGAGAGCAGCAGAAAAGCAGTTAAAATTGGTAGGGTAACTTTTATCATTTGACGTTGATCTGATACATGCGGAGTAAGGCAAACAGTATTGCAAGAAATAGTCATTCCACGTCCGAATATACTCATTCAACGGCCAGAATCAGCCAAATACCCGAAAACTCATTTATAAAAACAGATCAGCGGGTATCATTAACCTTCTTTCATGCCCGTTGTTTTGTGGGTAAATGAACGCTCAATCGGTATGGAGAACAAAATGAATCCTGTAAAAAAAGAAGTAGACGCCCTCCTTGGTGATGCTGTTAAACAAAAAACGTTCCGGGAAGAACAGACGTTTGCGAATGACTTTCAGGCGAAGCTGGCTTTTCAGGCGGCGGCCGGCCGGTTGTTCGATGTAAACAGCTGGTCGACAATTTCTGTCCTGACCGCTGATTTTGTGCTGTATAGTAGTAACGGAAAGCCAAAACCGGTTATGCTCCCGCAATCCGGCGATTATATACGGATACAGTTGCCGGGGCCGGTACCCGAAAACTGGGTGCGTATTTTTGATGTAAATCAATCCGGCGACCATGCCGAATTTTCGGCTCATCCCTGTCAGCATCCGCTTTCCGACACGAAGGCCCAAACCGACCATTTTTTCAAACATTCTACCATCAGCACATTCCGGATTGAACGGCTGGGCAATACCCTTATCGGTTCGCAGATTGGTAAAGATGAACAGATTAATAACCAGCAACCCGAAGCCGGTGACCGACAGGTTATCAATACGGTCATTGCTGAGGCGGGCTGGCTGTTTTATCAGTCCGTACAATGGAATGCCCTTTGCCGCTATTGGGTTAACGGATAAAAAAAGGCAGAAAGCGATGTGCTTTCTGCCTTGCTGTATGCGGCAAACCGGTCTGATTACTGTACGTTAATGGTACGGGTTGGCTCCACAAATTTCGGGGTGGCCAGCTTTACTTCCTTAACGGTTACGTCTTTACCATTTGTTACTTCAACCGTGTATGTACCGTCGCTCAGTTCGCTCAGGTTGAATTTTGTCCAGATACGCTCTTCCTTGCCGTTTAATGACTGGGTCGCCAGTATTTTACCTGAATCGTCCTTGATGCTTACCTTTACCGTGCTGCCGGCCTGTTTCTCAACCATTACGTTTACGGTCGATGTATTCTTTGATACGTACATCCCTACATTATAGGCAGCCGGTGCTGCTTTCGCTGTTTTCAGATTGTCTTCAGCGTGAGCAGCTGAAAAGGCAGTAAAAGTAGCAGCAATGGCCAGGGCGAAGATGTTAGTTAACGCTTTCATGAGAATGTTCTGTTTAGTAGTTGTTGTCTGTTTTTGTTGGCAACCGGCGTTCTGTGCCTGATTGTTGATTCAAAGATACAGGCTAAAACCAGTACCTTGCATTACAAACTACTTAAACGGTTCCCTGATTATATGAGCGGAAGCTATGTATGACGGCTGAGCCAACGGGCCGGATAACAAAAACGCCGGACACAATACGGACCGGCGTTTCTCAATTCTCTTTTCTCGTTTATGTAGAAATAACCATCTACTGCTTTCGGAGGGCCTGTGAAATCACCGGCCCTCCTGATTTCTTGCGTCACTCCATATAGTGTCTGCCATGCGGGCAGGTTTTGCTCATTTGATTTCATGGGCAATGTCTGCCGGAAAAAGCAAATTTCCCCTACCCATATGGGTAGTTTTTGCCTACCCAATGGGGTAGTTTTCACCTTTTTTCCGGTTTTTTTTGATTTTTTGCGTTTTCCGGTAAAAAACAACGGCCATAAACCGGCAGCGTTCAGGTTTTGGACGGGTTGATTAAATGGTCGAATTACACCCTGGTCCCGGCTATTCGCTCAATCAAACTTGGCAAACAGGACCGGTATATTGCTTGTCTATTGGCAATGGCATATAACCGTTTTATCACATCCGGAAAACAACGGGGATAATTTGTCGACACAATTGACAAATCAATCGTCACCTGTATCGGTCAAAAAGCTGATCTACGTTATAAATACGTAATTTCATCCAGATCAGGTAACAGATTCATGCGACTAACCGGCCGTTTTATACTCCCCCTGCATATTATTGGCTGGACCAGTTTTATGTTTCTTCCATTTTTCTTTTTCCCCGGAGGTAATCTGCAGGACCCCGGTTTTATTCACATGATCGTAACCAAGCTGATCAGTGATATTCTGGTTATAGGAGTATTTTACATAAATCTGCACCGTCTGACTCCGGATCTTTTATTAAAGGGCCAGGTAAAATCCTTTATTCTTGCGTTAGCCGGACTTTTTGTCGCTGCTGAGCTTTTGAATGCAATACTCTTTTTCGGCATTATTGAGCCGTTACTTAAACTTCCTCATTTCCCGAAACCAAATCCCACGTTTCAGGACCGACCTCCCCGCCCACGGGGCCTTTTCAGGATACCTGTTCCCGGTGCTTTCGGCATGAGCATTTCCTTTACCTTCGTTATCCTGTTAAGTACGCTCATTGCACTGATTCAGGAAAGAACCCGCATCCGGGAGGCCCAACAGCTGGCTGTTATTGAGAAGGTGAAAGCTGAGCTGACAATGCTTAAATTGCAAATCAGCCCGCATTTTTTGTTTAATACCTTGAATAATATCAGCTGGCTGGCCAGAAAACGGTCTGATAAAACAGAAGAAGCTGTTATTCAGCTTTCTCAACTACTCAGATACATAATTTATCAGCCGGAAAACGGTCCGGTCATGCTGAGTCAGGAGATTGACCATTTGCAGCATTATATCAGCCTACAGAAAATGCGGCTGCCGGCAAATGCCTCCGTTGAGTTTACATGCCGGGGCGATGTGCATGTTCAGATGATTGAACCGCTGCTGTTTATTCCATTTATAGAAAATGCGTTCAAACACGGCATTCATAATCAGGCAGAAAGCCCGATCCGTATCCTGCTGACAGCAGAGCAGAATCGTGTGCAGTTCAGGTGTGTAAATCAGGTAAACAGCCTCAACGAACCGGACTTGCAGAATGCCGGTATTGGTATTCAGAATACGAAACGCCGGTTAGCCCTTCATTATCCGGATTGCCACACACTGACCATTGATGATACAGGCAATACCTATACGATACAACTTGACTTGCAACTGAAATCATGACCCAACTCCGATGCATTGCTATTGATGATGAGCCGTTTGCGCTGGAAATCATGGCCGATAATATCAGTAAGATTCCCTTTCTGGAACTGACCGGTACGTACGCTAATCCGCTGGAAGCCGTACCTCTGCTTAAACGCGGTCAGGTTGATCTGCTGTTTCTGGATATTCAGATGCCAACCATTACCGGCCTTCAGTTTCTGCGCACAATGGGCCATAAACCGCTGACAATCATAACAACTGCGTATCAGCAGTATGCGCTCGACGGATTTGAGCTTGATGTCCTTGATTATTTACTGAAGCCTATTCCGTTTGACCGTTTTCAGAAAGCCGTGCTGAAGGCCCAGGAATATTTTGTGCTTAAAAAGCTGAGTGACCATTTGATAACAGCCCCGAAACACGAAGCTGAACTTCCTGACTCCTTTGTGATCTACTCTGAATACAAACAGATCCGTATTGAACTCGATGATGTTCTGTATGTCGAAGGACTGAAAGACTACGTTAAAATATATCTCCAGTCACAGCCCAGACCAATTCTGACCCGGTTGAATCTGAAAAATATTCAGAAACGGCTACCGGCACAATTATTCTGTCGTGTACACCAGTCGTTTATTGTAAGTATCAGAAAAATAACGGCTTATCAGCGCACCCGTTTATTTATTCAGCGACAGGAAATCCCTGTAGGCGGACGCTTTGTATTTGAATTTGAGCAGATTATGGCAGCTAAGGTACTGTATTAACGAGCTATCAAATGACAAATGCTGCATTTTACCATGCAGCCTGTTACCCTAAACCCTTCCCGGACAGCAGTACAGACTGCTGTCTTTTTTGTTTTTCCTTTCCTTTTGGCGTTTCTATTTGTTTGACACTACACGCTTATTCCGTTTTACCCCGTTCGCTGCCATTTGGCTGATTTATTTTAAGTTTCTGTTAAATTCTCTATAGAGAAATGGGTAATTTAGAGCCTTCTATCTGTTTCTATTTCAGACAGTACAGGTTACGTTGTGTTCTGTTAGCTTACTTGCAATCGATCCGAGAGTAACTAGACTGCCGCATCATCTCGTGGCAGCTCAAACGATATATATGACTTTGTTTTCTAGGTAATATGGAATGGCCGGTGATTTTATTGCCGGTCTATTTTTGTACAATTTCCGGTTTTTCTTTCCATTTATAGGCCTGTTCAGAATACCAGCCAACGAATGTTACTTGTTTCTTTTATCAGGACAATCGCGCTTATATATTGTTTATCAGATACTTACTTTGAGTATAGATAAATATTTCGTTGTAATACCTTTTAGAATTCAAAACGGCTTGATTTTTGCTCGATTTCAATGTAGTATACATAATTGTGCATTACAAAGGCCTGGTCGTTTTTGAGCCGGGCTTTTTGTTTTTAGCGCTGCCGCACAGCTGACAGCCGGATTTCCGCACATAGTTAGTCCCCCACCTTTCATGATACATGTGACTGACGAACGTGAAAATCAC
Source organism: uncultured Arsenicibacter sp. (assembly GCF_945952095.1). Classification (GTDB taxonomy): domain Bacteria; phylum Bacteroidota; class Bacteroidia; order Cytophagales; family Spirosomataceae; genus Arsenicibacter. The sequence goes on along the minus strand of NZ_CAMFHL010000042.1, from coordinate 5,021 downwards.
ACCAATCCGGTCTGTTTCCGGTAGCGGGCAGGCGGCATACCGAAGCGCCGTTTAAATAAGCGCGAAAAATAATAGATATCAGATATACCCACCTGTTCGGCGATTACCTGAAGTGTTAAACCGGATGTCGTCATCAGAACCTGTGCCCGCTCCATTCGCTTATTGATGATATAGTCGACCGGACGCACCCCAAGCACCGCCTGAAACTGGCGGGAAAAGTAATCAACGTGCATCCCCTGTAATGCAGCGAGTTCACCCACTGTAATTTTTTCGTGCAAATGCGTATTAATATAGGTCAGTACTGTCCGGTATTGATTTGTTATCCGTGAATGTCCGGCACTACGCTGCTGATCCGGCAGTATAAACCGGCTTAGCAACTGGGTCAGAATAGCCTCCGTTTCCAGCAAACGCGCATCGGGCTTCGGGGAAAACGGCTGGTTAAAACTGAGCAGGTTCGCGCGGTTATCATAAACTTTGGGATCAATATTACGCAGGGATGCATCCGGATTAATATCCAGCAACCGGCTGAACAGAGGACCATCTACCGGAAAGGCCGCCGTTTCATAGCAAAAAGCCAACTGATTGAAAATCGAAATACCTGTGCTGGTGTCTTCCAGAAACGTCAGGTAATATTGTTCCATTTCTGTTTCGCAGCGATAGCGGCTTAGTGTAAAGCTCGGAATCAGATAAAGAAAGCCAGGCTTGAGCAGAAAGGTCTGCTGCTGGTGATATACCATGGCTTCCCCCTCAATAATCAGGTACAGGCGTGCAAACGGACTGATCACCTGGTCGAATTTCCAGTTGGTTCCGACCCTGATACGCCCTGCATGCAATAAACTGAGGTGTATACGCTGTATCGTTTCCATATTTGTTTTGCGCAGGCCGTACAATGATTTTTCCAGCCAGTTGGTGCACATACCGTTAAAGTAGCAGTTTATTTTAATTCTGTCAAAATCGGAATGTCGGATTTGTACAAATTCCGGCTGCTTTTATGCATTGTTAAGGCATAACGAATGCGCTATTTTTGTTCTATCTGATCTCAAAATAACCATACGATTAATCCGGCGTTATGACCCTGACTGACTTTACCGGCCAGTTTCATCCTTTACTAGTTCACCTGCCCATCGGAATCCTGTTTTTCGCCATGATACTGATGGTCTACGGGCGAGTCCGCAATGTCGATGTTGCCGCAACCGTTTCGCTGGCCTGGTTACTGGGAGGTTTGTCTGCCCTGTTTTCCTGCGTAACCGGCTGGCTATTGTCCCGTTCCGGCGATTACGACACGTCACTTGTTACGGTGCATCAATGGACGGGACTTGCTACCGCCGGTTTGAGTTTTCTGACCTATGCCCTGCCTCGACACCGCTGGGTTCCGGCCATCGCTACCCTGATTTTTTTAACCATTGCCGGCCATTACGGAGGTACGCTGACACACGGTGAAGGGTTTTTGTCGTTTTCCGCTAAGCAATCAGACACTAACCCGGTTAATTCAGCAGACAGACCCGCTCCTGTAAACGTGGCGCTCCTCTCCGATTCTGCCGGAAAAAACTCCCAACCCATTGTTAAACGCACGTTTTTTTACAGGGATCAGGTGGTGCCGGTGCTCGAAACCAATTGTTATAGCTGCCATTCAGCCAGGAAGAAAAAGGGTGGTTTACGGCTTGATTCCGAAGCCTTTATTAAACAGGGCGGTAAAAACGGGGCAGTGTTGGTAGCCGGAAACCCGCAGAAAAGCAAGCTGTTCAGCTACCTCCTGCTCCCGCATGCTGATGATATGCATATGCCACCGGCCGGTAAGCGGCAACTGTCAAACCAGCAGATTGCGATTCTGCACCAGTGGATCAAAACCGGCGCTTCGTTTAAGGAATCGGTTGAGATCATGCAGCCACAACAACCAACTGAGGTTGAAGCCGTGGCCACACTCCCCCTCACGTTCCAGACCGTTCCTCCCGCATCCGACAGTTTACGGACCATACGGGCTGACCCTGATGCCGTCTCTGTTGAAACGACGATTCTCTCACGGCCCGTTGCTGCCCCTGATCAGGCGCTGCAACAGGCATTCCGGAAAGAGCAGATTATCCTGACTCCGATTCGGGAAGGCGCCGGGTACGTCGCGGCCAATTTTGTCAATGTGAAAAGCTACCAGCCCTCTATGCTGTCTGATCTTGGTCAGTTAAAAAATCAGCTGGTCAGGCTCCGGCTATCGAACCAGCCCGTTCAGGACGAAGACCTGAGTCAACTGGCCGGCTGCCGGAACATTAACCGGCTTAACCTTGATAAAACCCGGATTACCGATGCAGGACTGGATATCCTGAAGCAGTTACCAAACCTGGAGCAGCTGAATCTTTACGGAACGGCCGTTACCGACGCTGGCCTTGACAAACTGGCGGCCTTACCGGCGCTGAAAGTGCTGTACCTGTGGCAAACCAACACAACGCCCGCAGGCATCGAACGACTCAAACGGGCGAAGCCCGGCCTGAAAATTGACGACGGTCAACAGCAACTCGTTCTGCCTGACACAAACAAAACCCTGAAAACGCAACGCTAATGCCATGATCCGGTATATCCTTTTTTTACTGACCAGCGCGCCTTTCTGGTTACCCGCTCCTAAGACGATAGATGGCGTAAAAGTCCCTGCCGATGTAGCGCTTGCTTATGATAAGTTACCCGCTGAACTGGATTACAATCAGCACGTTAAGCCGGTATTATCGGATAAATGTTTTGCCTGCCATGGGCCTGATAAGGCTAAACAAAAAGCAGGTCTTCGGCTGGATATAGCACAGCATGCCTACGGGCAATTGCCGGAAAGTCCGGGCAAAGTGGCGGTTAAACCCGGCAATCTGGCCAAAAGTGAGCTCGTTCACCGCATACTATCCGCAGACCCGACCTATCAGATGCCGACCCCACAGTCTCACCTGATGTTAACGGCTGACGAAAAAGCAATCCTGCTGAAGTGGATTAAAACCGGTGCCGTTTATAAGCCACACTGGGCCTTTGTGAAACCGAATAAGAAAGCATTGCCGCCTGTCAGTCAAACCGGCTATAGCGCCACGGTAAATGAAATTGACCGCTTTATCGTTAACCGCCTTGAACGCGAAGGTATTTCACCGGCTGCCGAAGCACCGCGTGACCTGCTGTTGCGGCGCTTATCGCTGGATCTGACCGGCCTCCCCCCTACCATTGCCGAAACGGACGCATTCAAAGCCGATCGCACCCCCGATGCCTACGAAAAGCAGGTTGACCGTTTGTTAGCTTCGCCTCACTTCGGTGAACGGATGGCCACCGACTGGCTCGACCTGGCGCGTTTTGCCGATTCACACGGCTACACCGTTGACCGGCTTCGGGATATGTCCCCCTACCGCGACTGGGTGATCAATGCCTTTAACCGGAATATACCTTATGATGCCTTTATTCATCAGCAACTAGCCGGTGACCTGATGAAAGGTCCGGACGGAGGAGCGCCAACCCGTGACATGCTGATTGCCACTGCCTTCAACCGGAATCATCAGCAGAATATGGAAGGTGGTATTGTGGAGGAAGAATTTCAGACGGAGTATGTAATGGATCGCACCAACACCTTCGGGGATGCCTTTATGGCACTGTCGCTGGGCTGTGCCCGTTGTCACGACCATAAGTACGATCCGGTTTCGCAGAAAAATTACTACGAGCTTTTCAGTTTTTTCAACAATGTACGTGAGGCCGGTCAAATCTCGTGGAATGATGATTTACCCACCCCGACTCTCCTGCTACCTACCCCGAAGCAAGAAACGTTGATAAAATACATGCAATCGGCTATTTCTGAAAAGGAAGCAAAACTTTCGGAATTGATTACGGCCTCAGAAACGGCGTTTCAGTCATGGCTGGCGTCAGGTGCCTACAAGACGCTTACCGATCAGGCTATCCCACAGGCCGGACTACAAGGCTTTTACACCTTTGACGACTCGCTGAAAAACAGCCTGAATCCCGCGCAAAAAGGGGTAATGAAACGCGATGCCGGAGATCCGGACAAACCGGTTTTCGCAAAAACAGCGCGTGGTCTGGTCCTTGAGCTTAACGGCGATGCCTACGCTGATCTCAGGCCCGTTGGTGTGTTTCGTAAATCAGAGCCGTTTACCATCGGTCTGCGGGCATGGTTTCCCAAAGAGTTTAAAGAAGGGGTTATCTTTCATAAAAGCAATGCCGAGCGGCTTTATAACTTCAAGGGCTATCATCTTTTAGTTAAAAACAACCGGCTGGAAATCAGCATGGCGCACACGGCTCCGTCGAATGCCATCACGCGGCAAAGTACACAGCCTGTGCCCCGCGAACGATGGGTACAGCTGACGATGTTGTATGATGGTTCTTCCAGAGCGGATGGGTTCAGACTGTTTCTTGACGGCGCCGAACTCCCTATGGAAACGGTGATAGATCAGTTATACAAGGATATTATTTTTTACGATAAAAACGGCGAACCAGGCCTGCAAATCGGTGGCTGGTGGCGCGGTCTGGGCTTTAAGGGCGGTAAGGTTGATGATGTAGTGGTCTATAACCGGACACTTACCCCGTTTGAGATAAAACTGCTGGCCGATAAGGCTTCATGGCAGACTATTGCGGCTAAAGCTCCTGAAACCCTCAGTCCGGAGGAAAAAAATGTTCTGAAAGCGTATTACATATCAGCGGTCAGTCCGGAAATCAAGGCACGGCGGGATGAGCTAACCCGGCAGCGGACTGCCTTTAGTGATTCGACCCGCCACATTGCAGAACTGATGGTGATGCAGGAAATGCCCGTACCCAAACGCGCCTTCCTGCTACAGCGCGGCCAGTACGACGCCCCGGGTCAGGAGGTATTTGCCAACACGCCGGGCGCTGTCCTGCCCTTTCCGGCAACGCTTCCGAAAAACCGGCTGGGCCTTGCGCAATGGTTGACGGATGCGTCTCATCCGCTGACTGCCCGGGTGGGGGTCAACCGCTACTGGCAGAATTTTTTCGGCACAGGTCTGGTCAAAACAACGGAAGATTTCGGCAATCAGGGCGAACTGCCG
>NZ_CAMFHL010000041.1 GCF_945952095.1 uncultured Arsenicibacter sp. | reverse complement strand
CCTTCAACGAGCTGGATGCGGATATTCTGGCCGTGGTGAGTAACTACAATTACCTGCAACCGCTGGTGAGCAAGTTCGGGATTCCGTTTCATTACATCTCTCACGAGCTCAAAACGCGCGATGAGCACGAAGACGCTATTCTGCGTACACTGGCCATCTACCAGCCGGAGTACCTGGTACTGGCCAAGTATATGCGGGTGCTGACGCCGGAATTTGTGAAGCATTACCCGAACCGGATTGTCAATATTCACCACTCGTTCCTGCCCGCCTTTATCGGAGCCAGCCCGTACCGGCAGGCTCATGACCGGGGGGTAAAAATCATCGGCGCCACAGCCCACTTCGTCAACAATGACCTGGACGAAGGGCCGATTATTGCCCAGAATGTGAAAGAGGTTGACCACCGGCATACGGCTATCGACATGGCTACGGAAGGCAAGGATGTCGAAAAAATTGTACTGTCCCAGGCCTTAAAACTAGTATTCAACGACCGTGTGTTCATTCACCGGAACCGGACGATTATTCTTTAACAATCACCGGTTAGCGGCTGCGGACTTCTCCGGAAGCCCCGCAGGATACCGGTGTCACGACTATGAACTTACAAAACGATTTATTGCTGCGGGCTGCGCGCGGAGAGCAGGTCGAACGGGTGCCTGTCTGGATGATGCGGCAGGCCGGCCGGATTCTGGCCGAATATCGGGCCGTCCGCGAAAAAGCGGGTAGCTTTATTAGTCTGGCTACCACGCCCGAACTGGCAGCCGAAGTAACGATTCAGCCGGTTGACCTCCTGGGCGTTGATGCGGCCATTATCTTTTCCGACATTCTGGTGGTGCCCGAGGCGATGGGGTTACCCTACGAAATGGTAGAGCAGCGCGGGCCGGTATTCCCGAAAACAGTCCGGACAGCCGACGACCTGAAGCAGTTGCACGTTGCCGATGCAGAAACCGATCTGGGCTATGTGTTGGAAGCTATCCGGCTGACTAAAAAAGGCCTGAACAACCGGGTCCCGCTCATTGGTTTTGCCGGCGCACCGTTCACGATTTTCTGCTACATGACAGAAGGTAAAGGCTCAAAGACATTCTCTGTAGCCAAAAAGCTGCTGTACACCGATCCGGCGTTTTCACACGCTTTGTTGCAGAAAATCACGGACAGTACCATTGGCTACCTGAAGGCGCAGGTGGCGGCAGGGGCTAATCTGGTTCAGCTGTTCGATTCATGGGCGGGCATCCTGTCGCCGGAGCAGTACAATACGTATTCGCTGCCGTACATCAAGCAGATTTGTGATGCCATTGCGGCTGACCCGGCGACTGACGTACCCGTAACGGTTTTTGCGAAAGGCGCGTTTTTTGCCCGTAAAGCTATTGGTGAACTGAACTGCTCAGTGGTAGGCCTGGACTGGAACATGGACCCTGCCGAATCGCGGTTACTGGTGCCAAATAAGACGTTGCAGGGCAATCTTGACCCTTGTGTGCTCTATGCCAGCTACGACCAGATCCGGGCCGAGGTGCGGAAAATGGTAGATGCGTTTGGTAAGCAACAATACATTGCTAACCTTGGCCACGGCGTTTATCCGGATACCGATCCCGACAAAGTCCGCTGCTTTATCGAGACAGTGAAGGAGTTGTAGTTACTATTAACTTCCAGGAAGTTTTGAACTTCCTGGAAGTTATGACAAGCTGCTTAACCTACTCCGGCAACGGATCCAGATTATCCTTTTCAATATCTTCACTTTCGGTAATGTTGCCGAAGGCATACGCCATTTTCTGGCGGTCAAAGGCTTTTTCGTTGTTGGCCAGCCAGATGGTCGCGACACCATTGCCGATGAAGTTGGTGATACTCCGCGCTTCGGACATAAACCGGTCAACGCCCAGCAACAGGGCCAGCCCTTCGACCGGAATCACCTTAATGGCTGTCAGCGTACTGGCCAGTACCACAAAACCGCTGCCGGTTACCCCCGCGGCTCCTTTCGACGTTACCATCAGAATGCCGATGATGGTCAGCAACTGATTGATATCCAGATGCACATTGAAGACCTGCGCCAGAAAAATCGTGGCCATTGACAGGTAGATGGTCGTGCCGTCGAGGTTGAATGAATAACCGGCCGGTACCACCAGCCCGACCACCGACTTGGCGCAGCCCATGCGTTCGAGTTTCTCCATGAGCGAGGGTAGCGCCGCTTCCGAAGAAGACGTACCCAGCACAATCAGCAGCTCTTCACGGATGTATTTCAGGAATCCCCACAGGCTGATGTTGTACGAGCGCATAACCAGGCCGAGGCCGCCGAAAATAAAAACGGCCATGGTCGTGTAAACGGTGCCCATGAGTTTGGCCAGCGGCAGGAGGGTGCCGAGACCGTACTTGCCGACGGTAAAGGCCATGCCGCCAAAAGCGCCGATGGGCGCCAGCAGCATCACTTTATGCAAGCCCCAGAAAATGTATTTAGAGAGGCGCGTCATCAGGGCAACCACCTGCTCGCGGCCGCTGTAACGGCTCAGAACAATACCAAGCAGGATGGCAAACACCAGCACCTGCAGCGTGACATTGTCGAGGAAAAACTTCAGCCAGCTGAATTCGGTAGCGCCTTTGGTGTACTTTGAAATATCGCCTCCCTTAAGCTGCTCCGTCATTACACCATCGCCGGGCCGGATGACATTGGCGACCACAATGCCGATAATAAGCGCGACCGTTGTGACTACCTCAAAGTACAGCAGCGCTTTGGCACCTACTTTCCCGACTTTCTTTAAATCGCCCATGCTGACAATACCTAAGGTAATGGTCAGGAAAATGATCGGGTTGATGAACAGCTTTACGGCACTGATAAAAAGCCCGCTGAGCATCTCGCTGATGGTGGCTCCGATCGTGAGCTCCTGCCCCATAAACCGGCCTTTTACCGGACTGTCAAGAATTGGCTGCAACGCAATGTCCGGCCGGAAGTGGCCTAGTAAAATGCCTAAGGTGATACTGGTAAGAACCCAGAATGTAAGGTTTGAGAATAGTTTTTTCAAGGTAGTCGATGGTTAGGCCTGGCCGTAAGCGGAGTAAAAATAGCGATAAAGTCCAAAATAAAGCCCTGTGTATCGTAAGTATATTGATGTGAATAATTAGTGTACAAACTATTGTGTTAGAATTAGTTGACTCGAAATATAGTTGTCTGCAACAAGCAGCGAAGGATAATGTTTATTTTATATTATCTACAAACTAGGAAAAGTTAAATAGTTACAGTGATTAATGTTTTTGTGATTGCTTTGGCAAGATTACGATTTTTTGATTTTAATGGCGATTTAATTCGATAAATATCAAAAAATTATTCTGTGGACGACAAAAAGTTGCGAATAATAAAATGTGTGCTTTAGATTTGTAGACACTTTTTCAAATAATAGTAATTAGCTAACCAATTGTCGTTTATGAGAAAAGTTCTATTTGGTAGCTGGCTCTTGTCACTGTTGTTCTGTGTTCCGTTGCTGGCGCAGGACGTAACAGTGAGTGGCCGGGTTACCGCTTCGGATGATGGTTCCCCATTACCGGGTGTGAACATTGTTATTAAGGGCACAACGCGGGGCACAACCTCCGACGGAAACGGTGCCTATCGTGTTGTTGTACCGGGCAACTCAACGCTGACCTATTCCTTTGTCGGCTACAAATCGCAGGATGTGGCGGTGGGAAACCGGAGTACAATCAATGTAGTGCTTGAGTCGGATGCTGCTATACTAAACGAAGTCGTGGTGACTGCTTTTGGTATCCAGCGGAATGAACGCGAAATCGGTGGTTCCGTGGCGAAAGTAAATAACCAGCAGCTGGTACAGGCTTCGCCGATCAACGTGGCGACGGGTCTGGCCGGTAAGGTGTCGGGTCTGCAGATCAACAACGTAAACAGCGGGGTTGGCAGTAACGTACGGCTGACACTGCGCGGCAACCGCTCGTTTCTGGGTAATAACCAGGCGCTGCTGGTCGTCGACGGGATTATCACCGACAACAGCTTCCTGAGTACCATCAACCCTAACGACGTCGAAAACATGACGGTGCTGAAAGGCCCGAGTGCCGCCGCGCTTTATGGCTCGGATGCGTCGAACGGTGTACTGGTGATTACGACGAAGCGCGGTGGTGCGGCAACCCGCCCGCAGATTTCGTACACCAACTCAACGCAGTTTGAAAGCGTGGCCTACATGCCGGGGCTGCAGCGCTCATTCGGGTCAAACGGGGGCGAGGGTAATCCCTTCCTGGACCGCGATGGCCGCCGGTTGTATGTACCGTACGAAAACCAGCAGTTTGGTCCGGCCTACAACGGCAGCATGGTACCGCTGGGCTATGGTGTTGAAATCCGGAATCCGGACGGAACGGTATCGGGTCTGGATACCCTGATGGTGCCGTACAGCGCCACAAAAAGAGACCCGCGCCGTGATTTCTTTAATACGGGCGTGTTGTCGCAGCACGACATTAACTTCCGGGTCGGCGATAACAGCAATTATTTCGGCCTGAACCTGCAGCGGCTCGACCAGAGCGGGATTATCCCGAACGACCGCTACCAGCGGACGGTGATTGGCGTAAAAGGTGGTCGTGTGGTAGATAAATTCACCTCAAATGCAGCGGTAAACTTTACGTATCAGAATACCAACGTGGCCGGCGGCGATTTCGGACAGGATCGTCCGGTTTACTGGAACGTGCTGAATACACCGGCGCACGTACCGATCCGCGATCCGCGGCTGATGGATATCAACTCGCCGTATGGCAATGTTAACGGCTATTATAATGCCTATTATCCAAATCCGTGGTGGCAGGTGACCGGCGAAAACTCGCGTCAGAAAACCAACAACTACGCGTTGCAGGGGTTTGCGGACGTGGCCTACAAGCCGGTTGAGTGGATGAATATCCTGTACCGCGTAGGTGGACAGGCGCGTTTCAGCTCGTACAAATACAACCGTGCGGCGGTTACCTTCTCCGACTATGCGCTGGGTGACCCGTGGGGTGCCGGTAATATTGCCTCTTCGCTGCAGCGGGTAAATGCCCGTGTGCAGGATGCCATGTCGCTGACAACCCGCTTTACCGGTGACCTCCTCGTATCGTTCAGCCCTAAATTCGGTGAGTTTTCGACTAACCTGATTCTGGGTCACCACATTCAGCAGGATTACTACCGGACGCAGTCGGATTACGGTGCGGCGTTGCAGATTCCGGGATTGTATAACATCTCGAACGTGATTGGTCAGCCGGAAGTATCGGAGTATATGCAGCGCAGCCGCCTGATGGGGGCATTTGGTGACATTACGGTTGGTTTCCGCGACTTTGTGTTTATTCACGCAACCGGCCGGAACGACTGGACCTCACTGCTGTCGAGCGCTAACCGGTCATTCTTCTATCCGAGTGTTGATGCGTCGGTGATTCTGTCAGATGCCATCCCGGCTCTGAAAGGGACAACGTGGCTGAATTACCTGAAACTGCGTGGCGGTATTTCAAAAGTGGGTAACATCACTGTGGGACCGTATCAGTTACAGAACGTATTCATTGCCGGTACAAATGCCTATACCAACGGCACGTCGTTTCCGTATGGCAGCCAGTCCGGCTACCAGCTGGGCAACACACAGTATGACCCGAACCTGAAGCCGGAATTTACGACCAACCGTGAGATTGGCGTAGAACTGGGCTTCCTGAACCGTTTCAATCTGGAGGTTGCCTACTACAAAATGAATACGACCAACCAGACCGTACCGATTCAGATTTCGCGGGCAACAGGCTATACGTCGGCCCTGATCAATACCGGTGAAATGGAAAACCAGGGCATTGAGGTTGATCTGAAAATCCGTCCGATTATCCGTGCCGGTAAGTTTACGTGGGAAGCCAGCGGGAACTATACCTATCTGACCAACAAGGTTCTGTCGCTGTACGGTGATCTGGATCGTCTGAATATCCCGTATGGCAGCGGAACCGGTTCCGATGTGTATGCAGCTGTCGGTAAGTCGTATCCGGCTATTTACGTGAGCGACATCGCCCGTGCCAACAACGACCCGAACAGCCCGTACTATGATGCTTCGGGTCAGTTCCTGGGCCGTCCGGTAGTGGGTAGCAACGGCGAAACGATTCTGGATCCGAATCTGGCCTATGCCGGTTCGACGCAGCCAAAACACCGGCTGGGTATCTCAAATACGTTTAAGTACGGCAACTTCAGCCTGAACATGTTGTGGGAGTACCGTGGCGGGGCCGTTATTTATAACTCGGTGGGCAGCGCCCTTGAATTTACCGGTGCCGGTATCCGGTCAACCTACAACGGCCGCGAAAACTTCGTATTCCCGAATTCAGTGGTACAGAACAGTGACGGCACATTCGCGCCGAACACCAACCTGACTACCCGCGACGGCAACCTGTTTTTCTGGACAAACTCAGCCTACCATCAGGCCGGAACCAGCTACGTGACCAGCGCCGACTACTGGCGGTTACGCGAGATGGCCATCAGCTACGATGTGCCGGCGGTATTCCTGGAGAAGGTGAAATTCGTGAAGACGCTGAACATTGCCCTGAACGGTCGTAACCTGTTGTTGTTCCGCCCGAAAACCAACGTATTCTCCGATCCTGAATTCTCGGTGGATAACAGTAACGCAATCGGGATCACGAACGAGTACCAGACGCCGACAACGCGTTTCTATGGTTTCCGGGTTAGTGTAGGTTTTTAAACGCAGAACTCATCATGAACAATATAAAGAAATTTGCCATCGGAGCGCTGGTTGTGGTACTGGGAACAGTGTCCGGCTGCAAAGACAGCTACTTCGATATTAACAATAACCCGAATCAGGCGACGGAGGCACCACCGGAACTGGTACTGCCAACGGCCCTGAATGCAACGGGTACCTATTTTGCCACAAATTTTCCCTTCCTGAACCTGTGGATGGGCTACTGGAACTGGAGCGGTAACTATTCGATCAGTCAGTCGGACAAAAACTACCAGTTTACAACGACCTATTTCAACGATATCTGGACGGATGCCTATACACGGCTGAAAGACTATGATTTTGTGGAGAAACAAGGGGCGGTCCGGAATCAGCCGTATCTGCAGGCTATTGCCAAAGTCATGAAGGCGCTGCACTTCCAGATTCTGGTAGATACCTACGGTAATATACCCTATACAGGGGCGCTCAAAGGGGCCACAAACCTCCAGCCAACCTACGAAAACGGACAGGCAGTTTATGAAAACCTGATGGTACAGCTCGACTCAGCCCTGATTTTCATCAATCAGGGAAATGCGCGGGTGGATGCCGGGGAAGAGTCACTGAATATTGGTGCCAATGACATCATGTTTAAGGGTGATATGGACAAATGGGCCCGTTTTGCCAACACGATCAAACTGCGGATGCTGCTCCGGCAATCTGAAAAGTCGGACCGGCAGGCCTATATCCAGACTGAGCTGGCTAAGATCAAGGCATCGAACATCGGTTTCCTGCATGAGGGTGAAAACGCGTCGGTGAATCCGGGCTATACCAACTCAACCAACCGGCAGAGTCCGTTCTATGGTGCGTTCGGTTATTCGGTGAGCGGGGCAACGGTTGAACTCAACAACCAGTATCGCGGCAACAAATACGCCATTGATTTCTATACGCAGACCAATGATTCGCGGCTGTATTTCTTCTATTCGGCCTCCTCGACGGGCAGCGCATACCGGGGCACGTATTTCGGCGATATCAATACGCTGGTCAACAGCCAGACATCGGGCATTGGCCCCGGACTGCTTGAAAGTGCCGCGCAGGATGCCGTGATTATATCGTCGCACGAAGCTTTCTTCCTGCAGGCCGAAGCAGCGCAGCGCGGCTGGATTACAGGTAGTGCAAAGACCTTATACCAGACCGCAATTACCGAATCATACCGGAATCTGAAGGTACAGGACGATACCGGTACGGCGGAGGAATACGCGCAGGAGTACTATTCGCAGAACGTCGCAAATGTTGGCTGGGACGCGTCGCCGAATAAAATCGAGGCGATCATTACCCAGAAATGGGCGTCGCTGAATGGTTTCTCGCCTTACGAAGCATGGAGTGATTACCGCCGGCTGGGCTTACCGGCTGTACCGATCTCACGGGATCCGAGCGTGACTGTGCGCCAGATTCCGGTGCGGTTGCTGTATCCGCAGAGTGAGTACAGCTACAACGGTACCAACGTGCAGGCGCAGGGGCAGGTCAGCCAGTTTACAACTAAGGTGTTCTGGATTAAATAAACGAAATCAACCATGAAAAAAATTCTTGCTATACTCGTTGCGGTTGGGACGGCTTTTAATCTGACGGGCTGCCTGAACGACGACGAACATTATGTGGATTTTCAGGGTGCCGGTGCGATTGCGGAGATTCCGTCGTCGGCATTCTACGGCATTGCGGATAACCAGAGTTTTCTGTCTTCATCAACGCCGACCTCGTATTCGTTCAATGTAAACATTGCCTCGCCGAATCTGCCGTCGCAGGATGTGCAGCTGGCACTGGGCATTAATCAGAGCGCGCTGACTACGTATAATAACCAGAACGGCACCGCCTACACGTTGCCGACCGCGGGAACCTACCAGATCACGACGCCGAGTGTGACGGTAAAGGCGGGTACACGCATGGCACCTGTTACGGTACAGATCAATACGGGCTCGATTAAGCCAACCGATCAGTTTGCCATTCCGGTCAGTATCACCAGTGCGACGGGCGGGGTAACGGTGAGCGGTAACTATGCGACAAAGATCATTTTCATCAAGCTGCGGAATAACTACGAAGGTAGCTATCAGGCAACGGGGACCTTTACACACCCGACAGCCGGCGCCCGCGCGATCAATGAGCAGAAAACACTGCAGACCATCGATCTGACAACCAGCGAAACTAACTTTGCGGACCTGGGTGGCAGCGGCTGGACCATGTGGCTGAAGGTCAATGCGGACAATACCGTGACGCTTACACCGAAAGGCTCATCGAGCACGGCGACCACGCAATTCGGGGAAAACCGCTATGATCCGGCTACGCGGACATTCATTCTGAACTATAAATACCCTGGATCAGGTGGGGATCGGGTTGTGAATGAACGTATTAGACGACTGTAATCTAGTATTTTTTTAATAATGAAGGCGGGCCTTATGGTCCGCCTTTTTTGTTGAAAGTCCAATTTTAAACTTTTTTAACATGCGAGCCGAAATGTTGCGAAAATTGTATTTATCAGGTCGAATATTAAGGAATCATTAAATAAAGTGACCTGATTACTACGTTGTATTGAGAAAACAGCAACCGATTATGTGGCAAAAAGTTAGGTATAGTTTATTAAAATTTTACCGAATTAATTAAAAAGTGATAATTTGCGGTCAATTTTCCAAAATAACCAAACTAATAATCGTTCCCTATGAAAAAAGTTCTACTCGGTAGCTGGCTACTGACGTTGCTTTTCTGTGTTCCGCTGTTAGCGCAGAACATCACAGTAACGGGCCAGATCACATCTTCGGAGGACAAATCTCCACTACCCGGCGTAAGTGTACTTGTCAAAGGTTCGAGCCGCGGTGCCAGCACACAGGCAGACGGTACGTACAAAATCGCGGTGTCAAAAGGAGAAACGCTCCAGTTCAGCTTTATCGGCTTTACGACGCAGACAGTGATTGTTGGTTCGCAGACAAGCATTGACATTTCGCTGAAGCCGGATGCCTCTCAGTTACAGGAGATCGTTGTAACGGCACAGGGTATCCGTAAGAACCAGCGCGAAATCGGTTATGCGTACTCGAAAGTACAGACGGAAGACGTGACCGTTGGCCGTTCACCACAGCTGGCGCAGGCGCTGTCCGGTAAAGTAACTGGTCTGGCTGTTTACAACGTGAACAACAGTGTTGACCCGTCGGTGAAAATCGTATTACGCGGTTTCCGTTCACTGACCGGTAACAACGAAGCACTCGTGGTTCTGGACGGTATGCAGACAACATCAACTGTACTGGCGCTGATCAACCCGAACGATATCGAAAGCGTATCGATTCTGAAAGGTGGCCAGGCGGCAACCCTGTACGGTTCGGCCGGTATCAATGGTGCCCTGATCATCACCACGAAAAAAGGTGTAAAAGGTAAAATCAAGGTTGGTTACTCAAACAGTACAAACTTTGAGCAGATCAGCTTCCTGCCGCAGTTCCAGGAAAAATACGGTTCAGGCTCGCACTACTACCCATCGTTTGGTTCTGCCGGTTACAGCAGCGACCCGCTGGTGCGTATGCAGGGCAACTGGCGGACATACGAAAACCAGCAGTTCGGTGATCCGTTCGACGGTTCAATGCGGATGCTGGGTCGTACGGCCGAAAACGGCAGCCAGCTGATCGTTCCTTATTCAGCCGTTAAAAACGGCCGTTACAAGGCATTCGATACGGGTGTGTCAATGAACAACCAGATCAGCTTCCAGGGTGGCGATGACAATGGTACGTTCTACATGTCAGCTGAAAACCAGAAAATCCAGGGTATCGTACCGCACGATAAGAGCGAACGTACCGGTGCCCGTCTGACGGCTACCCGCGAGTATGGTAAACTGATGACCGGTTTCAACGCCAGCTATACACAGGCAGCTTATGACCGGACAACATCTGACTTCTACAACGACGTAATCAACCAGCCGGCTAACCTGCCGCTGAGCGATCTGCGCGACTGGCAGAACAATCCGCTGGCGAACCCGAACGGTTTCTATAACGACTATTACAACAACCCGTACTTCAACGCGGATAATAACCGTTCACGCTATAAGGATGCCAACATCACCGGTAACCTGAACCTGACCTATAAGCCGACTACCTGGTTGACGATCACAGAGCGTATCGGTGTGATGAACAACTCACGGACGCAGAAAAACACGACTGGTAAATTCCTGTACTCTGACTGGGCGAAAACAAAATCGTTCATCCCTGCTCCGTACTACCGTGACGGCGACGGTACTGGTATCTACCGTGCTATTACCGATATCTTAGGTTCTGTTACGGATTATTCACGTACAGAAAACGTAATCAACAACGAACTTCAGTTTCAGCTGACGAAAGATTTCGGTCCGCTGTCGAACAAACTGATTTTGGGTCACAGCGTTTATCAGCGCTACATCAAGGAAATCCAGGTAGGCTCAAGCTCAATCGTTGTACCGGATGTATATAACGTATCAAACCGTCAGGGTGAATTAACCGGTTTCGAAAACAACTACCTGCAGCGTCGTGAAGGCTTCTACGCCGATTTGACGACGAACTACAAAAACTGGCTGATTCTGAACGGTACATTCCGTTACGACCAGACATCGTTGTTCTACAAGCCAACCCGTCCGAAAAACTTCTACTCGTATCCGTACTACGGTGTGGCCCTTTCGTTCATCGCTACAGATGCATTCCCAAGCATCAAGAGCTCGTTCCTGAACTATGCTAAACTTCGGGTGAACTACAACAAGAACGCGAACGACAACGTACCGTTCTATGGTCTGGACTTAACATACCCGAACGGTGCTAACTTCCCGTTTGGTAACACAGTAGGTCTGACAGTTGGTAACACCTTACCGGATGCCAACCTGAAGCCGGAAGTGGTTTACTCGTCAGAAATCGGTGGTGAATTCCAGTTGTTCAACAACCGGGTTAACTTAGACGTATCGGCGTATACTCAGAACTCAAAAGGTCAGGTAATCACAGTTAAAGTACCGAACACAACCGGTTTCTCGAACCTCCTGATCAACGTTGGTGAAACGAAAAACTGGGGTTACGAAGCTGAACTGAAGTACCTGATCGCCCGTGGCGGTAAATTCGACTGGGATGCTTCAGTACGTTACTCATACAACGACAACAAAGTTGTTGACCTGTATCCTGGTATCGATGAGTTCCTGCTGAGCGGTTACTCGTACGCCAGTACGTATGTAATCAAAGGCTCACGCTTCCCGATGCTGAAAACGGATGGTTACCAGTACGCACCGGATGGCTCAGGCTACCGCCTGGTTAACGCTACGACAGGTTATCCGCTGCGTCAGTCGTCATTGTCTCCGCGTGGTGGTACACTGCCTCGTAACATCGTTGGTTTAGGTTCTAAACTGACGTATGGCAGCTTTGGCTTTACCTTCAACTTCGAATATCGCGGCGGTAACTTCATGTACAGTGACCTGGGCCGTCAGATGACCTTTACCGGTTCAGGTAAATGGACTGACAACCGGACGGATCAGATCTTCCCGAACTCAGCAGTCCTGAACAGCGATGGCAGTGTTACACCAAACACAACAATCAAAGTTCGTGAGCCTGAGTACGCTCTGTGGGTTGATCAGTACCGTTTGATTTCTGAAAACTTCGTCAACAAAGCATGGTTCATCAAACTGCGTGACATCAACCTGTCATACAACGTGCCACAAAGCTTCCTGGCGAAAACAAAACTGTTCTCAACTGCCAGCATCTCGCTGTACGGTCGTAACCTGATTACGATTGTCGACAAGATGAACTATTACACGGATCCTGAGTATAGCTTCACAACGGGTAACGGTCTGGGTATCAACAACACGAGCCAGACACCACCTGTTCGTCAGTTTGGTGTGAACATTAATCTTGGTTTCTAGGAATCACAACATTAACAAGACATGAAATTAAAATCATTAGCAATACTAGCATTTGTGGCCCTGGCTGGTACATCGTGTCAGGAGTCGTTCCTCGACATCAACACCAACCCGAATGCATTACCAACCGCACAGCCTAACTACGTGCTTACCAATGCGTTGCTGACGTCAGCAACGAACATGCTGAACGCCAACGAAACAGGTACGTACTGGGCAGGTCAGTGGACACAGGGTAACGGTTATATCATCAGCACAACGCTGTTTGCCTATAACTTTACCAACGGTGATTTCAACTACTGGGATAGCTACTATGATAACCTGCAGGATTATCAGTTCGTTATTAACAATGCCGATGCTTACAACCAGAAGTATCTGAAAGGCCCTGCCAAGGTGATGAAAGCCATGCTGTATCAGCAGTTGGTGGACATGTACGGTAACGTGCCTTACTCAGATGCCTTGAAAGCAACAGCTTCCCTGGCGCCTAAATTTGATGATCAGAAGGCAATCTATGAGTCACTGATTACATCACTGGACGAAGCACTTGTTGATCTGAAAGCAAACCCGTTTGCCAGTGCATTTACCGGTTCGGATATCGTTTTCCGTGGTAACACAACGAAATGGGCACAGCTGGCGAACTCGCTGAAAATGCGGATTCTGATCCGTCAGTCGAAAATTTCAGGCCGTGATTCGTACATCAAGACAGAAGTTAACAAGATTGTATCGGAAGGTTCAGGCTTCCTGACCGGTGAAGATGCCGGTGTAGGCGGAACGTTCTTCTTCCTGGCTACGGCTGGTAAACTGAACCCGATCTATGATCGTTGGGGATATGATGCCAACGGTGCAAAACGTGCGTTGAACAACTACCCTCGCCCGACTAAGTTTTTGATCGACGGTCTGAAAACGAACAACGATACCCTGCGTCTGAAGCGTATTGCGTATGCAATTGGCGGTGAGAACGGCGGTAACCCGGGTGTAAGTACAGCGAAAGAAGTTGCCGCTAACTACAACGGTACGCCGTTTGGTGTAAGCTCTGGCTATCTGCCGGCCAACACCAGCTCAGTTGGGCCAAGCCTGCTGGTAAAAGGCGATTACAACCGTCCGTTCATCCTGATGACTGCTTCAGAAGTACAGTTCCTGTTGGCCGAAGCAAAACAGCGTTACAGCGACGTGACACTGTCAGGTACAGCGAAAGGTTACTTCGAAGAAGGTATCAAGCAGTCGTTCCGCGTATTGGGTGCGAACGTTGCCGGTGCTGAAAACTTCAAAGGCAGCAAAATCCAGAACTATGACTGGGATGCTTCTACTGATAAGCTGGCGGCAATTGCTACGCAGAAATGGATTGCCCTGACGAACTTCAGCGGTCTGGAGTCATGGTCGGAATACCGCCGGACAAACCTGCCTGTTACGCCACAAAGTATTCAGCTGGTTGGCGAAACAAAGCGTCCGCTGCGTTTCTACTATCCAAACACAGAGCTGGGTTCAAACGGTACAAACGTGAAGGCTCAAGGCACGATCGATCCGTTCACAACCCGTATCTTCTGGGATGTTGACTAATTAACCGATTCGTCCGTAGTATATAAATAGGAAAGGCCGTCAATTGACGGCCTTTCCTATTTATATACCTTGCCGGTACTTATTTATTGTTGTCGCTGGTCAGCTCGGCCAGCAGTTCCTGTACGTTGACAATGGCAAAGCTGCTGGCATAGTCGGCCATGGCGTAGGGGATAATCAGGTCATTGCCGTTGATGATGCCGCCGCAGCTGTACACAACGTTCGGTACGTACCCTTCCCGCTCGTTTTCGTCGGGGCTCAGGATCGGTTCTTTGGTCCGGCCAATTACTTTCGACGGGTCATTGAGGTCGAGCAGAAAGGCGCCGATGGCATACTTCCGCATCGGACCAACCCCGTGGCTCAGCACCAGCCAGCCGGCTTCGGTTTCAATCGGTGAACCGCAGTTCCCCAGCTGCACATACTCCCACGGGTAGGTTGGTTTCAGAAGCAGCTCCTTCGTTTGCCAGAAATACAGATCATCCGAATACATCAGGTAGATATTCTCCCCGTCCTGCCGCGACAACGTAGCATAGCGGCCGTTGATTTTGCGCGGGAAGAACGCCATGCCCTTATTCTGCACTTCGGCGCCGTTAAGTGTACTGACCTTAAAGTGTGTAAAGTCTTTCGTCTCCAGTAGCTGCGGGAAGGTGACATGACCGTTATATGCCGTATAGGTGGCATAATAGGTTACCTCGCCGTTATCCTCCGTAAACTGCACAAAACGCGCATCTTCAATACCGTTCGTTTCGTTCGGGGAACTCGGGAAAATGCACCGCTCATCCATTTGCTGATCTTCGTCGAAATGCAGCTCGTAGTTGGATCTGGCAAGTGCCAGAATACCGTTAGCGATGGCCTCATACTCGGCGTTGTACCGGAATTGAGTTGTAATCCGTTTGATGACCAGCTCCAGCTCGGCGAGGCTAAACTCATCACCAAGACCGGCCAGCATACGCTCGGAAATGCCATTGATCAGCCGGAGCTCATACAGCTTCCGCTCAAATTGTGCTTTATTAAACACGTGGTTCGGCACAATCTCAGGCGATGTAACGTAACGTGATGGTTTCCGGAGCACAATTTTACTGCCTTCGTCGATGTAGCCCATCCGGAACGAGATTGACGAGATATGGCCTTCACCCGTGGCACGGAGGCTGAGGATAAACCGCTTGAATCCCGGCGGCACATTCGTCTGATCGGGGTGCCAGATCATCGACGGATTAAACAGCGCGGCTGATTCGAGGGAGTATTCCATCGTGAAATACGCGCCCAGCAGCAGCTGCCGCTCCATACTCAGCGGCTCGTCGGTCAGTAAATGCGGCTTGATATGCTCAAACCGCTTCTGGAAAAAGCGCTCCAGCTTGTAGTGCCGGCTACCGAATTCATTGATAACTTCCTGAAGCTTAACGGCTACTTCATCGTCAGTCAGCGAACTGACCCGGGCAATGATTTTCAGCGTCCGTGTCGTACTGCCCAGCTCAAACGGACGGAACAGTACACGGGTAGGGTCGGGCCGTAAGACGATGCCCGTTCGGGTGGCTTTTACGCTCATATTTCTAAAACGGGCGGGCAGGCGAACGGCATGCCGCACCTGCCCGCTGACTGGTTTTGTTTCAAACGGTAGTGTAACCGGATTGTTGTTAAAAATAGTACTGTGCCTACTTAACTAAACAAAATTATGGAAAATATAACGTACAGACCGGCTATACTTCGGGAATCCGGATAGCCTGTGGTGCCTGACCGGCGGCCTGCAACAGCTTAGCCAATCCGTTATGTTCGGTGCCGGTCCGGCTGCGGACCATATCGGTAGGGCCGGCGATATGTCCCTGAGCGCCCTGTAACTCGGCGAGCGCCAGCAGGTACGATAAGGTCGATTCAGCCCCCTGATTCTGGTTGACACGGTCGGTATGCAGGCCATCGAAACAGCCACCGGTATGCGGATCGTACAATGGCAGACCCAGGTCGTTCAGACCCGTAAACCATTTAAAGATACGGATCGCTTTCTTGTACCAGAATGTATCGCTGGTGGCGCGGTAAGCTGCCAGACAGGCGGATACCATGCTTTGGGCTTCGAGCGGCTGCTGGTCGAAATACGCGCGCGGCTGGTTCTTAACATAAAAACCGTTGGAGCCGATCGGCTGGAAGTGACCACGTTCCGCCATTTGCTGTTCGGTCAGCCAGCGCAGGGCTTTCAGCCCGGTCTCGACCTGTTCGGGATGATCCGACAAAATCAATGCGTGGGCTAGTTTGGCGTTGTCATAAGAGAGCACATGCTCAAACCACGGCCAGTCTTCGGTAGCCGCATTGGTGAAGATGGTCATCAGTTTATCCTGCAACTCCTGCTGGAACGTTTTAGCCAGCCGGTCGTTGCTGAAGCGTTTCTGGTATTCGTGAATGCCCAGCAAGGCAAAGGCCCACGCTCTCGGCGACGTCATGTGTGGTATGCTCGGCAGTACATTTTCGAGCAGGCTCATGGCCCAGGTCGTCAGGTTTTTATTGTTCGAACGGCCCAGACAGGTACCAAGTGCCCAGATCGTCCGGCCGGTGCTGTCGTCTGATCCGACATCTTCCAGCCAGCGCCGGTCATAGCTCATAAAATTGCGGAACTGCTGATGCGCGGGAGAGTAGGCATGATTCAGAAATGCCGCATAGTTGTCCATGACGCCCAGCAGTTTCCGGTCGGTAATGCCATTTTCGGTCAGCATCAGCGTCAGGATAAAGGCGCGGGCGTTATCATCGGTACAGTAGCCTTCTTCGTAATAGGGCAGGTGATACCGCGCGTGCTGCACAATACCGGTCGAATCGGTCAGGCGATACAGGTGATCGAGCCGGAGCGTTGGCAACTGATAATGACCTTCGCCACGCAGGGCATACGGCTGTTCGCTGTCCATACGGCCAACGCGGGCCTGGGCAAACGCATCGGCATAGCGCTCAATTGTTTTGGCCCAGATCATTTCACGGCCCATCATGTACGCGCGTTTCCGCATCGCATGGCGCAGCGGCTCGTCGGTCAGCAGTGTCAGGATATTGTCCGCAATGGCATCCGCATCGCCGAACGGTACCAGTATCCCGCGGTCACCGTCGAGCAGTTCTTCCGCGTGCCAGTACGGCGTTGAGATCACCGCCTTGCCGCAGCCGAATGCATACGACAGTGTGCCTGACGTAATCTGCGCCGGGTTGAGGTACGGCGTAATGTAGATATCGGCCGCGCCCAGGTATTCGAGCAGATCGTCGAGCTCCACAAAGCGGTTGTAAAACTGAACGTTCTGACTGACACCCAGCGATTCGGCCAAGGCAATCAGCTTCTCGCGGTAGGCTTCGCCCTCGTGCCGGATCAGGTGCGGGTGAGTGGCCCCAAGCACCATATACACCACATTCGGATACCGTTCAACGATCTTCGGCAAGGCATTAATCACGTTTTCAATGCCTTTGTTAGGCGACAGCAGCCCGAATGTCAGGATGGTCTGGCGCCCTTCGAGTCCGAAATGGTCTTTATAGAAGTTCGGATCCACAAAGGGCATATCCGGAATACCGTGCGGAATCAGGTCGATTTTCTCCGCCGGTACATCATAAATATTAATTAGGAAATCCCGCCCTTTCTCTGACATGCAGACGACCCTCGCCGAGATGTCGGCAATGCTTTTCAGAACGAGCAGCTGGTCTTCATCCGGGTTTTTCAGGATCGTATGAAACGTCGTGACAACAGGCATGGTAAGCGCCCGCAGCAACGTAAGTATATAGTTACCGGCCGGTCCGCCGTAAATGCCGTATTCATGCTGCAGGCAGACCACTTCGGTATTTTTTGAATTCAGAAATTCAGCTGCTTTCCGGTACGACTCCTGATCATGCTGGTAAAATTCATACCGCACTTCGGTCGGATAATTATACCCCTCCGGTGAGTCATTAACGGATACTACAATCGGTTTTGCATCGGGAATAAACTGCTGATACGACTGATAAAGATCAGCCGTAAAGGTGGCGATACCGCACTGACGGGGCAGATAGTCACCGATGAACGCAATGTTTTTCGGGTGTGCTTTCCAGGTAATTTGGTTTGAATTGGATAAAGTAGTCATGATCGTTGAGCAGTTGTATACGTATTGATGCGTTCGGATACTACTATAATCCAGGAAAGGGGGTAATTGTTTAAGGCTGAAGACCCTGAAAACCGGCTCGTAAAGCGCATAAATGCAGGATCAGGCCGAATCTTTCTGAACGGCCGCAAACTTTCGTCGGGTGGTGGAGTTAATAGCATAACTACAAATCACTACTAAGCCGGTAGGGAAAGCATTCTCCACTATCGTGCGAGTTAGCACGTAGCCATTCTCAACGTTATAAAACTCATGAATGTACGATCCGCTCAGACATACTGGCTGGAAAACCAACCGGTTTCGAAAGCCGCCCAGACTACGCCGCTCCTGCAGCCGCACACCAGTTGTGATGTGCTGATTATGGGCGGGGGTATTACCGGTGCCCTTGTTGCCTATGAACTGCACCGCGCCGGTATTGATACCGTTCTGATCGATAAACGAACCCTGGGGCGGGGCAGTACGGCTGCCAGTACGGCCCTGATTCAATACGAAATTGATGTACCGCTTCATCAGCTGATCCGGCAGGTCGGCGAACAGGATGCGGTACTGGCCTACAAGCTTTGCCTGTGGGCCATTTATAAACTGCGTGATATTGTCGGCCGGCTGGACACGCGCTGTGGATTCAATCAGAAACATAGCCTGTACTACGCCGCGAAAACTGACGATCTGGATATGTTGCGGCAGGAGTTTGAAGCCCGTGCCCGGTACGGATTTCAGGTATCATGGCTCGACCGGCAGGCCATCAAAGCGCAGTTCGGCTTTGACGCTCCGGGTGGTATTTTGTCGCAGGAGGCCGCTGAGCTGGATGCGATGGATCTGACACAGGCCCTGTACCGCTATCTGATCGACCGGGGCCTGCGGGTGTTCGAAGAAACAACGGCTGAAGAAATTGACTATGGTTTCAAACGGGCCCGCATCCGGACCAACCACGACACCGAAATTTTTGCCCGTAAGATTGTGTATGCCACCGGCTATGAAACGCAGCAGATGATGCAGCGCGATCAGGCGGCCTATGCCGATGCCCTTAAACTGAAAAGTACATATGCGCTGGTAACAGAACCGCTGGCCACTATGCCGGAAGCCCTGCGCCAGTCCCTGATCTGGGATACCGACGAGCCGTATTTTTACGCCCGGACCGCCCGCGACAACCGCCTGATGCTGGGGGGAGAAGACGAGTGGGTAGTAGACGCAGCCGAACGGGACGCTATGATTCCGCAGAAGCAGGAGAAACTGCTGAAAAAGATCAATGAGTTATTTCCGGATGTTGATGCAAAACCGCACCTGACCTGGGCGGGGACGTTTGCCGAGACACAGGACGGCCTGCCGTACATCGGTGAGCATGAGCGCTATCCGCACAGTTATTTTGCCCTTGGCTTCGGCGGCAACGGCATCACGTTCAGCATTACCGCCGCTAACATTATCCGCAATCTCTTCCAGAATGGCGACTGCAATTACGGTGGCATGTTCCGCTTTGGCCGGTAATTAGCGGAGGGCATAGAGCAGAGAGAATAGAGCGGAGGGCATAGAGCGTAGCGGATAGAGCCAGGGGCGTAGTGTTGACACAACCAAGCATCCGCTCTATGCCCTACGCCCTCAGCCCTAATACCCCCACGCCAGCAGGCCGCCATCCACGGAGATGGTCTGACCGGAGACATAGCCGGCCGCAGGCATACACAAAAACGTAACAACCGAAGCCACTTCCACTGGTTCGCCGATTCGTTTCATGGGCGTGCGGCTGAGGATACCATTGAGCTTATCGGGATTGGTCAGTACCGGAGCGGCAAGCGGGGTGTTGATATACCACGGCGCTACGGCGTTGACACGGATGCCGTCGGTTGCCCATTCCACACACAGGTTGCGTGTCAGCTGATTAAGAGCAGCCTTGCTCATGGCATAGATCGAGCCGCTGCTCGTATGGGTAATCCCCGACACCGACGACACAAACACCACATTTCCCTGTTCAGAGGCTTTCAGTAACGGATAAGCCGCCTGCGTCAGTTCAAAGGCTGAGCGGAGGTTGGTGTTCATGATATGGTCGTATTCCGTCGGGCTGTAGTCGGCGGTCGGTTTGCGGATGTTGGTACCGGTGTTGTTGACCAGAATGTCGAGTGCACCCCATTCGCCGGTTACGGCATCGATGATTTGCCCGGTAGCGCCGGGAACGCTCAGATCAGCCGCCAGTCCCGATACCGTATGGCCCTGCTGCCGGTACCCGGCGAGTTGCTGTTGCAGCCGGTCATTGTCGCGGGCAACGATAAATACCGAAGCCCCTGCCGCCAACAGTTGTTGGACGATAGCCTCGCCTATGCCTTTGGTGCCGCCCGTTACCAGTGCTTTCCGGTTTGCAAGCGACCAGAGTGATGAAGTCATGAAGAATAATGGGGTATAAAAAGCTTTTTGTAAGCTCAGTGAATCATTAGGCTACCAAACTAGTATTTTAAATTCTATTTCCCTAAAAGGTAAAATCTAACGACAATCCTCTACCTTTGTAACCGATTTTCGGTGCCTGATGCCGCTTCGTGGCGGCTTTCAAGGCTTAAAAGGGAATACCGGAGGCCCTTGTAGCCAGACCGGAGCTGTCCCCGCAACTGTTCGTTTCAGCATACAATTGATTCGCCTGCATGGCCACTGCAACCCAAGCGTCTGCGGGAAGGCCTGAATCAATGAAACAAGCCAGGAGACCTGCCGACGATCCATCAGCGGTAACGGATTCGGAGGAAATCCACAACCCCAACAACTTTTCAGGTAGTCGGTTGAACACATTTTTGCGTCGGATGGTGGCCGGGCTTTGCCTTGGCTGGGTAGGTATTTCGTATAGCGCGCTGGCTCAGGGCGGACAGGAACCTGTTTCCCTGTCGGTGGTGACTGTGCGGGGCTATGCCGCCGAGCGGTTTCTGGCAGGCCAGAAAGTGCAGCCTCTCGATTCAACGACACTCGCTCAGTTCCGCTACCAGTCGCTGACTGATCTGCTGGCGCTTAACACTCCTTTGCTCTTCAAAAATTATGGTCCCGGCCAATTGGCTACCGTTTCGTTTCGCGGTACGTCGGCCAGCCATACCGCCGTGCTCTGGAACGGCGTCAATATTAACCAGCCAATGGCCGGCCTGACCGACTTTTCGACCATTCCGGTGGCCGGCTTCGACCAGCTTTCGGTGCAGTATGGCTCTGCCGCCAGCGTGGTCGGTTCCGATGCCGTTGGGGGCAGTATTCTTCTGAAAACAATGCCTGACTTTACCAAAAGCGGACTGTCGGTATTCGCCGGACATCAGCAGGGAAGCTTCCGGAACCATCAGTCGCAGGGGGGAGCACGGTATACCGGCCGGTTGGGCAGTCAATGGCAGGTTGCCGGCAAAACCGTTGTCTACGGCAACCAGCTGAATAACCGCTATCCTTATCCCGAACGTAAATACTATTACCTTGAACCGACCGAAGCCCGGCAGCGGGGGCTTTTGCAGGACCTGTATTTCCGCAACCGGCAGGGGCGGCAGGTTTCGGTGAATGCGTGGCTGACCGATAACGATCTGGTACAGGCACCCGCCGACACAATCGGCCGTGAGCGGACGCGCACACAGAACTACCGGCTAATGGGCACCTACGAGGCCAGCCATACCACCGTGCGGGCGGGTTGGTTCCGCGATGTGCTCGATTATGCCAAAGGTGATTTTAGCCGCCCCAGCCATTCGCTGATGGACCGGCTGATGACCCGCGTCGAGCATGAGCGCTTGTTGTTGCCCGGCCTGAGTCTGCGTGCAGGGGCCGAAGCCTCGCATTACCGGACACAGGTCGATGGCTATGGCGGACAGGTGGTTCAGGAAAACCGCGCCGATCTGTATGCCCTGACCCGCTATCAGGGCCGGCGGTGGCTGGTGTCGGCCAATCTGCGGCAGGGATTTGCGACGGGATACCGGGCTCCGTTTACGCCTTCAATTGGCGGGGAGTACCAGCTGATCCGGCAGGCCGCCTGGCAGCTGACGGCCAAAGGCTCCGTCGGGCGGAGTTACCGGATGCCGACACTGAATGAGCGCTACTGGCTGAATCTGGGCAATCCGGCCCTGAAGCCGGAGCAGGGGGTAAATGCCGAGGCGGGCCTGGCTGCACGTACCACCACTGCAAAAGCCTGGCAGCTGACGGCCGAACTGACTACGTACCGCAACCGCGTTAAAGACTGGACCTATTGGAACCCGACCCGCAACTACCGCGTCGAAAACTTACAGGAAGTACTGGCGCGGGGTGTCGAATGGAACGGCTCAGCCACCTACACACAGGGGCGCTGGCAGACGGGGATGCGCGCGGGCTACGCCTACACCCGCTCGACGCAGGAACGCGTCTATGATGTCTATGCGCAGGATGTGGTCGGCAAACAGTTGGTTTACGTACCCTTACATACCGGCAACCTGAGCGCGTTTGTGAAACGCGGCCCGACGCGGCTGACGATCCAGACGCTTCTGAACACAAAGCAGTACATCACCTTTGATAATATCCAGGCATTACCGGCCTACACGCTGACCAATGTGTTGCTGAACACGCACTGGCAGTGGGGAGCGGTTATGGCGCAGATGCAGGGCCAGATCAACAACGTGTTTGATGTCCTGTATCTCAATGTCCGGCGTAACGCCATGCCGGGACGCAATTATGCCTTAAGTTTGTTTTTAACTGTTAATACCAATAAAAATGCAAAACTCTAAATTCCTGTTACTGGCCGGATTAGCTGGCTTGTTGGCGTCGTGTCAGACCAAAGATCCGGAGCCTACACCGTATGAGTCGGGTATCCTGATCCTGAACGAGGGGAATTTCTCACAAAACAACGGGACCATCTCGTATCTGGCCCGTACCTCAACGGCTGCGAAATACGATATCTTTAATCAGGTAAATACGCGTTCACTGAAAGGGGGCGTCAGCGGCTATACTGAAGTCGATGGCAAAGGGCTGATTCTGGTCGATAACAGCACCGCCGGTCTGGATCAGGTGGAGATTGTGGATGCCAGCACCTTCAAGTCGATCGCGACGCTGAAAACACCGGACATCGAAAACCCGCGGCAGGTGATCCGTGTCGCCGCCAATAAGGCATATGTCAGCTGCTGGGACGTTTCGGGCGACTTCAGCGCGGGTACATTCTACAAAGAGCCCGGCTACATTGCGGTGGTCGATCTGGGCTCGAACAAAGTAACGAAGAAGATTCCGGGCATCCGCGCCAACGAGTGGATGGTTCTGGTGGGTAACGAAGTGTTCCTCGGTAGCCGGTACAACGGCGATAAGCTGATGGCCGTTATTGACGTAACAAAAGACGAGGTAACGCAGAAACTGACCGTGGGTACGAACCCCCGTCCGTTTGCCGTCGATGCCAACAGCCGCCTCTGGATTTCGTCAGGCTCAGAAATGATCCGGATGAACACGCAGACCAAAACCATCGAAGCACGGATTCCGGCAGGTTCAGACGCCACCAAAACGCCGTCGGCCGTTGGTATCAGCCCCGACAAGCGGACGATCTATTTCGTGCGTTCATACTACGACGCCAACTACAACTCGAAGGGTGAAGTGTACAGCTTCGGTATCAGCGATGCCGCAATTTCGACCACGAAGCCTATTGTGAATCGCTATTTCTCGAACCTGAACGTAGATCCGCAGACGGGTAATCTGTACGGAACAGCCGTGCCATCATTCGGGCAGGCGGGTTATGTGCTGCGGTACCAGGCAACCGGTGCACTCATTGATTCAGTAAAAGCTGAGATTTCACCGGCAGGCGTTTACTTCAAGTAAGCAGGCCGGATATGTAAAATGGACAATGTACAAGGAGTAACAGGGCTTGCGGAGCCGCATTATTCCTTGTACATTGTCCATTATTCATTTAATACCTGCCATATGCCTGCCGAAACCATTTCGTGGAGTGATTTTGAAAAGGTCGAAATCCTGACCGGAACCATCATTGGTGTAGAGCCTTTCCCCAAAGCCCGTAAACCGGCCTACCAGCTGACGATTGATTTCGGGCCTAAGGGTACCCGCCGCTCATCGGCCCAGATTACGACACTTTACCAGCCCGACACCCTGATTGGTAAACAGATTGTGGCTGTTGTGAATTTCCCGCCTAAGCAGATTGCCAATTTTTACAGTGAATGCCTTGTGCTGGGCGCCGTGGCCCCGGACGGTACCGTAACGCTGCTCCAGACTGAACGCCCGGTTGATAACGGCCAGCGTATTGCCTGATTAAGGGATATAAAAAAAAGAAACGGGCCATTATATGTCAGAATGCCCTGTTTTTTCGTTGGCTTAACACAGCTCCGCATATAGTACCCTGACCTTTTCATGAGAAAAATTATACTTCTGTGGTGTTTGCTGGTGCCTTTTCTGGCGACAGCACAACAGCGCGATACCGTTTTTTACCGGTCTACGGCCATTCCGGCGCACTTGCAGCCTATTGAGCGGGCTGCCGGCTCATCGGCGCTGGGCAGCGTATATTACTACGGTGGCAAACGCCTGTCATCGCCTAATTCCCTCGAAATTCCTTTCTACGAACTAAGCCATCCGGCGGTAAACCGGCATTACCGGAACTACCGGCTTGCCACTACAGTAAGCCGCCTGACAGCAATAGCTCCGTTTATTTACTTCCTGACCCAGCGGTCGGGCGTCCGTTTCAACAGCCGCGAATACTGGACAATTTACATCGGTTCGGTTGCTGCTTCATTAGGGGTGTCTATTTATGGCAACTCACAGGTCAACAAGGCCGTGAAGCAGTATAATTCGGTCTTACGGGAGGCCCGTCTCGGCGTCTCGGTACAGTCATTGCCCGGTAACGCAACGCCTGTGATGGGTGTTGGCGTACGGGGAAAATTTTAACACAAAAGTCAACAGTTAAGACATTGGAAAGTATGAAAAAAACAGCCCTGTGGATAGGCGCCATTACCCTGTCTACCTTGTTTTCGTCCTGCGACAGCGTTGAGCGGGATGCCCAGCACGTAGCCGATCTGACCTGCAAAGCCCAGAAAGCCGCCGTTGGTCTGATCACGGGAGAGGCCTCGGCCGATGATGTACGCAAGCTCCGCGACGAGGCGAAAAAGATCAAAGCTGATATGGAAGGCAAGTACTCCGATCCGGAAGACCGGAAAAAATTTGCCAAGCTGCTGCTGGAAAAAATGGCCGACTGCGAATAGGGTAACGTATTAGTGATACCGTGATAGTTACCGATGTCACGGTATCATATTAAACGTCAGTAAATAACCGCCTTCGCTGGCGATGTATAAAGTGCCGTCGGGTGCGAAACAGATGCCTTCCGGCTGTTTGAAAAGCTCAGGGTTCAGCGGTACCGACGACAGAAATTTTCCTTTCCGGTTCAGCACCAGCAGCCGGTGTCCGTTCGAGGCAAGGACATAATAATCGCCCGATTTCGGGTGAACGGCAATGCCCGCCGGTTTTACTTCATGGTCGGCGTGTTCTTTGGCCCCCGCTGTATTCGTCGCTTTTTCAAACGCCTTTAATTCGTCCTGCTTAATAACCGGTCCCTGAAAAAGTGTGCCGTGCTTCAGGTCGTAATAATAAATCGGTTTATCACTGCCTTTGCCGTCTTTTACGGCGAGCAACAGGGCGTTTAGTTTCGGGTCATAGCCCAGCCCTTCAACATCATTTTTGCCGGGCAGCCCCACTTTGATGTGGGCAACGTATTTTGAGCCCATCGGCTGAGCCGGAAAGTGGTAAATCTCCCCGTCGCTGCGTAAGGCAAACAGCTCCTCATTCACATATTCAACACCTTCAAAATCGCCTTTCGACCCGAAGACAACTTCGTCTGCTACTTTTTTCTTTTTCAGGTCATACAGAAAAACAACCGCCAGCTCATCCTGAATGCAGGCCAGCATGCCCGGCTTGAAGTAGCTGAGGCCGGAAATTTCCCGCAGGTCACGGGGCAAGTCGTCGCGCTGATCGGGCTTGGTAAGATCGTAAGGTACGGGCTGATTGATCACCTGTTCCGTGGTGTCCTCCTGTTTTTTAGACTGACAGGCACCCAATATGCTTACAAGCAGGAGGGCATATAGAATTTGTTGTTTCATGGGGAGTAGTTAGCACTGGGCGTTGTGGCACGAAGGTACGGCAGGAAACGGTCTGACAGACGATACCTCCATAGATGGTAACGGTAAGTTTATCTACTTAATTTGGGAGTACATCTAAAATCGGCGGAGAAAAAGGACATTTTGTTATTTTCGTTGGCACAATCAACAAATTCATGCAGAAACGACTACTACTTTCCTGTTTACTGGCTACGCCTTTTTGCCTTTCCGCTCAAACCATCGTCAACCGTGACCCGCAGATCAGTCAGATCGTCAGCGAGCTGTCGGCCGATAGCCTGCGGGCACACATCGACGGGCTGGTAAGTTTCGGTACCCGCCATACGTTGAGTACATCAACGGATGATAAACGGGGGCTTCCGGCCTCGCGCCGCTGGGTACTGGGCAAATTTAACCAATACGCAAAGCAGTCGGGCGGCCGGATGACGGCTACTATTGATGCGTGGACACTGAAAGCGGATGGCCGCCGCGTAGATAAGGACTATGAAATCGGCAACGTTATTGCCACGCTCAAAGGAACCGATCCGAACGACGACCGTGTGTTTATTGTGCAGGGCCATATCGACAGCCGGGTCACCAACGTCATGAACCGCGAAAGCAACGCTCCCGGCGCGAACGACGATGGCTCGGGAACTGCAGCGGTTATTGAACTGTGCCGTGTGATGAGCAAGTACCAGTTTCCGGCTACCATTGTCTTTGCCGTTGTCAGCGGCGAAGAGCAGGGGCTGCTGGGCGCCGAGCACCTGGCCGAACGGGCGGTACAGGAAAAATGGAACCTCGAAGCACTGCTGAACAACGACATTGTTGGCTCCAATAACAAAAGCGTGTCGCCGGGCGAAGATAAGGTGATCGACAACACCCGCGTCCGGGTTTTCAGTGAGGGGCTACCGGCGTATCAGACTGCCGACAAAGCGGCCAATATCCGGCAATATGGCACCGAAAACGACGGCAAGGCACGTACGCTGGCCCGTTACCTGAAAGAAATCGGGGAGCGGTATGTGGATAACCTGGAAGTTGTGATGGTGTACCGGAATGACCGCTACTTGCGCGGGGGCGATCATACACCGTTTGTGCAGCGGGGTTTTGCCGCCGTCCGGATTACTGAAATGAACGAAAACTACGAGCACCAGCACCAGGACCTGCGTACGGAAAACGGTACTGAGTTTGGTGATTACGCGAAGTTCATGGACTTTGACTACCTGCGGAAAAATACCGGTATCAACGCCGCCGCGCTGGCGAACCTGGCTAAAGCACCGATGGTACCCCAGAATGTGACGGTTGATGTCCGTAACCTGACCAATTCGACGGCCCTATACTGGCAGGCTCCCAAAAACGGCAAGGTAAAAGGCTATTACGTGCTGATGCGGGAAACGCACTGGCCGTTCTGGCAAAAGAAGTTCTTTACCACTAAACTGGGTATGACGCTTCAGTATTCGAAAGACAACTATTATTTCGCGGTTCAGGCGGTGAGCGAAGACGGTAACGAAAGTCTGCCGGTTCTTCCCGTGCCGAACCTGCGGTAAGCTTATGACTGTAGAGACAAGGAACGGCCTTGTCTCTACAGCGTTTCATCACATGGCCGTCATGCCGCCATCGAGCTGAATGGCCTGCCCGGTGCAGAACGCATTGGCATCGGAACAAAGCCAGAGAATGGCCTGGGCAATTTCTTCCGGTTGTCCGAACCGCCCCATCGGAATCACCTGCAACAGTTTTTCTTCCATCCCCGGCGCGACCGACAGCAGGCCGTCAACCATGGCCGACCGGGTGTATACCGGACAAATCGCATTGATGCGGATATTCTGCCGTACGTATTCGGCGGCCGTGGCTTTGGTCAGGCCGATGACCGCGTGTTTAGCGGCTGTGTAGGGTGCACTCTTCGGCAACCCCCGGACGCCCGCAATCGAGGCTACATTGACGATTTTGCCGGAACCCTGCGTCAGCATCTGCCGGATTTCGGCCTGCAGGCAGTAAAACACGCTGCTGAGGTTAACGGCAATCATCTGGTCCCAGTCGGTAGCCGATTGTTCGGTGATTCTGGCAAACTTGCCACCAATACCGGCGTTGTTTACAGCTACATCCAGCCGGCCGTAGTGCGCGACCGTCTGGTCGATCAACGCCGTAATTTGTTCGGGCTGGCCTACATCACAGGCGATAAAATGCGCTTCGCCGCCCTGTCCGGCAATAAGACGGCAGGTTTCCTGTCCGCTTTCTTCGTTGATGTCAGAAACAATGACTTGTGCTCCGGCTTGTGCAAAAGCCAGTGCGGTGGCGCGGCCGATCCCCGAGCCGGAGCCGGTGACGAGCGCAACCTGATGCGTAAAATCAAACATAAGGTTCAGGATTAGTAACGGTAAAATAGCGGAAAGCAGCGACAGAAATCAAGTAAACCGCTTCAGGACTTTTTCGATGCCGCTGAGGTAGCCCGTGCCGAAGAGATTCAGGTGTACAAGCAGCGGATACAGGTTGTAAATTGGTACCCGTTCGTCAAAGTCGCCGGCGAGCGGAAAGGCTTCGTGATAACTGGCATAGAACCGTTCATCGAAACCGCCGAACAGTTTGGTAAAGGCAATTTCGGCTTCCCGCAGGCCATAATAAACCGCCGGATCGATCAGGGCCGGATGGCCCTCGGCGTCAATCATGACATTTCCCGACCACAGATCGCCGTGCAGCAGGGCGGGCCGTTCATTCGGCAGCAGGTCTGGCAGGCGTTCTTTTAACCGGAAAAAACGGTCGTACATCGGCTTGCTCAGCAGCTGGTTATACATAGCCAGACCAGCCATGGGCAATAAGCGGCGTTCAAAGAAAAAATCAATGCCGTTGTCCATCGGGCTATTGTTCTGGATCAGCGTGCCGATATAATTATCCTGTGAAAAGCCGAAGGCGGGCTGCGTATGCCGGTGAATCAGCGCAAGTTGCCGCCCCAGCTCCGGCCAGAACGTTGGATTGTTGAGTGCCGAATCAATGTATTCCAGAATCAGATACGATTTATCCATATACCGGCCCACGCCGATTACCTGCGGAATGGTAAGCGCGCCGGTCTGGCGGAGCACCTCAAGGCCTTGTACCTCACAGTCGAACAGGTCGGGTTCTTCGGCGTGGTTCCATTTGACAAAAAACAGTCCTGCCGACGAAAAAATACGGGCTGCCGTACTGATGTCTCCGCCCGAGAGGAACTGGGTGTCAATGACATCAACCGGCTGGCCGAGCGCCTTGAAAAGAATATGTTCAAAAAAGTCAAACTGATCGTTTCCCCAAAACATGTTTTCGTCATTAACCAGGTTAAATTAGCTAAATTTGCCATTTGCACGCACCTGGACGCATGAATAAGCAAGTTCAACGATTATATGAAATAGCCGGCCGCCGTGAGCGCCGGATCATCGGCCTGATGTCGGGTACATCACTCGACGGGCTGGATATTGCCCTGTGCCGGATTCAGGGCAGTGGCCCTGAAACGCAGGTTGAGGTAACACATTTTGATACGATTCCCTATACCGACGACATAAAGGCAGAAATCCGTAAGGTTTTCGCTAAAAAGGAAATCGATTTCCAGCATCTTTGTTTGCTGAACCCGTGGATCGGGCGGCTGCATGGACACATGGTGCTGAACAGCCTGGAACGCTGGGGAATTCCGCCGGACCAGATTGACCTGATTGCCAGTCACGGGCAAACCGTTTTTCATGCGCCGAAAGCCCTGCATCAGCAGGATAAGTTTCCGAATGCGACGCTGCAGGTCGGCGATGGCGATCATGTGGCCGTAACAACGGGCATCATCACCCTCAGCGATTTCCGGCAGAAACACACGGCGATGGGGGGCGAAGGAGCTCCGCTGGCCGTGTACGGTGATTATTTTGTGTTTTCAGCACCGGCCGAAAACCGGATTCTGCTGAACATGGGCGGGATCGCGAATTTTACGTATCTGCCCGCGACACAGGACGCAACGGAAGTTTTTACCACGGATACCGGTCCGGGAAATACCCTGCTGGATGCCTTTGCACGGCGGTTTTCGGATAAGCCGTATGACGAAGACGGCCGGATGGCGGCCAGTGGTAAGGTAAATACCGAGTTGCTGAAGGCGCTCAAGAAAAATTCGTTTTTCGACCAGCCGTTTCCTAAAACGACCGGCCCCGAATTATTCAGCCTCGACTACGTCCGGCAGGCTCAGCAGCGGAGCAGCACGACCTCACTGTCGCCCGAAGACCTGATGGCGACCCTGACACGGTTCAGCGCTGAAACGATTGCGGAGACGGTGCTGCGGGTCATTCAGCCTGATGAGACCTACCACGTGTACATGAGCGGGGGCGGGATGCACAATCCGGTGCTGACCGGTGCGATCCGTGAACTGCTGCCGAACTGCACGTTTGGCCGGACCGACGATATCGGTATCTCGGGCGATGCCAAGGAAGCGGTATTGTTTGCCGTGCTGGCGAATGAAGCGGTAGCCGGCGGCCAGACTTTGTTTGAACGCGACGATAAAAAGCGGGCGGGCGTACCATCTGTCACGATGGGCAAGATCGCCTTCCCCGGATAACTTTATGCAAGACATTATCATCATTGGGGGCGGTATTGTCGGGCTGGCAACAGCCCTGCAAATCAAGCAGCAGCGCCCGAACCTGTCGGTAACCGTACTGGAAAAGGAAACACACGTGGCTGCGCATCAGACGGGGCATAACAGCGGTGTGATTCACTCGGGTTTGTATTACAAGCCCGGCAGCCTGAAAGCAACCAACTGCATCCGTGGCTACTGGTCACTGATTGAGTTCTGCGAGCGGGAAAACATTCCGTATGAGCTTTGCGGGAAAATTGTGGTGGCCACAAAACCGGACCAGATTCCGCAACTGAACATGCTCTATGAGCGCGGGCAGCAGAATGGCCTTGAAGGACTCAAAAAGCTGAATCTGGCGCAGATGCGGGAAATTGAACCCTATGTGAATGGTGTCGAAGGAATTCGCGTACCACAGACCGGTATCATTGACTATAAGCAGGTTTGTGAAAAATACGCGCAGAAGTTCCGCGAACTGGGCGGCGAGGTGCGGCTCGGTGAGAAAGTCGAGCAGCTGACGCCCGGCAACAGCCTCAGCGTGGTAGTAACCAATAAAGGTGCCTATGAAGCCAAACTGGTGGTTAACTGTGCGGGCCTGTATTCGGACAAGGTTGCGCAGATGACGCAGCGTGACCCGATCAATCTGAAAATTGTGCCGTTTCGCGGCGAATATTATAAGCTGAAACCAGAGAAGGAGTATCTGGTTAAACACCTGATTTATCCCGTCCCCGACCCTAATTTCCCGTTCCTCGGCGTGCATTACACGCGGATGGTACACGGTGGGGTAGAGGCAGGCCCGAACGCGGTGCTGGCCTTTGCGCGGGAAGGCTACCGTAAATCCGACATCAACGCCAAAGAGCTGTTTGAAACGCTTTCGTGGCCGGGCTTTCAGAAAGTGGCTGCCAAATACTGGGAGACCGGTCTGGGCGAAATGTACCGCTCGTTTTCAAAATCGGCGTTCACCAAAGCCTTACAGGAACTGATTCCGGATATCCGCGAAGAAGATTTGATGGATGGCGGGTCGGGCGTGCGGGCGCAGGCCTGTGACCGTACCGGCGGTCTGCTCGATGACTTTGCCATTTTTGAAACCGATCGGGCCATCAATGTCTGCAACGCGCCGTCGCCGGCCGCCACGTCATCGCTGTCGATCGGGTTGACGGTGTCGGAGAAGGTAATCGCCCGTTTCTGACAGGATTCGTATGATGGAATGATGAACAGGATTTTGTTGCCATCTTTAATGGCGGATTTTAAATCCGGAACAGCAATTAATCAATCATAGTAATCCTGCAATCACAGTAATCCTGTAATCATACAAATCATAGTATGAAAGTACGCCCGAGTGCACTGATTATACAGAATAACCACGCCCTGCTGATGCATTATCGCTACGGCGATGTCGATGTATATGCCTTACCCGGCGGCAACCCCGACCGTGGCGAAACCCTGCCGCAGGTCACCGAACGGGAGCTGGAAGAAGAACTCGGCATTACCGTCGAGGTCGGCCCGATGATCCTGGCCGGTGAGGTGATCCGCCCCGAAAGTGACCCGACACAGGCACATAAAGTAGTGTTGCATGTCGTCTTTGCTGCCGACATCATTGCCGGCTTTCCGGTGCTGAATCCGGAGCATACAACCGCCCTGGCCATTGTCTGGAAACCCGTCCGTGAGCTGGACAGCCTGAATATGTACCCCAACGTCGGGCAATACATTCAGGATCTTATACTGAAACAAAGCCCGTTAGGCTACGTCGGCACGATTGACCAGGCATTTTTTTAAGCCTCAACTGTGTCGGTAACCAGGGGCGAATGGGGCTTGCCGGTTACCAGCGAGCCGATGAGCATCCCCATAATACTGGTCGCCAGGCCCCACAGCATCGGCGGAAATTCGGTTTCAATCGCCAGTGCGCCGAACCATACCAGCAGTCCTGCCATCATTGCGCTCAGACAGCCGGTCGCATTGGCCCGCGGCCAGTAAATGCCGGCTGTCAGCGGTACAAACAGAGACACCAGACTGAATGCCGAGGACTCACCCACCAGCTCGAAAATGCTGGTATCGCGCGTCATACACATCAGCACGACCGCAAACGTAATGACCACCACGGCTATGCGGATGGTCAGCAGCAGGGTTTTGTCGCTTAAATCGGGCCGGAAAAACTTCACGATATTTTCACCGAAAACCGTCGAAGGCGCCAGAATGGCGCCGCTCGATACGCTCAGGATGGCCGAGGTCAGGGCGCCGAAAAACAGGATCTGCAGAAACAGATTACCGTGGCGGAGCACCATGTTCGGAATCAGCATCTGGTTGTCAGGCGGTAAATCGGGGTGCAGCAACCGCGCACTGAGGCCGATAAACAGGGGTAAAATCGCAATAGTAATGTAAAAGAAAGAAGCCAGATAAGATGCCTGTACCGTGGTACGTTCAGATTTTGCCGACATAACACGCTGGAAAACATCCTGTTGTGGGATGGAGCCCAGGCCGATAGTCATCCAGGCGGCCATGTATTCAATAATGCCTTTGGCGTTCCAGTGCGGGAGAAACCGGAAAAAACCGTCAGGCATTTTGTCGGCCACCGTACTGATACCGCCAACCGGTTCCCACAACATTACGACAATAATGATCAGCGCGATGACGATGATGATATTGTGGAAGAAGTCGGTCACGGAAATAGACCACATCCCGCCCAGCAGCGTATAAATGGCTACGATGATGGCGCTGACCACAATACCGATTTCGCGCGGCACCCC
Organism: uncultured Arsenicibacter sp.; assembly: GCF_945952095.1. Taxonomy (GTDB): domain Bacteria; phylum Bacteroidota; class Bacteroidia; order Cytophagales; family Spirosomataceae; genus Arsenicibacter. The sequence goes on along the minus strand of NZ_CAMFHL010000041.1, from coordinate 8,863 downwards.
CGTTACCACTTCCAGTACAATCCCGATGGCGATAAACTGAGCCGCAATCCAGCTGAAATACGACGGAATCAGGATCAGGGCCGACAGTAACTCTGCCGACCGGCCGAACCGCAGGCGGAAATAATCGGAGAAGGTAGTGATCTGTAAGCGGTACAGCGGTCTGGCATAAAAGGCGCCGACCATAAAGAGACACAGCGCCGAGCCGAATGGTTCTTCGATGATCGCCAGCACGCCGCCCTCGACAAACGTGGCCGGAGCACCCATAATGGTTTCGGAGCCGAACCAGGTAGCGAACGTGGCTGAGGCGGCCAGCACAAGTGGTAAACTGCGGCCGGCCAGCACAAAGTCCTGCGTTGAGGTAACCCGCCGGGCTGCCCAGGCCCCCACGGCAATATTGGAAAGTAAATACAGCGCGATAAAAAACAGTAGCATATCCGATTGAGGTAACGCTACCAAAGCTACTAAAAAGTAGTAAACCAAATTTTATTCTATATTTACTATAGGCTTTATTTTGTTTGCTGTATCTTTGATTGTGCACACGTGTTGTTATGGTGTGGCCGATACTTGTCTATGAACCTATTGAAACGTTTCCTCTCAGTTTATGAGTCTCGTCTGGTGTTTGTGGTGGCAGCGCTGGTGTTTGTGGTCTTACTTGGCTTTTGTTTTCAGGCATGGCAGTCCGGCGAAGATGCCGGGATGCGGAGCGCGGCGGTTGGCGGAGGCCTGATGGTGCTGGTACAATATTACCGGCGGCAGCGGTCAAAAGTCTGACGAATGGTTTTGGTATTGGGTACATCAGGTTGTTGATATATGCCGCGAAATGCATATTTTAACAACCTGTTTTCTTTTATCCCGTACTGTCATGATCAAACCCACCTTCTGGTACGAGGCCGGCCGGTTTTTGCTCGGTTGCCTGCTTATTGTTCTTGCCAACTACGCCGTTGAATATACCTTTGACTGGTACAACGGAGAGCCTTTCACCCGCCCGCGCCTGACCAGCGGCATTCCCTTATTTGTTGTTTACTGGATTTTATGGAGGAAGCGGAAAAAGAAACCGCATCAAAGCCAATGACCTATAATGCCATTCAACCTAAACAAAGCTAAACATGATGACCAATCAATTGCCTGAGAGCCACGAGGCGCAGGAAACAACAGCCTGGTACCCGACGATTAAACAGGCTTGGTGGCTGATGGTCGTGCTGATGCTGATGCAGGTACCGGCCTCCATTCCCTCAATCGGCTTGAAAATAGCGGCTGAAAAGCTGGCAATACCGGTGCTGGATATGATTGGTCAGACGCTGGCTTATGTATTGGCGTTCGGGCTGACGATCTGGTACGCATTCCGGAAGCGGGGGAGCCGTACGTTGTCGTTTGCCACCGTGCCGGCCATTGCCTATCCGGTTGCGGCGGTGGGCATGATTGCCCTGGGGCTGCTGGCGGAGCCACTGGTGAGTGCTATTCCCATGCCCGACAAACTGAATGAGTTACTGCGGGAACTGTTCAACAAGGATATGATTATCACGGCCGTAATTGCCGCGCCGGTGCTGGAAGAGGTGCTGTTCCGGGGCATCATTCAGGATGGCTTTCTGAAGCAATACAGTCCGGCGAGATCTGTTATCTGGTCAGCGGTTATTTTCGGGGTCATTCACATGATTCCGGCGCAGGCCCTTAACGCCTGTTTTCTCGGCCTTGCGTTCGGCTGGCTATACTATCGCACCCGGTCGCTCTGGTTGTGCATGTTTCTGCATTTTGTGAACAACAGCCTCAGCTCGCTTCCGCTGTTTTTTGATGAACCTCTGGATATGGATGTAAACATGACCCGTGATTGGATTGGCAACGACGGGCTGTATGTTGGTCTGCTGGCTGCCTGCGCGGCTGTATGTTACGGTTGTTATGCGTACCTGAACCGGATATTGCCCCAGGCCCGGGCCCTGTAAACTTTTATGCCGATTACCGGTATCCGCGTTGCCAGTATTTCTGCAAGGTAGCCGGATTTTCAGCGTAGAGTTCAACAAAGCCGCAACTACCGCAAACGCGGGCTTTAACCGGCATTAGAAGCTGATCGCGCAACTGCATCCAGACCTGAGGGTCTTTGGGCTCTTTCAGTTTTAATTGTAAACCGCCGATAGTATCATAAGTACTATGTGTTTCAACCGGAAACATCATCTCGGTTGATCCACATTTAAGGCATTTCACCGTGTCCATATTAGTAAAAATGGTTTATCTGCACAGCTTATGCAGGCTGTGCAGATAGACCGCTTCAGTTTTCCTGTTTCACCAGGTCAATATTATAATGCAGTCCCCGGTTATCGCGGCGCGACATGGCGGCTTTGATGACCAGATACGCGACTTCAATCATGTTGCGCAGCTCGCAGATGCGGGCCGATACGTTGGATTGGCGGTACAACTCCTCGTGCTCCAGATAAATCAGGCCCAGACGGTCCATCGCCCGCTTCATCCGGCGGTTTGAGCGCACAATCCCGACATAGTTCGACATAATCGACTCCAGTTCGCGCTGCATCTCCGTAACCAGAACCAGCTCCTCGGGGTGTGTGGTGCCACGGTCGTCCCAATCCGGAATGTTGTCCGGAATGGCCGCTTCTTCGTATTCTTCAATGGTTTTCAGGTAGGCTCTGTGTCCGAACACAACGGCTTCCAGCAAGGAGTTGGACGCCAGCCGGTTAGCGCCGTGCAGGCCTGTGCAGGAACACTCACCGGCCGCATACAGGAAATTAAGGTTCGTCTGCCCGTGCTCGTTAACCTTAATACCCCCGCACATGTAGTGCTGTGCCGGTACGACCGGAATAAAATCCTTACGTACATCAATACCGAGGTGATCGCGGCAATAAGCCGTGATGTTCGGGAAATGTTCAATAAACTCGTCGTAATTGCAGTGCGTCACGTCCAGATAGACGTGCGGATCACCGTATTTTTTCATCTCAGAGTCAATCGCGCGGGCCACAATATCGCGCGGAGCGAGTGACAGCCGGGGGTCGTAATGCTCCATGAAGGTTTCGCCTTTCATATTGCGCAGAATCCCGCCGAAACCGCGGACCGCCTCCGAAATCAGGAAGTTTGGTTTCTTGCCCGGCTCATACAAGGCCGTCGGGTGAAACTGAATAAACTCCATGTCCTTGCAGATGGCTTTGGCGCGGTAGGCCATCGCAATGCCGTCGCCGGTAGCAATGGTCGGGTTGGTCGTGTTCTGGTAGATATTACCGATACCGCCCGTGGCCAGCAAGGTTGTTTTCGCCAGAAACCGCTCAACCGAACCGGTTTCGGTATTAAGCACATAAGCGCCGAAGCACTTGTTATCCGTATCGTAACGATGCACAGTTTCGCCCAGGTGGTGGCGGGTGATGAGGTCTACCGCGTAGAAATGGGTCAAGATGGTGATCGACGGCATCGAGTGAGCCTTTTCAAGGAGCGCCCGTTCAATTTCGGCACCGGTAATGTCCTTAAAGTGCAGAATCCGGTGGTCGGAGTGACCGCCTTCCCGCGCCAGGTCATATTCGCCGTCTTCTTCCTTATCGAAGCGGGTACCGTAGCTGATGAGCTCGCGGATACGCTCGGGCGCTTCCCGCACCACGATTTCCACAATCTTCCGGTCGCTCAGGAAGTCTCCGGCGATCATGGTGTCTTCAATGTGTTTTTCAAACGAGTCATCTTCCGACCAGACGGCGGCGATACCTCCCTGGGCGTATTTGGTATTGGTCTCGTCGGCCCAGACTTTGGTAATGACCGCAATCCTTACGGGTTGCTGACGTTCTTCAAAATGAATAGCCAGCTTGGTTGCATAACTCAGCCCCGCAATTCCGGAGCCGATGACGAGGAAATCATATTGATTAGGCATTGGCAGCATCGATCAATGTTACAGGTCACCTTCCTGAGACAGGCTTAACTCAATTCCAGCATTCTAAGCACCGACGCTTCCGCTTTTACCCGAACGTCTTCCGGTACGTTGATTTCGGGGAGCTCGTAGTACAGGCAGTTGTAGAGCTTTTCGAGCGTATTCATCTTCATATACGGGCATTCGGAGCAGGCGCAGGTGTTGTTTTCACTCGCCGGGGCCGGAATGATTTTCTTGTTCGGAACGGCCTGCTTCATCTTATGCAGAATACCGGCTTCGGTACCCACAATAAACACCTCGTCCGGACTGTCGACTACGTATTTCAGCAGCGCTGTTGTGGAACCGATATAGTCGGCCTGGGTCAGAATATGTTCCTGACACTCAGGGTGAGCGATGAATTTCGCCTCCGGATATTTTACCCGCAGGGCATTCAGCTTCTCCTGCGAAATGTCGATGTGAACGATGCAGGCACCGTCCCAGAGTACCATGTCGCGGCCGGTTTTATTCATGATGTACCGGCCGAGGTTGGCGTCCGGTGCAAAAATAATTTTCTGATCGGCGGGCAGGCTCTGCACGATCTTCAGCGCGTTCGACGACGTAACGATGATGTCGGAAAGCGCCTTGATGTCGGCCGAGCAGTTGATATACGACAAGACAATGTGGTCGGGATACTGCGCCTTAAAGGCCGCGAACTGATCGGCAGGCGCCGAGTCGGCTAGGGAGCAGCCGGCGTTTGTATCCGGAATAACGACTTTCTTTTCCGGTGACAGGATTTTAGCGGTTTCGCCCATGAAGTGCACGCCGCAAAACACGATCATGTCGGCTTCAGTAGCGGCGGCCTGCTGGCTGAGGCCAAGGCTGTCGCCGATGTAGTCGGCCAGGTCCTGAATGTCGCTGTCGACGTAGTAGTGAGCGAGAATAACGGCGTTTTTCTCTTTTTTCATCCGCCGGATTTCGTCAATCAGTACCTGTTTATCTTTTGGGGTCGAGCGGCTGATATAACCAACCTGTGCGACTTCTTCTTCGAGTGTTAACGGGAATGTTGCCATGCTGTTTATGTGTTTTGCCACAAAATCACGAAGTAAAAAAGCAGCACGAAGTGTTGGCTTCGTGTTCCTTAATTTCCTGGTGTCTTTGTGGTTCGAAAACTAATATGCTTTCAAGCTCAGGTCAAGGCTTTTGATCTGATGGGTCAGTGCGCCCGACGAGATGTAATTCACACCTGTTTCGGCATAGGCCCGCAGGTTAGTTTCGTCGATGCCGCCGGATGCTTCGGTCACAAACCGGCCATCGACCAGCTTTACCATCTCTCTGATCTGATCCGGCGTAAAGTTATCGAGCAGAATGATATCGACGTTGCCGACGCGGATTACCTCTTCTACTTCTTCCCGCGTCCGGGCTTCCACTTCAATTTCAAGTGTCCGGCCGGTGCGTTGCAGGTATTCGTTGGCTTTCGTAATCGCCGCTTCGATACCACCCGCATAGCTGATGTGATTGTCCTTGATCAGGATCATGTCATACAGCCCGAAGCGGTGGTTTTCGGCGCCGCCGATATGCGTCGCCATTTTCTCGCAAAGGCGGAAGTTCGGGGTCGTTTTCCGCGTATCGAGGAGTTTAGCGTTGGTGCCTTCCAGCAGTTTAACCATCTGACGGGTGTGCGTGGCAATGCCGCTCATCCGCTGCATGGTGTTCAGTACCAGCCGCTCGGCTTTCAGAATGTTCTGCGAATTACCGCTGACCGTCAGTACAATATCACCGGGCTTAATGTCGGTACCGTCTTCGATCAGTACGTCGACCTCAAACGTAGGGTCAACTTCGTTAAAGATCGCCAGGGCAACATCAACACCGGCAAGCACGCCGGCTTCTTTGACTAATAGCCGCGCCCGTCGTTTGGCATCGGCCGGAATGGTAGCGAGGGAAGTATGATCGCCGTCGCCGACATCTTCGGCCAGGGCAGTTTGTATGAAATCCTGTAATGTCATGATTGGAAGGTAAAGAAACGATAACCGGTAGCGGTTAAGCAGAAAACACGGTCAGAAATAACGTTAAATGAGTAATGTCGTTCAGCAACTGTCTTTCTTCTTACGTCCTTTGCTTACTTCGCCGGCTGGTTCTTCACTGATTTTAGGCGAAAGTTAAGAGATTCTTGAACGAATATGAACATTGCGTTAATTGGCTACGGAAAAGTTAGCCACCTGCATGCAAAAGCGGCTCAGCAAGCGGGTACCCTCGTGGCCGTCTATGGCCGTGATGCAACCAAAGCCACAGCCTTTGCGCAACAATATAACATACGACCCTACACAAATGTTGCTGAAATGGTCGCGACTGAGCAGGTAGATGTGTGTATTGTCTGTACACCCCATCCGGCTCACCGTGAACCGGCTGTTGCTGCCCTGGAAGCAGGTGCTAATGTGTTGGTCGAAAAACCACTGGCCTCGACATTAGCTGACTGTGATGCCATGATCAATGCGGCGAAAAAGGCTGGCCGTTGGTTGGGTACCATTAGTCAGCGGCGTTTCTACCGATCGTCGCAACGGGTGCGGGAGGCAATCGATGCCGGAAAAATCGGGAATCCATCGTTGGGGATGGTGAATCTGCTGGGCTGGCGTGATGAAGCCTATTACCGCAGCGATCCGTGGCGAGGCTCATGGGCCGGCGAGGGTGGAGGCGTGCTGGTTAATCAGGCCCCGCATCAGCTGGATTTACTGCTCTGGTATATGGGCGAGCCGGACGAGCTGTTCGGTATCTGGAAAAATATCAACCACCCGTATATTGAGGTGGATGACACCGCCGTGGCCATTGTGAAGTTTAAAAACGGCGGTATCGGTAATATTGTGGTCAGTAACTCGCAGAAGCCGGGCATTTATGGAAAAGTGCATATCCACGGACAGAACGGGGCGTCAATCGGCGTACAGACCGATGGCGGTTCCATGTTTGTGGCCGGGATGACAACCATTCAGGAGCCGCCCGCCAATGATCTGTGGACGGTGCCGGGCGAAGAACAGCTGCTGGCGGGATGGGTGGCGGAAGAAGCCGCTCATTTTGAGACCATCGATGTGATGTCGCACTTTTTTGCCGAGCAGCTCCGCGACTTCTGCGAAGCTGTGCGCGACAACCGGCCGCCGCTGGTTACGGGTGAAGACGGTCGCCGGGTGGTGGCCCTGTTTCAGGCAATTTACGAATCAACCCGGACGGGCGGTGTCGTTAAGTTTGCGGATCTTTAGCGGCTTTACGCAGGTTGTTGACCAGCAGATGGGCGCGGCGCGTTGGTTCGGGAATCCGGTAACCGCCGTCGCACTGTAACGTCAACGCAATTGTGGTCTGTAAATCAATCAGATGGCCGGGCGATACGTAGACAGGCGTCACCTTGTTTTTTGTCCGTAACGCGGCTCCGACCACATCGCCGTAGTGCCGCATGGGTGTCCAGTTGCCCCGTTCGGGGGCGGGCGGATCAAACTTCCCGACCAGCACGGACTTGCCGCAGCCGAATGTCGGCTTATTGAGCCACAGACCACCGTGGCTGGCAATGCCGATCCGGCGCGGGTGGGCGGTGCCATGGCCGTCGAACATCACCACGTCGGGGTCTGTTTCCAGATTCGCCCAGGCTTCGAGCAGGGCCGGAATCTCCCGGAACGACAGCAGACCCGGAATATACGGAAACGTAGCCGTGCTGACGACGCCTGATTCTTCAATGGTCTCAAGCGTGTCAAGGCGGAGTACCACAATGCCGGCATAAACCGTCTCTTCAAACTTATTGAACGAGATGTCGCAGCCTGCAATGGTCGTAAACGAACCGGCCGGCTGTTCAATCCGGACACGGTGCCGTAGTGTCTGTTGCAGCGCAACGGCCTCCGCCGGTGTCAGATTCCAGTCGTGCAGATGTGTATAGTTTGCCATGGTATGTCCTAAAACCCGGATTTCCGGAACTTGTTCCGATACTATTTTATTTCGAAAGCATCCGGCCTGTGGGAAACCAACCGGCGGATTCGTACAATCAAACAGATCCCTGAACCTTTATGTCTGAATCGTCTATGAACCGGCGCCGGGCTTTATCCGCATTAGGTGCCTTGTCTGGTGCGTCGATGGCTCCCGCCTTAACGGCTGCTGCCACGTCAGCGCATGAGCCGGCCTTGCTGAAGGCTGCTCCTGCCTTTGTACCCTGTATGAATATGAGCACGTTGCGCGGCCATAAGCTCGGGTTTGTCAAAGAGCTGGAAACCGTATCGAAAGCCGGTTTCCGGTCGGTTGAAATCTGGGTCGATACCCTGCAGAATTACCTGAAAGGCGGCGGTACCGCTGCGGAAGCCCGCCGGATACTGGGTGATCTGGGGATAAAAATAGAAAATGCGATTGGGTTTGCGCCCTGGATTATCAGCGATGATGCCGCGCGGACCAAAGGGCTTGATCAGCTGAAACGGGAAATGGATCAACTGGCCGAAGTAGGGTGTATGCGGACAGCAGCCCCGGCGGTTGGCGCAACTGACCCTAAAGGTGAAAAACTGGATTTGCGGAAAGTCGCCGAACGCTACCGTGCTATTCTGGACCTGGGCGATCAGACCGGTGTGGTACCGCATCTGGAATTATGGGGCTTTTCGCATAACCTGAACCGGCTGAGCGATGTCATGTATGTGGCCATCGAAAGTGGTCATCCGAAAGCGCGGGTGCTGCTCGATGTATATCACCTCTACAAGGGTGGTTCGAGCCTGGACAGCCTGCCGCTGGTTGGGCCGACGGCTATTGAGGTTTTCCACGTCAATGATTATCCGGCGAATATGCCGCGTGAAACGATTGTCGATGGCGACCGGGTATATCCGGGTGACGGCGTCGCTCCGATTCAGAATATTCTGCGGAAAATTAAAACCGACGGAAAAACGATTGTTCTGTCGCTTGAGGTCTTTAACAAGGGGTATTATGCCCAGGATGCCGCCGTGGTGGCGAAGACCAGCTTTGAGAAGATGAAGAAAATGATTGGTGCGGTATAAACATTTGAAATCCCGACGTCAGGACTGGTCC
>NZ_CAMFHL010000040.1 GCF_945952095.1 uncultured Arsenicibacter sp. | reverse complement strand
TATTAAAGCTGTCTTTGCCGCCCGGGGCGGTTATGGCTGCTACCGCATCGTTGACCGGCTTGACCTTACCGGCTTCCGGCAGTCGCCGAAGTGGCTGGTTGGTTTCAGTGACGTAACCGTGCTGCACAGCTGGCTGACCGGTCACGACGTAGTAAGCCTGCACGGCATCATGCCGAAACAGTTCGGAAACGAGGGTGTTGCCGGCTCGCTTTCCTCACTGAAACAGTGGCTGTTTGGTAATTTGCCCGCACAGTACGAAATTCCAGGCCATCCACTCGAAAAACAGGGAAAATCTGATGGTCAGCTTATTGGCGGAAATCTAACACTGTTAATCAACTCGCTCGACACCCCGACGGATCTCGATTACCGGAATAAAATCCTGTTTATCGAAGACATCGACGAAACGTTGTTTTCACTCGACCGGATGATGTGCCAGCTGAAACGGTCGGGCCGGCTGGCAGAGCTTGCCGGCCTGGTCGTCGGGCAGTTTACCGATATGCAGATCAGTATGTCGCTGCCTTTCGGAAAGGATGCGAACCGGATTATTGCCGAAGCCGTCGCGGATTACGACTATCCTGTTTGCTACGATTTTCCGGCCGGACACGTGGCCCATAACCTGACCCTCCCGCTGGGCCGGACCGTGCGTCTCCAGGTCAGCGCAGACGAGGGGAACCGGCTAGTGTTTATCTGACAGGATTTGTATGATTCGCGTGATTGACAAGATTACGGGTACATGTCAGACTTTTTCTGATGAAATGAGTTATAGTGCTATCCTCCGTTCATTTTGTAATCCTGTCAAAACCATTCATTCATGTCTTTTAAGGAAAAAGTAGTCTGGATTACGGGGGCATCGTCCGGTATTGGTGAAGCCCTGGCCATTGATCTCGCCCGGCAAGGTGCGCGGCTGGTCCTGTCGGCACGTCGCGAAGAGGAACTCAGACGGGTTGCCGGCATGACCGGCCTTGCACCGGACAATCTGTTCATTCTGCCCCTCGACATGGCAGCGTCCGACGATTTCGGCCGGTATGTGACGGCCGTGACGGCCCGCTTCGGCCGGATCGACTATGTATTTCAGAACGCCGGCATCACCCAGCGCGGCCTTGTTTCCGAGACCAGCCTGCCGGTCTTCCAGCAGTTGTTTGACGTTAACTTTTTCGGGGTAATTGCCCTGACGAAGGCCATTCTGCCGGTCATGCAGCAGCAGGGTTCGGGCCATTTTGTGGTGACCAGCAGTGTGGCAGGTAAGATCGGCACGAAAATGCGGTCGGGCTACTGCGCCACTAAACACGCTTTGCACGGCTTTTTTGACTCACTTCGCGCCGAAATTTATGAACAGGGTCTACGGGTAACCATTGTCTGCCCCGGCTACATCCGTACACCGATTTCGCTGCACGCCCTCAACGCAGCCGGCGAAAAACACGGCCGGATGGATGACAACCAGACCAAAGGTATGGCCCCGGCGGTGTTTGCCCGGAAGCTGACCCGTGCCGTCCGGAACGGCAAAAATGAGGTATATATCGGCGGGTACGAAATCGTGGGTATCTATTTGCAGCGATTCTTCCCCGGACTGCTTTCCTATATTCTTCGTCGGCGAAAACCGGAATAAACCCAATTTTCTTCTTCAGAATCAGGCGGTAAAATCATTTTTTTTCGTCGCCCTCCTTTTTTTTTACTTTTTTTCAGTCCAATAATTAACTGTTTACGAACAATTTGCGTATTGGGTATTTAAGAAACCTTCTGTCCGCTGTTTTTACAGTATTAACTGGTATTAGGTTACTTGTATTTTATTTATAATTTGCAAAAAACCCTCATTAACTGCACGTTGAGTATGAGAAAACAATTACTATTGAGCTTACTGGTCTGCTTTGCACTCTGGCTGCCAGCGTTTGCTCAGGATCGGGCCATTACGGGTGTCATCACCTCGTCAGACGAAGGCGCTGCGATGCCCGGCGTCAGTATTCAGATTAAAGGCACAAACAGAGGTACTACCTCCAATGCCGACGGTAAATTCACGCTTCAGAACGTACCAGCCAACGCCACCCTTCAAATTTCCTTTGTTGGTTATCAGACGCAGGAGATCCTCGTCGGTAACCGCGCTACCATTAATGTAACCCTTTCCTCAGACACTCGTTCCATCAATGAAGTAGTAGTCGTCGGCTATGGCAGCCAGTCGAAGCGGAATTTAACGGGCAACGTTGCCCGGGTTACCGGTGCAGAAATTCAGAATATCCCGGTACCAAGTGTCGAGCAGGCACTACAGGGCCGCGCGGCCGGTGTTCAGATTACCTCTCTGAACGGTAAAGTCGGTCAGGGCATTCAGATCCGCGTACGGGGCTCCTCGTCGGTAACGGCCAGTAACCAGCCGCTGTATGTGATCGATGGTATTCCTGTAACATCGCAGAACCTCTCTACCAACGGTGCCCCGACCAACCCGATTGCCGATCTGAACTTCAACGACGTTGAATCAATCGAAATCCTGAAAGATGCCGCCGCAACGGCCATCTACGGTTCGCGTGCATCAAACGGGGTTGTCCTGATCACGACAAAAAAAGGAAAGCAAGGTGGTCCGACCCAGTTTGAGCTGAATGCGTTCTACGGTGCCAGCAAGCCAACGCACCGCCGTGATTTCTTAGGGACTAAAGACTATATCACGCTGTTCAAAGAAGCGGTCAACAACTCTAATGCACTGGGATTAACCCGTATCACACAGGCCCAGCTTGAAAACTTCTTCACGTTTTACGCCCTGAACAACCGCTCTGCCTGGGAACAGGCGACCGTTAATACGGACTGGCAATCGCTCGCTTTCCAGGACGCACCGATGCAGCAGTATGACCTCAGCGCCCGGGGTGGTGACGCCAAAACACGTTTTTACGTCTCAGGCTCCTATTCCGATCAGTACGGTATTCTGGTTAAAAACCGCTTTACCCGGATGAGCGGCCGCGTTAATCTCGACCACTCGGCGACCGATAAACTAACACTGGGTGTAAACCTCAACATTGCCCGGACGAATAACTACCGGCTGGCCAACGACAACTCGTTTACGACGCCGATGCAAATTGTGGCCCTACCGCCGTTTGCGCCGGCAGCCGACCCGACAACCGGTAAATTCAATGAAAATACGCCGTACTATAACCCGCTCCGGGACAAGGAATATGCGTCCTATACCACGTTTGTGAACCGCGTAATCGGTAATGTTTATGCCGATTATAAACTGTTTAAAGGCCTGTCGTTCCGTTCGGAATGGGGTGTTGACCTGTTAAACCAGAACCAGCAGCAGTACTATGGTCAGGAAACACTGCTGGGTAATCCGCAGGGGCAGGCCAGTAATGACTTTACGCAGGTTACCAACTATACGACCAACAACTTCTTCAGCTACGGCAAAACCATCAACGAGAAGCATGACATTGATGCGACCCTCGGGATGTCGTATCAGCAGTCGCAGACCAACTTTACCAATGTGGTCGGGAAAGACTTTCCGAATGATGCCTACAAGCAGATTTCTTCGGCGGCGCGTATCACCGGTGGCTCAACTACGGAATCGCTGTTTACCTTTCTGTCGTACTTTGCCCGCGTCAACTACCGGTACAACAACCGGTACATCCTTGGTTTGGTCGGCCGGATTGATGGTTCGTCCCGTTTCGGGGTAAACGAACGCTACGGGGCCTTCCCGTCGGCGTCCGTCGGCTGGATTATCTCCGAAGAATCGTTTATGAAGAATCTGCCGGTTGTCAGCAACCTGAAACTGCGGGCCAGTTATGGTCTGACGGGTAATGCCGAGGTAGGCAACTTCGGATCGCGTTCGCTGTATTCGGGTACAGCCGGTTATGCAGGCGTACCGGGTCAGGCACCAACTCAGATTCCGAACCCTGATCTGAGCTGGGAAAAAACCCTGCAGACCGATGTAGGCCTCGAATTCGGTCTGTTCGGCGGCCGGTTGTCAGGTGAGGTCGATTATTACATCAAAAACACCCGCGATCTGCTCCTGAACGTTAACATTCCCGCTACTACCGGGTACGCAACCCAACTGCGTAACGTTGGTAAACTGGAGAACAAAGGGATTGAAGTCGTCTTAAATACGCAGAACGTACGGGGTGCCTTTAACTGGAATACCAGCTTTAACATCTCTACGAACAAAAACAAAATCACCAACCTGAACGGCCAGGTGATCGACGGTGGGTATGTGAATCAGGCGCGTGAAGGCTACCCGATCGGGGTTTTCTACGCCATTGAATACGCCGGTGTAGACACGCAGAACGGGGATGCCCTTTACTACAAAAACACCCTGAACGGCGATGGGTCCCGCGACCGGGCCACAACCAACGACCCGAACCTGGCCCAGCAGGTGGTTATCGGTAATCCGAACCCGAAATGGATCGGTGGTATTACCAACAACCTGTCGTATAAAGGCGTTGACCTGACGTTCCTGTTCCAGGGCCAATACGGTAATGATATCTTTAACGCGGCCGGCACCTACATGTCGTCGAATGCCAGTCTGATTGATAACCAGACTCCGGATCAGCTGCGCCGCTGGCAAAAGCCGGGCGACATCACCGATGTACCGCAGGCACGGTATGGCGGCGGGAACGGCAACACGAACTCCTCACGGTATGTACAGCGTGGTGATTACCTGCGTCTGAAAACGGTTACGCTGTCGTATACCTTACCGAAAAGCCTGACCAATAAGGTGAAGCTGAACCGGGTACGGGTTTACGCTACCGCTCAGAACCTGCTGACATTAACAAAATACACAGGCTGGGATCCGGAAGTGAATACCGACGTAGCAGCCGGCAACATTGGTCTGGGTAACGATTTCTATTCGGCCCCCCAGCCTAAATCGTTTATTGGAGGCTTAAATATCAATTTCTAAGATCGTAGACGCTGACGTTGCCGGTTCGCCGGCAGTCGCTTAACACATAAACTCATGAAAACGTACAAGTTATTCATAACGGGTTCGCTACTGGTGGGCGGTCTTTTGTTTAGCAGCTGCGACAACAAACTGGATGTTCAACCACGTAACTCACTTGACTCTAAAGACGCCCTGACAACCCAGACCGACTTACAGGCACTGCTCGTCGGTGCCTATGACGCCCTGGGCGACGGCGACCTGTATGGCGGAAATATTCAGCGGAATGCCGAACTTTTAGGCGATAACGGTGAAACTACCTGGGACGGTACATTCATTGATCCCGGCCAGATTTACCGTAAACAGATCCTGATCACCAACAGTGATGTGGCCGGCATGTGGATTTCGGCCTACAACACGATCAACATCTGTAATACGGTACTGGCAAACCTGAATCTGGCAACAGACGCCAACATAAAAACACGGATTGAAGGTGAGGCTAAATTTATCCGGGGGACGGTGTATTTTGAGCTGGTCCGGTATTTTGCCAAATCATGGGGCGACGGCGACGCGAACACAAACCTTGGTGTTCCACTGGTCTTAACGCCGACCACAACAGTTACAAACAGCGATTATGTGAGCCGGAGTACCGTAGCGCAGGTTTATGCCCAGATCATTAAGGACTTGACGGATGCTGAAGCTAAAATTCCGATCAGTAATGATTTCTATGCCTCAAGTGGTACAGCGGCGGCCATGCTGTCACGGGTGTACCTGCAGCAAAGCAACTATGCAGCCGCTGCCAATGCGGCGAACCGCGTAATCCAGTCGAACCAGTTTGCGCTGGTCAATCTGGAGGAAGTCTTTGATCTGCGCTTCTTTGTCAATGGCCGGAATACCGATGAGACAATTTTTGCCATGCAGGTAACCGATCAGGACGGTTCTAACAACCTTCACCTGTTTTATACCGACCAGACGTACGGCGGCCGCGGCGATATTTATATTGAAAACCGTCACCTAAGCCAGTATGAAGCGGCTGATAACCGTGCCCAACTGTTTTATCAGGATGATGCCGGCCTGATCCGTACGGCTAAATTTGTGAACCAGTATGGCAATATCCAGGTGATTCGTCTGGCGGAAATGTACCTGACACGTGCCGAAGCTAACTTCCAGAATGGTTCCAGCATCGGTGCCACACCGCTGGCCGACATTAACCTGATCCGGAGCCGGGCGGGTCTGGGTGCCTTGACAAGCGCCCAGTTAAACCTGAACGCAATTCTGAAGGAACGTCGTCTGGAACTGGCATTTGAAGGCACCCAGATTCACGATATCAAGCGGACGCGCCGCAGTATCGGTAACATCCGCTACAACGCAGATCGTCTGGTCTTCCCGATTCCGCAGCGCGAAATTCTGGCCAACAAAAGTCTGATTCAGAACTCGGGGTATTAATATTTTCCGTTCTGTGTTGCTGCTGGTTTCCGGTAGTTGCTGAGTTAAAGACAGAGGGCCGGTTGTCTATCCGACAACCGGCCCTAAGCTTTTTTAAATTGGTTTTATAAAGTGGTGGCACGACTTAGACAGGATCGCCTGGCGGTCGTGCCACCACTCCTTGCTCACAGTAACCACCAGAACAACCAGCAACCACCAGTAACGATTACTTTTTAAACTGCTCCATATAATCAACCGTCAGGTGGCAGAACGTTTTTACGCCCAGTACAAAGCCACCTTCGTCAATATAGAAGTCAGGTGTATGGTGCGATGGCACCTCTTCAACCTTCTTGCCTTTAGGCATCCCGCCGAGGAAATAGAAAAAGCCCGGCACCTTTTGCTGGAAAAATGAAAAGTCCTCCGCACCGGTCTGAGCCGGCGTAATTTTCACATTATCCTTACCCGCCAGCGCTTCCAGCGTCGGGATCATCTGGTCGGTCAGTTTGGGGTCATTATAGGTCACCGGGTACATCACGTCTACCTTCACTTCGGCCTTCGCTCCTGCGCTTTCGGCGATGTTGGTAGCAATCTCGTCAATCCGGCGGTGCACCAGCTTCTGCGCTTCCGGGCTGAATGTCCGGATGGTACCGATCATATTTACTTCCTCCGGGATGATGTTCTGCCGGATACCGCCGTGGATGGCCCCTACCGTTACGACGGCCGGCCCTTCGGTCAGTTGCAGATTCCGGCTGACAATAGTCTGCAAGCCCATAACCACCTGCGACGCTGTGACAATCGGGTCAACGCTTGACCACGGAGCGGCACCGTGCGCCTGACGGCCTTTAATCTTAATGGCATAGGAATCTACCGCCGCCATCGTAGCACCGGGACGGTATTTAATGGTTCCGACTTCGGTCTGGGAGTTGATGTGCAGGCCAAAGATCGCGTCAACTTTCGGGTTCTCCAGAACGCCTTCCTTCACCATCAGTGCAGCACCGCCTTCTTCCCCTTGCGGAGCCCCTTCTTCAGCCGGCTGGAAAATAAATTTCACGGTGCCTTTCAGTTCGCTTTTCATGGCCGCCATTACTTCGGCAGCACCCATCAGCATGGCCACGTGTGTATCGTGTCCGCAGGCGTGCATCACGCCGGTCTGCTGGCCGTTATATTCTGTCCGGACGTTCGATTTAAACGGAATATCGACACGCTCGGTAACCGGTAATCCGTCCATATCAGCGCGCAGGGCAACGACCGGCCCGGGCTTTCCGCCTTTCAGAATACCGACAACGCCGGTTTTACCGACGCCGGTTGTGACCTCGATACCCAGTGATTTGAGATGAGCGGCAATGATGCCCATGGTCCGGATTTCGCGGTTACCCAGTTCTGGATTCTGATGGAAATCACGGCGCCAGGCAACGACTTTCTTTTCGATGCCGTCTGCCATCTTATCCATTTTACTTTTCAGGGCTGCCGTCTGCGCCGATACTGCCATCGGCAGCAGGGCTCCCGCTGCCAGTCCAACTGCTGTGATTAACTGTTTCATAGGTCTGTATAAATCCTGCAAGTTGTTTAATTTACTTTGCTGACAAAATAATATATTACCACCACCGTTTATTACAAATTTTTGTACTAAAAAAAGCGGCTGTCTCAAAACTAATGAGACAGCCGCTTTTTACAAAGTATTTAACCGGAATAAACCGCTTAGTTACGTACAACTAATGGGTTTGTCTGCAATTCCGTTGCCGGAATCGGCCATACATAGCGTGAATCTGACGACGGAACCGCGCCAACCGCGCCTTTAGCCGGAATGGTTGCATTCAGACGCATGATGTCGGTATTCCGAAGGCCTTCGCCCAGGAATTCTACGCGGCGTTCCAGCAGAACGGCATCGATAAAGGCCTGCGCGCTGGCAAAGCTGGCTGCTGTATATACACCCGCCGGATTCGAACGGCCACGTACCGCATTCAGTAAGGCCAGTGACTGGGCATCAACTGTGTTTGACGAACGAACTTTGGCTTCTGCCAGGTTCAGCAGTACTTCGGCGTACCGGATCACCTGTGCTCTGTCCGTATAAGGCGTACCGGTCGGGTATTTCTTCAGGAATGTTTCCGTTCCTGACGTGACCACAAAGTTGGTCCGGCGGGCATCCGTTGTACCCAATACCGCTGTGTTTGAAATGATACCGGCAGGGTTCAGACTGAACTCCCCGTTACCGCCCAGCGATGAAGGCAGGAAGTAGTAAGCCAGCTGATTCTGCGTACCAGGGGCGTTCTGCGCCGTAAACGGAAACGACATAATCGTTTCTGTCGTTTCCTGTGGCGGAGCAAACACAGTAGCTACCGAAGCAGCCAGTGCATGCGGAACACCGGAAGCTGCCGCAAACGGCGCCGAAGCCGGCACAATTTTGTTGGCTTCCGTGACCACGTTTGCCCAGTTACCCATCGTCAGATACACACGCGTTTTCAGGGCAATGGCCGAGTTTTTGTGTGCGCGGGTTGTACGGGTTGTTGCATCACCATACGTTAACGGCAGGTTCTGCTCCGCAAAGTTCAGGTCGTCCAGAATCTGCGTGTATACTTCAGCCACAGAACTACGGGCCAGCTCATTGTTCAGTGAGTTTGTCTCCGCTTTCAGACGAAGCGGCAGACCCGGCTTGCTGCCGTTACCGTCTACGTACGGACGGGCATAAAACTGCAGCAGTGAGTAGTAGCACAGAGCACGCAGGAAACGCGCTTCTCCTTTATACTGATTAGCCGTTACCGTAGCAAAATCTGCCGGGAACGTCGGCACTACATACTTAGCCGTATTGGCATCAAGACCTGCGAGGAATACGTTGATCTGGTTGATAGCGGCATAGGCAGCGCCCCACATGTTGATTACATCGTTCTGCGATGTCTCGGTTAGTGTATGGTTCCATACGCCCAGTGCGGTAACACCGTTGTTCGTACGGTTCAGGAAGTCATCCGCCCGGACATCACCATATACATAGTAACGGCCGCCGAGGAAGTTTCCGCTTTTAACAGACGAATACATGTTGTTTACCTGCAGCAAAACACGGGCAGGGGTATCATACACGACCTGATCAGAGAACAGGGTTTTAGGAACCGGATTCAGCAGCTCGGTCTGGCAGGAGAACTGGCCGAACGCCAGGGCAGTTGTCAGTGCGACTGCGGCAAATTTATTGTTGACGTATTTTTTCATTATCCAGACTCAATTAAAAACCGAGATTGATACCTAACGTAAATGTTCTGGCCTGACCGATTGAGTTACGGTCGACACCAGCGCCTGTGTTGCTGTTACCGTTTGTCGAAATTTCAGGATCGATACCTGTGTATTTCGTCAGGATAAACGCATTCTGTACCTGTCCGTAAATCCGTGCATTCTGGATTTTCAGCTTATCCAGCAGACCGCGGGTGAACGTGTAACCCAGTGAAAGGTTACGGGCACGCAGGAAATCACCTTTCTCGATATTTTCTGAGATAACCAGTGCCGAACCGTTTGATACGTTATCACCATAAACAACACGCGGAATTGTACCACCTTTGTTATCAGGTGTCCAGCGGTTCAGGATATCGGTATGGTTATTCCAGAAACGCTGATCGCGCAGACCGGCTTGTGTACCATTATATAGGTAGTTACCACCTGAGAACTGCAGGAAGATTCCCAGATCAAATCCTTTGTAACGGAACGTGTTGTCCAGACCACCGTACCACTTAGGCAGTACAGGACCATAGTATACACCATCGGCCAACTGTGAAGGCGACGTTGTACCGCTGCCATCCGACACTTTTGTCCAGCCGGTACCCAGGTGGTCATACTGCACGATGGTGCCGTCAGCCTTCCGGAACATCCGGCGGCCGTTGTCAGGATTAATACCTACCGAAGGAACCGCTAACAGATCACCTACCGAACGGCCGGCGGTTGTATAGTTGATGGTTTCAAGGCTGGTTGCTGTACCGATCCGCTGACCTTCTGCGCTCAGAGCCAGTACGCGGTTTTTCAGCGTTGTTACGTTACCGTTGATTGTCCATTTGAAATCACCTTGGGTAATGGCATTGAACTGCAGGCTGAATTCGATACCGGTGTTCTGCATCGAACCAACGTTGGCTGGTACTGAGTTACCCGGAACCCCTTTCGACGGCGCCTGTGGTACGTCCAGAATCAGACCGTCAACCAGGTTTTTGTAGTATGAGAACTCACCCTGTAAACGATCCTGTAATAAACCGAATGAGAAACCGATATCCGTTTTCTTGCTGGTTTCCCAGGTCAGGGCAGTGTTACCGGCACTGTTATAACCCAGTGTCGCAACGGCACCGTACAGACCTGATGCATACGTCTGTAACGAAGCAAAATCACTGATACCGTTACTGTTACCTACTTCACCGTAGCTACCTGTCAGTTTCAGGTGGTTGATGTTCTGCAGGAACGCTGAGTTTTTCCAGAATGCTTCCTCAGAGATGGTATAGCCTAACGCAGCACCGTAGAAGTTACCCCACTTATTAGCCCATGCCGAATAGCCGTCACGACGGAAGTTAACCGATGCAAAGTACTTCTTACCGAAGTCATAGTTCAGACGACCGAAATAAGATACCAGGTAGTTCTCTGTCTGCTGGCTGCCAGATGCGGCGATGTTGGTAAAGTTACCCTGATAGCTTTCGAAGAAAACGTCTGCTACCGTTGTCCGGTTGGCGCCCCAGCGTTCAACCTGTGTACGCTGCTCTTCAGCACCTACCAGCAACGATACACTGTGCTTTTCCGCAATCGTGCGTGAATACTGAGCCGTATTCTGCCAGTTCCAGCGTTTCAGTGTACGGTATGTGTTTGTAGCCGAACCACCTGACGAATAACCGTCACCTGACAGACCGGTCAGGAATGACTTGTCTTCAAAACCGATGTTGTTGATACCATACTGCGTACGGATGTTCAGGCCTTTGATAATTTCCCAGTCAGCATATACGCTGCCCTGAATGTCGTTGCCGTCTGATGTAAATGAGTTTTTCGCCAGATCAACAACCGGGTTATAATAGCCCGGCAGGAGAGCTGCACCCGAAGCAGGGTTCACGTTGGCACCAGCCCCTAAACTGGAACCATTGATGTTGAAGCTACCGTCGTTGTTATAAGGTGCTACGTTTGGCGGCAATACCAGCGGCAGACGGCCTAAACCGGCTGTTGAGAAGGCTGCACCCGGAATAGAACCACTGTTTGGCGAGCTGTTGTAGCTGTTTGCGTACCCGAAGCTGGTACCCACCTTGAAGGTTTTGTATACTTTATGGTCAACGTTCAGGCGGGCAGATGTCCGCTTGAATTCGTTTTTCTGGAGCATCCCTTTCTGACCGGTGTAACCAAGTGACAGGTAATAGGATGTATTGTCATTACCACCTGAGAAGCTGGCCGAGTTAGAATGTGAAAAACCGTTCTGATATACATAATCGTACCAGTTCGTGTTAACCGGATTGCCGCTGGCATCCAGGCTAGGCCGGAACCCTTCGATGTTCGTACCAGGCTTACCACTCACCGCCAGTACGTTGGCATTCAGGTTACGGACTGCTTCATTCTTCATCATCATATACTGATCGGCATTCAGCATGTCGAACAGACGGAATGGCTGGGTTACCCCTACCCAGGCGTCATAGGTAAACTTACCCTTGCCTTTAGTACCACGCTTGGTGGTAACCAGGATTACACCGGCACTCGCCCGCGAGCCGTAAATCGCACTGGCAGATGCATCTTTCAGGACTTCTACAGATTCGATATCCGACGGGTTAATGTTACCCAGCGGGTTATTCGGTGCGTTAGTGGATGAGTTATCACCGGTAAAGGCAGGAATACCGTCGATTACCACCAGTGGGAATGAGCTCAGGTTAATTGAGTTTACCCCGCGTACGCGGATCACCGGCGGGTTGTTTAACAGACCGTTTGGTACCGTAATGTTTACACCGGCAGCCCGGCCACCCAGTGCCTGCTCGAAGCTCTGAACCGGCAATTGGGCAATCTGCTTACCACCAATGGATGAAATTGAGCCGCTTACGTCCCGCTTATACTGCGTACCGTAACCAACTACCACGACTTCATTCAGTTCGCTGGCATTTGCCGTCAGTGTTGCATTGATGCTCGTCTGATTACCAACGACAACTTCTTTAGCGTCGAAACCGATGAAGGAAAAAACAAGCGTTGTGTTTGTTGATGGAACATTAATGGAAAACCGGCCATCGCCGTCTGTTGAGACGCCCTGTTTTGTTCCTTTAATCAGGACGTTTACACCTGGTAAAGCAGACCCATCCTCCGATGAGGTCACCCGGCCCGACACGCTGCGTTGCTGGGCCCAGCCATAATTGCTTATGAGTGTAAGCGCGGCCAGAAAGCATAGTACAAGTATGCTCTTCTTCATAGACTCATAGTTTAAGTTAATGAAAATTATTGTTTGAACGCCAAATATAGTACTATTATATATAACCTACACACATGATTGATATACTTATTACAAATTAAGTCAAAATAATATACTGTCAATCCAGATTATCCAGCTATAACACCGGATAACATACCTATTCTATATATATTAGATAAATACAATTTTTATCAATGACTATCAACACAGGATAATACTCAGTTAAATGGTTTGCAGTCATTTATTGCCCGATTTTCAAACTTTAATCCAATTTTAATTTATAATCAAATTCAAATATTGTATGTACTTAATCCTGTTCCACTGAATCAATTCATGGCAACAACTGACTGATTTTGTTGTTTAATTAAACTTTTTAGCGAAAACAATATATTTAAAACAATATTTTCCGCACAAACATATTTACGAAACAACATTTCGCATTTAAATCATTGCCTTAACAAATTAATTTGTAGGCACCCCTTAAAAAGTTCAATTTTATGATCCGGACAGGAGGGTATTTCCGGCTGGATTTTCTGATTATCTCAATAGGAGAAATACACTTTCGTTTTTTATAAACTACACCGCCGGTCTACCAATCAGTATCACGCTGGTTTCTTTGAACCAGTACCACCGGTTAACCCCTCACAGCCTGTCCGGCCCTGACATCCCTGGCAGGATTTACTCCCATCCTGCTTTCTTAGTGTGTTCTGAAGAATGCCTCTTGAATTCTATTTATTTAAATAATAATCATATTTAAATAAAAAACTACAACTGTTCAATTTTGCCTGTTTCTTAAAATAATTATATGCTTTCATATTTAATGTTTAAACATTTTTTTACAACTCAGGCAGTTTTTTTTACTATACTTTTTCAAATTAAAATTTGATTAAAGGCATTTTAATGCAATTTTAATCCAAATTAATACCAGCTAAAATGCAATAAAAACGCCCCAAATACACTAAGTATACATTTTATAAAAATTCGTATTATAACTGATTAACCAAACAATAGTTTTCAAAAGTCGTTCTTTACAATAATTTTACACCCCGTTAACTAAATATACTTACAACTCTATCAACTAACTTCAGATGAAAAAATTACTACTTTCATCCTGGTTGCTGACCTTATTTTTTGCGCTCCCGTTGCTTGCGCAGGACATATCGATCAGCGGCCGGGTCACTTCATCAGATGATGGTGCAGGTCTTCCAGGCGTTAGTGTCCAGATTAAGGGATCCAGCCGTGGTACAACAACTGACGCCAATGGTAATTACAAATTTAATGTTCCTGCCGGTGCCCGTTTGGTGTTCAGCTATATCGGTTTTACCCCACAGGAAGTAGTGATCAGCAACCGGACAGCACTCAATGTTGTGCTTCAGGCATCGGCTTCTGAATTAAATGAAGTAGTGGTGACCGGGTATGGTAATTCGGCCCGCCGTGCTGATGTTACCGGTGCAGTTGCGGCCGTTACCGGCAAAACCATCGAAAACCTCCCGATGCAGTCGGTTGACCGTGCCTTGCAGGGCCGCGCGGCCGGTGTGCAGGTTACAGCCCTCAGCGGTCAGCCGGGTGGTGCGCTGAACGTGCGTATCCGCGGTGTCGGCTCCATCAACGCCGGTAACAACCCGCTTTACGTCATCGATGGAGTGCAGGTGTCTGACGGTGGCTTATCCGGCCAGGCCAGCTCAAACGTACTTACCTCGCTCAACCCGAACGATATCGAGTCTATCGATATCCTGAAAGATGCAGCGGCAGCGGCTATTTATGGTGCTCAGGGAGCAAACGGTGTAGTGGTAATTACGACTAAGCGCGGTCACGCCGGCCGTACTAAGTTTAAAGTGTCCGTACAGGATGGTTTCACTGATCTCCTGAAAAAGCTGGATGTATTAACTGCATCGGAATTTGCAACCCTGAAAATTGAAAACTTTGTTAACCGTGCCATTCAGACAAATGCTTCGGTAGATGCAGCCCGTACATCCGCCATTACGCAGTACGGTGATCCGTCAACGGTGCAGAATACCGACTGGCAGGATGCTGTTTTCCAGCGTGGACGCCTGCGGATGTATGACCTTTCCGCGTCGGGCGGTGACGGCAAGACAAACTTCTACATTGCCGGTTCATACAACTTCCAGGAAGGACAGGTTATCAAATCCGATTTCCGCCGCGGGACCCTGCGGGTTAACCTTGACCATCAGGCATCGCCAAAACTGAAAATTGAAACATCAATCGGTTTGTCAGCGACCCGTCTGAACGGCGCGATTGCCGATGGTGCGTTTATTAACAGTCCGTTCTTCTCTGCGGCTCTGATCCTGCCAAACCAGCCGATATACAAGGCAGATGGCAGTTTTAACGCCCCGCTTTCCGGCGCGTTCAGCTACAATCCGGTACAGAGTGTGAAGTACGAAACCCGTTTGGGAACAACCGTGCAGACTGTCAGCAACATCGCGGTTAATTACGAAATCGTAAAAGGACTCCGGTTCCGCTCGTTCTACGGTATCGACTATGCCAACAACATGGATAACAACTACCGCGATCAGATTGTACCGCAGTTTGCCTCAACCGGTGGTTCGGCAACAGTATCGAACCGCTACACCCTGAACTGGAACACCAACCAGACGCTGAACTATAACCGCTCATTCGGCCGCCACAATATTAACGTACTGGCCGGTGCCGAGTATCGTCAGGAAGTTCGTGAAACGGTTTCAGCAACCGGTCAGGGATTCCCGAACGGTTTGTTCACAACGCTGGCTGCAGCAGCACGGCCGATCACCACAACCGGTACGTACACTACATGGCGGATTGCCAGCTTGCTGAGCAGTGCTAATTACAAATTCGGCGATAAATTCCTGGCTACTGCCTCTTTACGGTACGATGGTTCGTCGCGTTTCGGTGCCAACACCCGCTGGGGCCTGTTCCCGTCAGCCTCTATCGGCTACCGTATCTCGGAGGAAGCCTTCATGAAGAATATTCCGGCCATCAGAGACCTGAAACTACGCGCCGGTTATGGCGAAGCCGGAAATAACCTGATTTCGGACTTCGCGTCTCGTGCGTTATTTGGTCTGGGTGGGCAGTATATTGATTTGCCAGGTATTCGTCCGAGTCAGCTGGGTAACAACAACCTGTCTTGGGAGCTCGCCCGTACGCTTAATGTTGGTCTCGATATAGACTTGTTTGATGGTCGTATCAGCGCTGCGATTGACGCCTATCGTAAAATTAATGACAAACTGCTATTAGCCCGTCCGTTACCAAACGACAGTGGTTTTGGCTCGATATTCGAAAACCTCGGCAAAGTTGAAAACCGTGGTCTGGAAATCAGCCTGAAACATGTGAACATCGATAAAGGCGGTTTCAAGTGGGAAACAGACTGGAATGCCTCGTTCCAGCGAAATAGGATTCTTCAATTGTTACCGGGACAGAACCGGATCGGTACCACTTACCAGGTCGGTTTACCAACTGATATTAACTGGTATCCAACCTATGCCGGTGTTAACCCAGCCGATGGCCGTGCCATGTGGCTAGATAGCTTAGGTAATCTTACCTACACGTTACAGACACGTGACTCACGGTATCAGGGTACTCCGCTCCCTAAGGGTTATGGCGGTGTAACCAACACCTTTAATTATAAAGGTATCACGCTGGAAATACTCTTTCAGGGCCAATGGGGTAGCCGTGTGTTAAATAATAACGGCTTCTTCATGGAAAGCTCGGCATCGGCCGGCTGGAACAACCTGGCCAGTCAGCTGAACCGCTGGACTACACCGGGTCAAATCACGAGCGTGGCAGCACCATACGAAGGTGGATCAGTACCTGGCAGTTCGTCCATTCAAACGTTCTCATCCAAGCAGATTGAAAACAATAGTTATATACGGATGAAGACAATCAAGATTGCTTACGATCTGCCCAATTCTGTGACCCGACGCATTAAAATGGATAGAATTCAGTTGTTCGCACAGGCAGTCAACCTGCTGACATGGACAGCTTATACCGGATTTGATCCCGAAATCTTAAGTACTGAAATTGGCAGATATCCACAGAGTAAACAAGTTTCCGGTGGTATTCTATTCGGCTTCTGATCAACAAACAGCATTAACTATCATGTTTAAACATATTCGTCTATCATTGACCGGCTGTCTGATTGTTTTAGCGGCCAGTTCATGCAGTGACTTACTGGTCACACAGCCTAAACAATCTATTAGCTCAGACCAGGCGCTACAGGATATAACTGGCGTTCGCTCCCTGCTGATTTCAGTCTATGACCGTCTGCAACCCAACACATACTATGGTGCCCGGATGATGATTGCACCGGAAATCATGGCCGACAACGTTCGCCTGACTAACAGTAACTCCAACCGTTACTTCAACGAGCGGGTGAATGCCGTTGGTGTACACATGCAGCAGTTCTGGGATAACTATGCCGCTATCAATGAAGCCAACTTTATTATCAAAGGCATTGATGGCTCAAACGCAGCGGATGCCGAAAAAGCACAGATCAAAGGCGAAGCCCAATTCCTGCGCGCCTTGCTGTATTTCGATATGGCGCGGGTTTTTGCCTACGAACCGACTAAAGTGGTCAATGGCTTCAACCTCGGCATGATTCTGCGGACTGAGCCTACTGCTGATGTGGCACAGGCAACTTTTCTGGAACGTTCTACGGTTGAGCAAACCTATCAGCTGATTGAAAAGGACCTGAAAGACGCCATTACTAACTTACCGGCTTCGGCTTCAGCCAACCGCCTCCGTGCCAACAAAGCGGCGGCTCAGGCGTTGCTTGCCCGTCTGTATCTGTACTGGGAAAAATTCCCGGAAGCGGTTCAGGCTGCTACAGACGCCCTGGCGGGTACAGGCGCTACATTGGTATCAGGCACCGGTTATCAGGCCGCTTTCACCACTGCGCCTAACCCTGAGTCGCTGTTTGAGATTAACTATGTACAGGCAACTGAATCACTGGGCGCCAATGAGTCAATGCACTCGCTGACGACCAACCTGACTACCGGTAACTGGGGCGATGTAGTGCCGACCACGGAATTATTGAACCTGTATGAAGCTGCTGACGTACGTAAGGCAATGTTCTACTCGGCAACGAAATCAGGTGAAGCCGTTTTCTTCAGCCGGAAATACCCTGGTTCGCGCGGGCCGTTTACGGATAACATTCCGGTGATCCGTTATTCAGAGGTACTGCTGATCCGCGCAGAGGCGTATGCGTTGTCGGGCAACAGCGCGGCTGCTATCACCGACCTGAACCGCATCCGTACGCGGAGTGGCGCAACACCAATTGCGTCAACTGTTACCGGTCAGGGACTGGTTGATCTGATTCTGACCGAGCGCCGTCTGGAGCTGGTACTGGAAGGCCACCGTTTCTTTGACCTGAAACGCAAAGGCCAGACGATCACAAAGGCCAGTTTGTCGGCCGTTGTGCCGTACACAGACTTCCGGATTCTGGCTCCGCTGCCAAACGCGCAGGTTCAGCTTAACAGCAAACTGAAGCAAAACCCCGGCTATTAATCTCGTAACTCAAAATTTGTGAAAGACATGCGTAAAGCATTAAGTTATATTCTTGGATTCGGGGCAATGCTTTTCAGCCTGACATCCTGCTTCGAAAATCCGTCATGGACCTACGAAGGCCCTACGGTCGCCGAATTCAGTAACCCGCGCCGTGGTTTTGCCACGCAGCCAACCAACAACGTTGCCAACGGCATCCGTACCCGCACAGTACGTCAGGGTATCGGCCGCGACAGTATTCTGGTCCAGCTGGTTGGCGCTCAACGGCCGGTAGCTACGACGATCAACTACAGTATTGACCCGACCAGCACGGCTGTTGAGGGAACGCATTACCAGATCCTTGGCACTAAAGGTCAGGTGACGATTCCGCCAAACAGCAGTGTCGGCTATCTGGTTGTCCGGTTCCTGCCAGGTATTCCGGCTACCGCTCCGACCACGCAGACGGTTACGCTGGTAACAACGCTGGCTACGTCAACGGACATCAATCCAAGCGAAAACTACAAGACGTTTACGTTTACCGTCCGCAACTAGACCCGTTGTTCGTTATTTAATGCTGAATGAGTGGCCAGTTTCCGGACTGGCCACTTTTTTTATACACCGCCCCGCCGCTACGAACATGCTGTAAATCTGCAACTTTACCCATTCCGGTTACATTCAATCAGCAACTCCCGATATTTTCATCTGAAGCAGCGCGTTTCACGTTTAAATCCACTTTTTTACCTAGTTTAGTAGCTAAAACTGACGTTACTTTCACCTTCACTGCCTATGACAACATTTACCAAACGACTACTGACCGCTGTCATCATCCTGCTGGTTGGGGCTTTGGCTTTTTACCCTAAACTGAAACCGCTTTTTGACCCCAAACCCGACGAAAAAACAGCGGCCGGCGGAAAACCCGGCGGCGATAACAAAGGCGGCGGAAAAACATCGGTTGATGTTCTGGTCGTGAATATGCAGTCGCTCGATGAGAAAATTCTGACGACCGGTACCATCATTCCTAATGAGGAGGTGGAAATCCGCAGTGAAATTTCGGGACGGGTTACCGGCATTTTCTTCAAAGAAGGCCAGTACGTCAGAAAAGACGCTGTATTACTTCGCATCAACGACGCCGACTTACAGGCCCAGCTTCAGAAACTGTTGTCGAACAAACAGCTGGCCGAAACCAACGAATCGCGGCAGAAACGACTGCTGGAAAAAGAAGCCATCAGCCGTCAGGAATACGACATTGCCCAGACAAACCTGAACGGGATTCTGGCCGATATCGAAAACCTGAACGTACAAATCAGCAAAACCGTGATCCGTGCCCCGTTTGACGGCACTCTCGGGCTGCGCTACATCAGCAACGGGAGCTACATTTCGCCATCCAGCCGGATTGCAACGCTGACCAATACCAGCCCCGCCAAACTCGACTTTTCGGTACCGGCCAAATATGCCCAACTGGTTCGCCAGGGCAGTAAAATTCAGTTCACGGTTGAAGGATCACCACGGCAGTATGGCGGATCGGTCTATGCCGTCGAAACCAAAGTCGATCCCGAAACGCGGAGCCTGCTGCTGCGGGCCGTCAGCCCGAACAATGACCGGACCCTGGTTCCCGGCTCGTTTGCGCGGATCAACGTGGTCCTGAATACGCACGGAAATGCCATTGTGGTGCCAACGGAAGCCATCATTCCCGAACAGGCCGGCCAGAAAGTTTTTGTGGTCCGCAACCGCAAAGCCGAGTCGGTCCCGGTTGAAATCGGCCTGCGCAACGACCGGACCGTCGAAATCCGCAGCGGCCTCCACGTCGGCGACTCGCTCATCACCGCCGGTACCCAGCTCGTCAAACCCGGCGGCGAAGTTGACATCAGAAATTTAAATTAAAGAGCGAAGAGTGGCCGCCACGCGGTGGCCGTCACGCGGTGGCCGTCACGCGGTGGAAGAGTGAAAGAGCGACGACCATCCGGTACCAGCTTATCACCGATTCGCCCATCCAGTGTTTCACCGTAAGCAACGGCAGGCCGCTCTTTCACTCAATCACTCTTTCACTCTTTAACACATGGCTAACCTATCAACAACATCCATTAAACGGCCGGTACTGGCGGTGGTGATGTCGCTGCTGATTTTAGTCTTTGGCGGCATTGGCTTTGCCTATCTGGGGGTGCGCGAGTTCCCCAGTATTGACCTGCCGGTGGTAACCGTTTCGACGGTCTACACGGGTGCCAACGCCGATATTGTCGAATCACAGATTACAGAACCACTCGAAGAATCCATCAACGGGATTGCCGGTATCCGGACCCTGACGTCGTCGAGCCGAGACGGCCGGAGCCAGATTACGGTAGAATTTGAACTGAGCGTTGACATTGAAGACGCTGCCAACGACGTGCGCGACCGCGTGAGCCGGGCCATTGCCAATCTCCCGCCCGATGTCGATCCGCCGATTGTGGCCAAGGCTGATGCCGACGCCAGCCCGATCTATTTTATCCAGGTTTTGTCGAAAACGCGCTCCCTGCTGGAGCTGAACGACATTGCCCTTCGTCAGATCAAGGAACGCTTCCAGACCATTCCGGGCGTGAGCAGTGTGCAGATCTGGGGAGAAAAGAAGTACGCCATGCGCCTCCGGATTGATCCGGTTAAACTGGCCTCCTACCGGCTGACGGCTATTGACGTCTCGAACGCACTCCGGACCCAGAACATTGAACTCCCCTCAGGCAGCGTGGAAGGCGCCAGTACCGAACTCACCGTACGGACCCTCGGCCGCCTGACGACTCCTGATGATTTCAACAACCTGATTCTGAAGGAAACAAACGATCAGGTGGTTAAATTTCAGGATGTTGGCTTTGCCGAGCTGGCTCCTGAAGTGGAAAAAACGCTGTTTAAACGCGATGGCGTACCGATGCTCAGCGTCGCCGTTATTCCGCAGCCGGGTGCCAACCAGATCGAGATCGTGAACAACGTATACAAAAAACAGGAGCAGATTCAGAAGGACTTACCGCCGGATGTAAAGCTGATTCTGGGCTTTGACTACACACGCTATGTCCGGAAGTCAATCGAAGAAGTTGAAGAAACGATTATCATCGCTTTTGCGCTGGTAGCCCTGATTATTTTTACCTTCCTCCGCGACTGGCGCAGTACGCTGATTCCGCTGACGGCCATTCCGGTTTCGCTCGTCGGGTCGTTTTTCATTATGTACATCTGCGGGTTTTCGATGAACGTACTGACGCTGCTCGGCATCGTCTTGTCCATCGGTCTCGTTGTGGATGAT
Organism: uncultured Arsenicibacter sp.; assembly: GCF_945952095.1. GTDB lineage: Bacteria > Bacteroidota > Bacteroidia > Cytophagales > Spirosomataceae > Arsenicibacter. Next base: position 21,007 of record NZ_CAMFHL010000040.1, on the reverse strand, counting down.
GCCATTGTGGTGCTTGAGAACATTTACACCAAGATCGAAGCAGGCATGAAGCCAATGCAGGCTGCGATTGAGGGGTCAAAAGAAATCTATTTTGCCGTTATTTCGACGACAGTTACGCTGGCGGCGGTGTTCCTGCCGGTAATTTTCCTGCAAGGGGTAACCGGTCGTCTGTTCCGCGAGTTCGGGATTGTGGTGGCGGGATCGGTGCTGATTTCGGCTTTTGTTTCCCTAACGCTAACACCGATGCTGTCGTCGAAACTGCTGAAAAACCGCCATCGCCAGCCGTGGCTCTATCGGGTAACCGAGCCGTTTTTCGAGTGGATGATCAACGGCTACCAGAACTCACTGGCCGCTTTCCTCAAAATCCGCTGGATGGCGTGGGTGCTGATTCTGGCATTCGGCGGCATTATCTACGCGTTATTCAAATTCCAGGCAATTCCGCAGGAGCTGGCTCCGATGGAAGACCGTGGCGGCTTCCGGATTCAGGCAACCGCGCAGGAGGGCGCTACCTATGAGTACATGCTGAAGTATACAGACCAGGTAGCGGCTTTCCTTCGGCAAACATTTGATCAGAAAGATGTTGCCGGTGTCATTGCCATTACGTCGCCGAGCTTCGGCTCCGGGGCGACCAACTCGGCTGCATTCCGGATTGTATTGGGCGACCGGCCACCACGGACCATTTCCCAGCAGCAGATGGTCGATGAGATTACGCCGAAAATCAAGAAGTTTCCGGGCGCCAAGGCCCTGGTTATTCAGGAACAGACGATCCAGTCGGGAGCCCGTGTGGGCGGCGGCGGTGGTCTGCCGGTGCAGTATGTGATTCAGGCCACGAGCTTCGAAAAACTCCGCAAGGTGGTGCCTGAATTTATGAAATTGGTCCAGTCTTCTGATAAATTTTCGGCCTCCGACGTGAACCTGAAATTTACAAAACCGGAAATCCGGCTCGACATTGACCGCGACAAGGCCCTGAATCTGGGCGTGTCGGTGCAGGACGTCGCCCAGACGCTGCAACTGGGTCTTTCCGGCCGCCGGTTTGGTTATTTCATCATGGATGGCAAACAGTATCAGGTAATTGGCCAGATTATGCGTGACGACCGTAACGACGTAACCGACCTGAAATCGCTCTACGTCAAAAACAACCGCGGCGAGCTGATCCAGCTGGACAACCTGGTCCGCGTGAGTGAACAAAGTACGCCTCCTACCCTGTTCCGCTATAACCGCTATTCAGCGGCCACGATTTCGGCCGGTCTGGCAAAGGGTGTGACGCTCGGCGCCGGTATCGACGAAATGGAGCGGATTGCCAAAGAAGTGCTGGATTCCAGCTACTCAACGGCACTCGACGGCCAGGCGAAGGAGTTCCGGGAAAGCTCATCATCGCTTTACTTTGCCTTTGCTCTGGCGCTGGTCCTGATCTACCTGATTCTGGCGGCTCAGTTCGAGAGCTTTGTCGATCCGATCATCATCCTGCTGACGGTACCACTTGCCCTGTGCGGTGCCCTGCTGTCGCTCTGGGATTTTGGCCAGACCCTGAACGTTTTCAGCCAAATCGGGATCATTACCCTTGTTGGTCTGGTAACGAAAAACGGTATCCTGATCGTGGAATTTGCCAACCAGCGCAAGGAAGAAGGTGACAACAAACATCAGGCGGCGCTGGAAGCAGCCGTTGCCCGTTTCCGGCCTATCCTGATGACCAGCCTTTGTGCAGCGCTCGGGCTCTTGCCGGTCGCGCTGGCCCTCGGCGCCGGTTCGGAAAGCCGGGTATCAATGGGTATTGCGGTAGTGGGCGGTCTGTTGTTTTCGACGTTGCTGACCCTGTATATCATTCCGGCGGTTTACACGTACATGTCCGGCAACCTGAAGCCGGAAGAAAAGGCAGAGGCGGATGCCGGTCTGGTGGCAGAACCGGTTTAATCTGCCTTACCCATCCGTCAAAAGCCGCATCGTTCTCACGGTGCGGCTTTTTTTAGGCTAACCTTTTGCTTACCTGTGCGTTTATAAACCAAAATCAACAACGTTATGGAAAGCGATTTATCAATTCAGCAACAGCGATTTATTAAACATCTACCGCTGATGATCACCGGCACACTGTTACTTACCGGTTTTGTCGTTTATCAGACGACACCGGCATTCAGCCAATTTTTACGCGATGCGTGGACCATTCTAACCAGCAATGACCGCCCACGTATTACGGCCTGGGTGAATCAGTTTGGTTTCTGGGGACCAGTTATATTGGTTGCGGCTATGATCGTGCAGATTTTTCTGGTCGTCATTCCTTCCTGGGGGCTCATGGTGGTGGCGGTACTGGCCTACGGACCGGTTTGGGGGGCAGTCTTATCGCTTTGTGCCACTGTGATTGCAGCAATGGTGGCCTACGTAGCCGGTAAATACGTCGGCGATGTGGTCATCCGGAGTTTTGTCGGCGATGCAACCGAAGAGAAAGTGGAGCGGTGGATTAACCGGAACGGATTCTGGGCGGTGACGCTTGCCCGGGTTTCTCCGTTTATATCCGGAGATGCCGTTAGCCTGATCAGTGGCCTGACACGTTTGCCCTTTCTGTACTTCATCACGGCTACGGTCCTGGGAGTTACACCGCTGGTGCTTGCGGTTGCCTACCTCAGCCGGGACACCGACACACTTAAACAAGGCTTTATCTGGCTCACCGCCGGCAGCATTGTTCTGCTTACCGCTTATTTTTTGGTCAAGCGGATCCGCCGTTCACCGAAATAGACTCTGATTCATAGAAGCTCCGATTCAAAAATCTTTCACGATATTGAGTGGGAATGATTATAAAAATCGTTTACCATACACGGCCGGTACCTTTTGCCGGCTACGACCGATTACCTATGCAAAAACTCATTTTCCCCTTTATTGCCCTGCTTACGCTTTCCGGCGTTCAGGCACAGCAGGTGCCCACCCTGAAACGGACACCACCGAAAGACTGGCAATACCTTGACCCACAAGCCGATTCCATTGCCGGTATCAGCCTGTATAAGGCTTACGAGCTGCTGAAAGGCCGGACAGCCAAACCGGTGATCGTCGGAGTCATTGACTCAGGCGTTGATCTGGAACACGAAGACCTGAAAGATGTGCTCTGGACGAATACCAGAGAAATTGCCGGCAACGGCAAGGACGACGACAAAAACAGCTACATCGACGATGTGCATGGCTGGAACTTTATGGCCTCCCCTGACGGCAAAACCTACGTCAGTGATCAGGAAGAAGTGACCCAGATTTATGTCATGTGGAAGGATAAATTCGATGCCATTGATCCGGCTAAGCTGAAAAATAAGGTCGAGCGGCGGCAATACGAGGTGTATCAGATTGCCAAAAAGCGTTATCTGGAGCGCTCAAAGGTGGTGCGCCAGAAGCGGCTGGCTATGGCCGACAGTGCGCGGTTTATCGAAACCATGACAAGGCAGCTTTCCCAAATCAGTGATAAGTCGTTTACCCGCGAGAGCCTGAACCTGATACAACCGGCGGAAACCGATTCGGTGGGCCGTGCGGTGAAAGGTGTCCTCAGTGAAGTATTTGCCCCGCAGTTCGGCTCTTTCTCCCAAATGGAAAAACTGCTGACGGCGCGCTATGGTGTATTAAAATCAATTATTCTGAAAGACATTGATGCTACCTATAATACTGATTTAAAGCCCCGTGAGCTGGTCGGCGACAACCCGCTGAATCCTGATGAACGCGGTTATGGAAGCCCGTTTTTCGTGGCGAAGGATGGTCTGGGTGGGCATGGTACCCACGTTGCCGGTATCATCGGTGCGCAGCGCGGCAACAACATCGGTGTCGACGGGGTGGCCGACAATGTGCAGCTGATGTACCTGGCGGCCGTGCCGAACGGGGGTGATGAACGGGATAAAGACGTGGCCAATGCAATCCGGTATGCCGTTGACAACGGGGCGAAGGTGATAAACATGAGCTTCGGCAAGCGGTTATCGCCGTACAAAGAGCAGATTGATGCAGCCATCAAATACGCGGAGGACCATGATGTATTGCTGGTTCATGCGGCGGGCAACAACGGCGAAAACTATGATACCATTCCCGCCTACCCACGACCGGTTTACGAAAACGGAAAGGAAGCCCGCAACTTCATCACAGTGGGTAATTCGACCTGGAAAGCCAACAGCAACCTGCCGGCCAACTCGTCAAACTACGGTCAGCGTACGGTCGATTTGTTTGCGCCGGGTACCACGATTTTGTCTACCGTTCCCGGCAATCAGTATGAAAAGTTTTCGGGCACGAGTATGGCTTCTCCCTGCGTGGCGGGTGTAGCCGCGCTGATCCGGTCGTATTTTCCGAAGCTGACAGCAGTGCAGGTGAAAGAACTCCTGATGCAGACCGCCTGGAAACCTGAGCTGATGGTGCAGCGGCCGGGTGCAGCGTCAAAAACCACGGTACCGTTCAGCACCCTCAGCCGCTCCGGCGGAATCGTGAATGCGTACGAGGCGGTCAAAAAAGCAATGGCGGTGAACTAACAACAGCTGGTTACGGCTTTTCTATCAAGCACACAACCTACTGACAATAAAAACCTTATACCACATAGTCACATAGAACACTAAGACTTTTTTATTTTTCTCTTTGTGTCCTATGTGACTATGTGGTATTCATTTATTTTGTTTCCTCCACCGTCAGAGCTTTGGCAAACAGCAGCCCGCTGAAAGCTTCCGAAGCGCGGTGTACCAGAATGTTCCAGTCTTCGGCAGCGGCATCGTCGGCCCCGTCGGTGATGTATTTTAGGCACAGAAACGGAATCTGTTCCTGCATGGCAATGAGCGCCAACGGATAAGCCTCCATATCAACCACGTTATAAATCGTCTCGACGTGGCTCATGTCAAAGCTATCGCCTGAACCGCAGATGCCTTTCGGCAACCCGCCCAGCGTCAGGCCATACGACAACACCGGCGGAATGCCCGACAGGGGCGTTTCGTACAGTTCATAGCCAAGCCCGCGGACATCCATATCCCGCTGGACAAACTCCGTGCAGCACACAACATCCCCTTTTTTATACACATTGCTCCCCGCCGATCCCAGATTTACGATCAGTTTCGGCCGTGACCGGTGAATGGCGCGGGTCAGTTTTACGGCAGCATTTACTTTGCCGATGCCCGTAAACAGGGTATGCCGGTTATCAAATGAGGTACCGGCTTCGGATTCGAGCGCGAAAACAAACAGGGTTTCCTCCAGAGGAAAAGAGGTTGTTGTATCAATAGTAATCATTGGTGATGAGTGATCGGGGGTCAGTGATTGTGTAAACCGGCAACCATTAACCCGCTCAACCCTTTTTTATGGTTTCAGGTGCCGCATTTCGAGGCCAACCCCTCTTGGTTTAAAGCCTGGCCAGACACCGTCCGTAATTTTTTCGGGTACATCCAGGTATTTACGATTGTCCTGGCCTTTGAGGTGCAGGCCAATGAAGGCAGTGACAAAATGCTGGTTGATGTTGTTAACCCGCCGTTCGTTCCAGCCAGGCTCAGCGTAGTGCATGTATTCATTCCACGAAACGCCTGGTTTCATAATGGCGGGGGTCGGTGCGTTCGGTGCTACGTTGTGGCGGGCGTTGACGTAGGAAAGCATGTAGCGGTCAGCATTAACAGCCCCGTCAAAAATGGCTTTTACCCCTTTCTCATAGCCTGAAACGTCATCTTTTTCCCCGGCAATAAACAGGGTCGGCAACCGCAGCCCTTTGAGGCCTTCAGCGTTCCAGAACCCCCGTTCCATGCCCCAGGGTGCAAAGGCAACGATGGCTTTAATGCGGGGATCAGGCGCTGACGTCATCGCCGGTGAGCCTGCCGCGCGTAGTTTCAGGGCATCGCTTCCGGTACTTTGTTTGAAGAAGGCAACTGCCTGCTCACTATATCCGGCACCGCCTACGTTTACGACGCCATAGCCCCCCATCGAATAGCCGATAATGGCCGTATTGTTGGCATCGTACAGACCAGCCGGAAATGAGTTGCTGCCTTTGACTCCCAGACGGGCCATTTCGTTCAGCACAAACAGGTCATCGAACGGGCGATTCAACAGCGTACTGGTAAAATTAGCCATATCGCGGTACGTCGATTCGGTATGATCAATGGCCACGACGACGTAACCCTTTGAGGCCAGATTCTCGGTCAGGTAGGTCATCAGGTACCGCGAACCGGGATAACCGTGTGAGACAATAACCAGCGGGAATGGGGTACCTTCCCGAACAGGTTCCGCGTCGCGCAGGGCCCGCCCCTGAAACGTGTAGGGGATTATCGGCCGCTGTGGATTGTTGGCCTGCCCCATCACCTGGTCGTAGGTTGTCAGTTCGGCCTGCCCCTGCGGAATCTGAGCCGGATACCAGATTTCGATAGTCAGGGGGCGGTCGTAGGTCGGCACTACCCCGTCTTTGGCCTTCAGAATATCAGGTTGCCCGGGGTTAGTTAGTTTCATCGTCCGGACCCCCACTTTGTAGGTACCCCGCAAGGCAAGTTCCGGTGCGTCGGGCAAGGCATCGCCGGTTATAAAGGCATCCGTTTGCGCGTACACCAGCGTGCTGACAGACCCTGTACAATAAAGCAAAAACAGAAAAAGCAAACGACAATTCACCATCAGGATAAGGTTTAGAAATTCGCGCTAATCTACGTTTTTCTTTGGCACAAACGATTACCCGACTATGAAACCGCGTGGGTGCAGGCTAGAGTTTGAGTTTAATCCGCACGTTTCCCAGCACGGCCGTGATACCGATAACCAGCAAGCTATACATTAACGACTTTACTAGTCCCACACCACCGGTCTTCAGGAATTCCGGCAGCGCAATCCCCGACAGGTCGGCTACGCTGTAGTACACATACGGAATCAGGTAACAAGTCAGCGTGCTGGTTCCGGCAGTCTTGATAAGATCAAACCAGCTAGCCTTACCCTTCAGGTCAACCAGCCAGTAAATACCAGCGTACACCAGCAGGGCAATCCCGCAACACAGCCAGATCCATGTAGATGTAGCCTGAATCTTGGAGATGATGAAGAAATTGCGGGAAAGAAGTCCGGCACTAATGAACAGCGCACCGGCCATAGCGAGGTATAGCGGAATCTGCGTTGCCCGTTGCTGCTCCTGCCAGCGGGTCACCAGCAGCATGATGAGGATACCGGTGAAGATAAAGGCGCTGAATGCCCCGTTGCCCAGAATCCAGTCCTGCGGCCCCTCCGGCCACAGTTGCCGCAGCCAGCCCGCATGACCGGCAACAGGCAGCACGTTAAAAATGATCCAGCAAGCCACCAGTGCACTAAACCGGTTACGGAGAAACAGGTAGAGCGTAGCGCAGGTCAGGTACGTCCAGCCAATGAGGCCGAGAATGCCCCACCACTGCGGCGTCATCCAGGTCAGATTATCTGTCGTTCCGGCTTTAAAACGGAAAGCCAGCAGCCCCAGCAAGGCAATGCCGGCAAGCTGTAGCCCCGTAAACAGCCATTTCTGAGCGCCTTCCTGCTTCGGATACTGATTCCAGATCAGGAAAAAGCCGGCCACCATCAGGATCTGAAACCACTCCTTACTGATGCCCGATGCTGCTTCGTTTAATTCAGAAATATTAACGGTAAAAAAGCCCATCACGATCAGCGCGACCGACCGCAGGGCGATGTGTATCAGCACGTCACGGTAGGTATCTCCTTTCGCCAGCCGCTGCTGTATCGCAAACGGTATCGACATTCCGATAATGACCAGAAAACAGGGGAACACGGTATCGGCAAAGCCCAGAAAATCCTGATCGGCGCGGGCATGTTCCAGCCAGCCGGGGATGCCCGTCAGCGACCACAGATCGTTCACAAAAATCATGGTCAGCATCGTGACGGCGCGGAACACATCAATCGATACTACCCGTTTAGCGGCCCGGGTTGCGGCAGGTGCTGTTATGGCAGAAGCAATCATATGGCTGTTTTCGGGGATCGGTTTGACTTAATTTGTCTCATTCAGGCGCTTAATTTCACCGAATAAGGCCTTAAAGCAATTTGTCTGGGTATCTTCGCCGGCATCGGGGTTTGTCTTTTTACCGTAAAATTCGTCCAGAAACGCTCCCGCACCTGACCAGACTGTCTGCATCATTCCCTGAAAGCGATCCTTCATCACTGGTGTCGCCGATTGCCGGAAATGCATCATATCCCGCGTCTGGGCTACGGCAAAGGCTGGTTTACGCCATGGACAGGTGATTACAGTCAGCCCTTTCATGGCAAAATACACGGCTGTCTGATCCGGCCGCTCATAGTGCCAGTCGCAGATCACCACATCTTTCGGAATCAGATCAATTGCCCGGTGCGTGTTGTTAAAACTTCCTTCCCACATACCGATTCCGGTTGTCTTACCGTCAATCAGACGATCGCCCCAGATCCAGAGTTTACGATTCTGCTGCGCCAGATGGTTCCGGATTGCCGATACTTCACCGGCAAAAAGTTCTGCCTTATCCCGTCCCGAGCAACGCGGGCATTTATCGTCGCCGATATAAAATACCTCATCCATTCCCGCATGAAACGCATCCGCCTCAAAGACCTCACAAATCTCGTCGACTAAATCAAAGACGACCTTGTGCACATCGGGGTGCAGCGGGCAGTAGCTTTTGCAGTACAAGCCGTCGGGGTTTGGCCAGCTGTATTTTTCGGGCATCCGGACATGCGGCGTTTCATCAAACTGCGGATAGACCCTCAGCAGGTTGTGAGTGGTGGTTGCCCATGACTGATGACCCAGCAGATTAATTTGCGGTATGAGCCGGATATTGTGCCTGCGGCAGACGTTCACCAGTTTTTTTACATCCCGTTTCGACAAGGCTATGCTATCCCGCAACTCACGGTGGCTGTCGAATTCATAGCCGAAATCGACCCGCAGAATCAACGTATTTACCTGGCGCGGCGCAAGTTCTTCGCTGATGAACCGGATAAACGTATTGAGTTGATCAGGTTTAGGCGCTCCTATGCAAAAACCCCGCGTTGGCATCAGGCTATCAATCCGCGTTTGGGCCTGAAGCAGAACAGGAAAAATTAGTAATCCAAACAGTACAGGCAGAAGTCGTTTCATTGGGTAATCCGGGGGAATGCTGATGGGTATATTGTTAATCGACGTAGACACACCGGCTTTTGTCCGGTCTGCCACATTGTATACAAAGAATCTCCCTGATCGCTCTATACTCACCGGAAAAGCATCCATTAACCCTTTTGTACTCCCGCGCTCTGAGTCAGTTCTCAAACCTGCGTTCTGACCATTACGTCCGGAAAGCCCCTTTCAGTGGCGCTCACTCAACCGTTGAATGGTGCTGCGGATCGCATCATCGGTTTTCGACAGTCCGATGCGCTGGGCCATGTAGATGCTGCGGTGGCCGCTGAAGAGATACGCCACAAAGCAACCGATGGCAAAGAAAATCAGGTTGTCGGCCCCGAACAGCTCAAGCCCCATGATCGTACAGGCCAGCGGTGTATTGGCGGCGCCCCCGAAAACAGCAATGAACCCGATGGCGGCAAACAGATCGACGGGGGCATTCATAAGCCCCGCCAGCCAGTTTCCCAGACAGGCGCCAATGAAAAACAAGGGGGTCACCTCGCCGCCTTTGAACCCGCTGCTGAGCGTAATGGTGGTAAACAGCAGCTTCCACCACCAGCTGAGCGGATCGGTCCCGCCGGATTCAAACGCGCTCAGAATAGACACGCCCCCTACGCGCTGCGCCGTGACGCCCAGCCCCAGGTAGTCGCGGGTTCCTAACGCATAGACCAGGCCGATCAGCACCAGACCGCCGATTACCGGTTTGAGGTAAACCGAGGGAACATACTGCTTATACAGCCGCTGGAATCCGTGATTAAGTTCTGAAAAAAGCAGTGCGGCCAGCCCGAATGCACAGCTCGCAAGCGCGGTTTTGCCAACCAGCCAGCTGTGTTCCGCCGAAAAAACGGGCAGCTCACGACCCGAAAACAGCACAGCATAATGGGTATGGTGAATACCCCATGCCGAGCAGACAACATCACCTAACATACTGGCCATCAGACAAGGTACAATGGCACTGTATTCCATCCGGCCGATGGTCAGGACTTCGAGGGCAAAGATGGCACCCGCCAGCGGCGTTCCGAATATGGCCCCGAAACCAGCCGCCACACCCGCCATCAATAACATCCGAAGGTCGGCTTCCGACAGTTTCAGCCAGCGGCCGATCACCCCGGCAATACTGCCTCCCATCTGCACGGCTGTCCCCTCCCGACCGGCTGAGCCTCCGAACAGATGCGTCAGCACCGACGTCAGCAGCACGAGCGGCGCCATTCGTCCCGGCACCCCCCCACCGGGCTGGTGAATTTCGTCGATCAGCAGGTTGTTGCCCTGTTCGGCCCGTTTGCCGGCTTGCTGGTATACCCAAACGATCAATACACCGGCCAGCGGTAGTCCGAACAGCAGGGCCGGATACGCCAGCCGCAGTTTGGTCGCTTCGTCGAGCATCCACAAAAAGAGGGCGCTGGCCGTTCCCCCCGCTACGGCGACGGGTGTCACAAGCAGGGCCCACTTGCCCGCAAACCGGATCAGATTCAGGTGATCCTGCCAGAAAGAGTGTTCTTTTGTTTGCATATCTTTTTTAACCACGAAGACAGGAAGGAATCAAGGAGCATAAAGAAGAAAAAACTTCGTGCCCCTTCATTCCTTCCCGTCTTCGTGGTTTAGTCCATCGTTCAAAACTTTTACAAAACAAAAGAACAAAGAAAGGAAGTTATATTGGCAACGTATATCGCCAAAACAATTCTGATTTATGAAAGCCATTGTGATCACTCAGCCCGGCGACGCCGATGTATTACAGCTTCAGGATGTTCCGAAACCAGCGCCTGGTCCGGGGCAGGTATTAATCCACGTCAAAGCCGCGGGGCTGAATCGCAGCGACTTACTGCAACGCGAAGGCAAATACGGCGGCGATCCGTCGGGACAGATTCCGGGTCTCGAAGTGGCCGGTCTTATTGAAACCTGTGGTCCCGACGCCAACCAATGGCTGCCCGGTGACGCCGTGTGTGCGCTGATTGCCAATGGCGGTTATGCGGAGTATGTCGTGGTCGATGAACGGCATTGCCTGCCCGTGCCGTCGGATATGCCGATGACCGAAGCCGCGTCGTGGCCTGAGACCCTGCTAACCGTCTGGTCCAATATTTTCCAGTCGGCGGCTTTACGGGCGGGGGAGCATTTTCTGGTACATGGCGGCAGCAGCGGCATCGGCATCACGGCAATTCAGCTCGCAAAAGCCTTCGGAGCCGTTCCCTTTGCCACGGCGGGCAGCGACGACAAAGCGGCATTCTGCGAATCGCTCGGGGCCATCCGATGCGTTAATTACAAGACACAAGACTTTGAAACAGAACTGAAATCGTACGGCATCGACGTTATCCTGGACATGGTTGGCGGAGACTATACGGCCAAAAACCTGCGGCTGCTCCGTACGGACGGGCGTCTGATGTTTATCAACGCCATGAACGGCCCGAAAAGCGAAATCAACATCATGGAGATTATGACGAAGCGGCTGGTTGTCAGCGGCAGCACGCTGAAGCCCCGCGATGCTGTTTACAAAGCCCGGCTCACGGCCGATGTAGCGAAGCATGTGTGGCCGCTGGTAACCCGCGGTGATATCAGGCCTGTTATCCATGCTGTTTTTCCGCTTGGGGAAGCAGCGGAAGCACACCGGCTCATGGCCAGCAGCCAGCATACCGGCAAGATTATCCTCGACCTCAGCTAAGGCATCCGCTCAGGACCGGTACATGGACGGGCTGGTGCCTGTCCACCGCCGGAACGCCCGGGTGAAGGCACTTAATTCGTTGTAGCCCAGCATATACGAAATCTCCTTTACCGGATAGTTCCGGGCTTGCAGATAGTGCAGCGCCAGTGTTTTCCGGACCTGATCGGTCAGTTGCTGGTACGTAACGCCTTCTTCCTGTAAATGGCGTTGCAGACTGCGGGCGCTCGTATTAAAATTTGCCGCAATGGCCTCAATGGTCGGTATGCCAAGATAGGCATTGGCAATCAAATAGGCTTCTACCCGTTCCCGGAGTGATTGCCGGAGGGCTTTTTCCTGCATCATTTCCGCGGCTTTCTTCAGAAAATACTGCTGCATTTCATAATTAGCGGTCATCACCGGCTCTTGCCAGACCTGCCGGTCAAACCGCAGATAACAGTCCGTTCCCGTGCGGATCCGATCACACCGCAGCACACGAGCATACTCGGTCTGGTCAGCCGGTTCATACGGCAGTTCAACGGCAATCGGTGCAATCCGGCTGAACACCAGCCCGTTTACTTCGTGCAGGGTAAACGCCAGCAGCATATCCAGCATTTGCCGGTGCATAAACGAAAGCGGCCCGTCGCTGTCAGCCTGTTCCGGTGTAAAGCGAATAGTACAAACCGGCCCTGTAGTTTCTACGTCCATCCGCCACAAACCGGTCACCAGCGGCAGCATAGCCGCAGCCTGCGCGACACCCTCCCCGATTGTCCGGCTAAACTTCACCAGTTCACCCACGATACCCAGTGCCGCCAGTTGCAGCGACTCACCCAGATGTAGCCCCAGCAACGGATCATTGGTAGCCGCGCTGATCTGGTGCCAGAGGTTTACGACCTGCCGTTCGGTAAGATCCGGCAACCGGCCCGCACGGAACGCCTGCTCGTCGATACCGTTGGCAACGCACAAAGCCGGCAGCGAAACGTTCCGCTGTACGGCATAGGCTAGCAAATGCCACATAAACTGGTGTTGGTATGCATTCATAACCGAATATTTTCTGCAAGGTAATGCCGGTTGCCGGCCCCCGAAAGGGCTGGCGTGAAATGACAACCGATTGGCGGCATCGGGTAAGTCCTACACCCTGCCCCGCCGGTACTTTTGTCGAAACAAAACGCAATACCGATGAAGACACTTGCTTTGCTCCTTACAGCGCTGCTTCCGGTGACCGACGCCGCTATCCAGTATCAGACAAAACCGGTTTTAGCCGGCCAATCCATTGTTTATCAACAACAAAACAGCTCAGTACCAATGAAAAATCAAGCCACTCAGGTTGTCAGTACCTTTTTAAAAGCCGTTCAAACCGGCGATCAGGCCACGTTAGCGGCCTCACTTCATGGAAACATTGAATGGAACCAACCGGGTACTAATGCCTTTTCGGGTATCAAGCGATCAAAAGAGGCTGTCTTTCAGATGGTTGGCGGGATGTTCAGCCTTACTGAAAATACCATGCGGCTAACCGACATTAAGGTGCTGGCCGAAAACGGCAACGAGATTGCCTGCCTGCTGCACTGGACCGCCGCCCGACCAACCGGTGAGGTACTCGCTGTCGATAACATTGATGTCTATACGGTGAAAGACGGTCAGATCATTAAGGCACAGGTATTCTCCGCCGACATCGAACAGGAAAACCGTTTCTGGGTTCGCTAAAAGCGATATTTTGTTAACCACATAGGCACATAGACAAACAAAGAATTAGTTTTCTCTTTGTGCCCTATGTGGCTATGTGGTAAATCAACAGCTCTTTGTTTATTCTCTGCGGATGGCTTCGACCGGATCGAGTCTGGCGGCCCGCATGGCCGGATAGGTGCCGAATACGATGCCGATCACCATGGCAATCACCATGATTACGATGAACGTATTCCACGTATAGGCCACCTCAAACGGCACTTTCACGAACATGGTCAGAATCGGGATGGCAGCCATCGAAATCAGGATACCGAACACCAGCCCGAGCAGGCTGCCAAAAGTTGAAATCGTAATCGACTCCGACAGAAACTGCCACAGAATATCACGCCGTTTGGCACCCAGCGCTTTCCGGACGCCGATTTCGGTCGTACGCTCGTTGACCGAAATCAACAGCACGTTCATCACCCCGATGCCGCCGACAAGCACCGAAATACCAACGATCATCCCCATCACGACGCGGAACACCAGAAAGCCCTTGGCAGCCTGATCAACACGCTGGTCATTGGAATGCAGCGAAAAATCGTCCATTTTGTGGACCATGTTGGCCGTAATCCACGCTTCAATTTCTTTTTTCAGCACCGGCACATCTTCCACATTGTTAGCTTCCACAACGAACTGAGGATATTCCGTTTTGATGGTATTTTCGTTGACCAGCGTAATGGGCATCGAAATCAGGCCGGCCTTGAAGTCACCGGTGTTGTTCACGCCCACTACCGTCAGCAGCAGGTCACCGTAGCGGATCTGCTTGCCGATTGCGTCTGCCGGTTTATGTTTCGGAGCCAGTTTCTCTGCCAGCTGCTGGTTAATAAACGCGACCGGTTTTCGGTTACGCAGTTCATCATCCGTAAATGAACGGCCGGCGACAAACGTCACCGAAGGGGGCGGAAGCGGTAAGGCCGTTCCCTGAATCATCGCGCCGACGTGCTGGTGCGAGTTGAGCAGCTCAACTTCCGCCGATTTCCGCAGCATCATATACCCGGTAGCCGGATGTTTAAATGATTTGGTCATGGCCGTGAACCGGTCGTAGGTAAAGTAATTATAATCAGGCTTTTCCACCCGCAGATCATTCACCAGCTTCGTACGTTCGGTACCGATGATGATGGCCTTAATCGAGGTGGTTTTGGTAATTTGCTCCTGTGCGTATTTTTCCAGTCCGTCAATCAGTGACAGAATAGCGACCAGGGCGGCCACCCCGATAACAATGCCCAGAATCGACAGGATGGTGTGAAAAAAGCGGCTGCGGATGTTTTGCAGGGCCGACAGAAAAGCGCCGGTAATTTTGCGGATCATAGTAATCTGGTGTTTACTGGTTTGTGTCGGCGAATGTACGAAATTACCAACTGGTGACGCACGCCATTCATCCCATTTTCAGCCGGTTTCAACCCTTTTTCCCAACCCGTCTGGCTGATCCTGGTAGTTTTGACCAATCAATCAGGACCAATATGCAACAACTTACCCCGCACAGACGATACGAACTCACGCTGCTGCTCAGCGCGGCTGTCATCTACGTGACCCGCCGGCTTATTTTTGAAATTTCCTATATCAATGACGCCGTTGACAGTTGTATCCGTGACGGCGTTCCGTCGTATGTTGTCGGACGTAACCTGGCCGGCTACGATCACACGCTCAACAACAATGTTCCGCTCATTGGCGGCATGCTGTTTTTTCTGGTTGCGCTCTATCTGCTGCATGAAGAGGTTTTCCCCCGGCTTCAGTCTCGCACCTCTCCGCAACAAGTACCTGACCGGGAGACCTTAACCCTGGCAGGCATTGCGCTGATTTCCCTGTTTATCAGCGCCTTTGTTTACCACTACTTTAAATTGCATGTCCGGTTCAGGGAAGATATACAGGGGCATCTGATCGGCTTAAAAGTGGAGTCGTTTTACCGGAAGCGCACGATCGTGACCGATACCTTTGCTCTGCTGATCATTATCTATGCCTATGAGCTTTTGTTTCAGGGGTATCTGTTTATCCGCCGGACAATGGCTCCTGCGTTTGCGCGCCCGTTTAAGGTAATGAGTTTCCTGCTGATCAGTGGTTTTTGTCTGTTTTTGTTCACCTTTGCCCTGAGCGCCTATGTCCCACAAACGCTCTGGCACGAACCGTTCCGGTCAATCCTGATCGTTTGTGGTTCCGGCATTCTGGTTTATCTGTTACAGGCATACCTGTTTCATTTTGTCCTGCCCTATGTGCAGCATCCGGATACTACGGCCTTTCTGGTGCGGGTGGCCATCTTTCTGTTTGGCGGTTTGTCCGGTGCCTTGTTGATTTACTGGGCTGGCAGTACACCGTTCAGCAACCGCCGCATGTTTCCGGGCGTACTGGCGCCTCACTTGTTTTTTTCGCTGATGGCACCGGCGCTCATTGCCTATCTCCGCATGACATTTGGCCGCGAAAAAACGCAGCTCAAAACCGAAGTAACGAGCAAGTCCGCCGAACTGGCCAGCCTGCGGGCACAGATTAACCCGCACTTCCTGTTCAATGCCCTGAACAGCCTCTATGCCACAGCCCTGAAAGAGAACAGCGAAAAAACCGCCGACGGTATTCAGAAACTGGGCGATATGATGCGGTTTATGTTGCAGGAAAACAACCACGAGCGGATTCCGCTTCAGAAGGAGATTGAATACCTTCACAATTACGTAGACATTCAGCGGCTCCGGCTCGACGATTCACACGGCTTTGACCTGCGCGTGCACCTCCAGGAACCCGGACGCGACATTTACCTCGCCCCGATGCTGCTTACCCCGTTTGTCGAAAATGCGTTCAAACATGGTGTCAGTCTCCGCAACCCGTCCTGGATTTTTATCACCCTGACGCTCGATGCCACGCGGTTGTACTTTAAGGTTCATAACTCGCGGCATCCGAAGCTGGCTAACGATCCGGAGAGCCACAACACAGGCGTCGGCCTCGACAACGTCCGCAAGCGCCTCGACCTGATTTATCCTAACCGCTATACGCTGGATATTCAGCAGTCGGAGCAGGATTTCTTTGTCTCGCTGACGCTGGTATATTGGTAGCCGTTCTTTTTTACGCGCTATCAGGTTAATTTGCCCGACAATTGTTGTTTCCGGATTATGCACGCACTTACTGCCATTGCCATTGATGATGAACCCCAGGCCCTGGAAGTCATCCGTTTACATGCCGCCAGGGTACCGTTTCTTCACCTGGCGGCCACCTTTACGGATGCTTTTGACGCCATTACCTATTTACAGGGCAACAAGGTTGATCTGGTATTCCTGGACATCAACATGCCGGATATTTCGGGCATTGATGTGGCCACCTGCCTGCCCAAATCGCCGCTGGTTGTGTTTACAACGGCTTATTCGGCGTATGCCGTGCAGGGGTTTGATCTGGATGCGGTTGACTATCTCCTGAAACCGTTTTCGCTGGCCCGTTTCCTGAAAGCCTGCAACAAGGCCCTCGACCAGAAAAACGCCCGTTCCGGCGATCAGGCGGCGCCGTTTATTTTCATTAAAACAGGCTATGAGGAAGAGCGCGTGCTGCTGAACGACATTCTATATATCGAAGCAGAGGGGAATTACCTGTCATTTGTACTGACCAGCCGCAAGCTGCTGAGCCGGCAAACCATGTCCGACATTCTGCAACTGCTGCCCGCCCGCCAGTTTGTACGCGTACACCGGTCGTTCATTGTCTCGGTCGATCATATAACAAAGATTGCCCGCCAGGACATCACCGTGGCGGGCAATCTTATCCCCATCGGCGCGTCGTATGAAGACGCGGTGGGGGTTATCCGGGCAAAGCTGACGAGTTAAGTAGGTTTTACCTTACGGATTAATTGCCTGAACATGAGACTAAATGACATATCAGCCTGCTGAAACTGCAAAAGCTGTGCTTTTTCATCGTCATTCATAACTCTGCCTTCGCTGTGCATATTCTGCAAAATAGTAATGTATAGCTTTTGGAATACTTTCAGTTGTCTGACGCGTAGATGATCAAGCTGCTCGCTGTCTAATCTGTATTTCTGAATTGTTTTCAACCCCAGAGCTGATCCGTTTTTAGCGGTAATAAGCTCATCGTCAAAAACAAGGTGTTCGCCAATTTCATCATCAGTATGACGGCAAGGGTCCAGCGCATCGGTTACAGCGATGGATGTATTGGGTATTTTGCCGTTGCAGTTATCACAGGCCAGATACAGATTTTCCCACTCGTACGCTAAATCCTTTCGTTCGCTAACCTCAATAAAATGATCAATTTCTTTAGGGATATTTTTCAGCTTCCGTTCACAATAATAACATTTATGAAAGCTCATTGAATACAACACGCCTTTAACCTCTGCGTGTGCATATTTGCTGTTATCGGGCCTGTTTTTCGTACCGGAAGCAAAAATAGAAGTCCATTGTTCAGCTTTCTCTGCTAAAATCTGTGGTTTTTCAAGGCGTGAAATATGTCTCATCTATTCTAACAGCCGATCAATTTCTAAATAAGAAAAATATTCCGGATTTATTGCCAACAGCTGATTTTCGATAGCTTGTTTCTCTGCCTTATTACCAGCCTTGGCCGCTTCTTTTCGTTTACGGATCAGACTGCTTATCTCTTCATTAAAGGGCTGTGTATTAAATACCGGCGTTAACAGTATTTCATCAATTGGCTTATTGGAATACTCATCCGTCACGTCCACAATATCAGAATAACCTTCCTTTGGCTCGCAAACGTATACCTTGGCATTCGGTACAGAGGCCACAATAAACGGTGAATGCGTCGTAAGAATAATCTGCAGGTTCGGAAAAATGGATGTAATGCTGCTAATAAAGGTCTTCTGCCATTTGGGGTGCAGGTGGTTTTCTGCTTCATCAATCAATAATAAGCCCGGTGTTGTCAGTATTTCTTCAACAGGTTTATTGTTCAGCACAGCGACCGAATACATTTTCCCCAGCATCGATACCAACCGCTGAATCAGGAATAAATTGCCGCTACTCAGCTTATCCAGCGTAACTTCTCGGCCATTTTGCACAATGATTGGCTCCAGCGTTTTACGGGCTACGTGCTTTAACTCACCATTATTGATACTCAGTTTTATAATACGCTTTAATGTATCGTACAAAAATTCGCCAAGCTTTTTTTCAGTTGGTTCATCACTGCTACGTAAATAGTCAAAGTAGCAGATCAACTCAGTCACCTCAACATTTTTCTGAATCCCGCTCAAAGTATCATTTAAATAATTTTCAGGATCAGGGGTAATTAAACTTTGTATCTTAAATGTATCAGTTGAAAGTTTGGAAGTCCAGTAAGAAATAACAAAGTCTTTTTTATATACGCTTTTCTGATCTGATCTAAATAATTTATTTATGCCTAAATGGTTCGTCTCAATACCTCCGCCTTCAGATATATTACCCGATTTGACAAAGAAGTGCTCATCTTTAAATCCAGAGAATAATAAATTAAATGAGATATGGAACTCTTGATCAGCTATAATATCTCGTTCAACCTTTAGTAAAGGTCCATAAAACAATGCCCTTATCGCATCTAAAACAATTGTTTTTCCAGCGCCGTTCTCGCCGGTAATTATTGTGACGGGGGCGGCTTCATCTCTATTTATATCATCAATAAAATCAATATGGCCTTCTTTAAAAGGGCCGATATTTTTTATATCTAAATTTAAAAGCCGCATATTTATAACAAGTTGTGAAGCTATTCAGTATACTGTTTTTCGGGCAACGCCTTTACTTCATGCCCCGTTATCGCCCGCATATTGCGAGTGCGAATAAGGATTATCCGGACAAAGCTGACGACGGGATGTTGAATTGGTTGTGAGCGACTATATTCAATACGGCAGAATATAAATGGGCGACCAAAACCAGTCCGGTGATATATGAAATGGGCGACTAAAACCAATCCGGTGATATAGGAAATGGGCGACCTAAACCAATCCGGCTATATATGAAATGGGCGACCACATGGGGTCGCCCGTACGGTTAATTTTTCTTCGCTTCCTTGGCCCAGCTGTCTTTCAGCGTTACGGTACGGTTGAATACCAGCTTGTCGGCGGTTGAATCGGCGTCGACGCAGAAGTAGCCTTTGCGCATGAACTGCACACGTTCGCCGGCAGCGGCGTCTTTCAGTGATGGCTCGACCAGACCCTTCACCGTGACGAGTGAGTTCGGGTTCAGCAGCTCCTGGAAGTCACGCTCGTCGGCTGCCGGATTTTCGACAATAAACAGGCGGTCGTATAGCCGCACGTCGGCCTCAACCGCATGCTCTACCGATACCCAGTGGATCGTGCCTTTCACGTTGATACCGGATGTATCCGATCCCGAACGGCTTTCCGGAATATACGTACACCGCAGCTCAGCCACCTCACCGGCTTCGTTCTTCACCACTTCGTCGCACTTGATGATGTACGCGCCTTTCAGCCGCACCATCTGACCCAGTGCCAGGCGGAAATATTTCTTCGGCGGATTCTCCATAAAGTCGTCGCGCTCGATCCAGATTTCGCGGCCAAACGGCACATCGCGCTCACCCGAGGACGGATCTTCCGGATTGTTTTCGACTTTCATGATCTCCGTCTGCCCTTCCGGATAGTTGGTGATCACTACCTTAATCGGCTGGTCATCTACCACGGCCATTACGCGGCTGGTCGATTTGTTCAGCTCCTCGCGGATGCAGAATTCGAGCAGCCCGACATCAATCAGGTTTTCGCGGCGGGCCACCCCGATCCGGTCGGCAAACTCCCGTACCGACGACGGTGTATAACCACGGCGACGCAGGCCCGAAATCGTTGGCATCCGCGGGTCGTCCCAGCCACTGACGTGGCCTTCGTTCACCAGTTTCAGCAGTTTCCGCTTCGACATCACCGTGTAGGTCAGGTTCAGGCGCGCAAACTCGTACTGATGTGACGGGAAAATACCCAGTTGCTCGATATACCACTGATACAGCGGCCGGTGCACTTCAAACTCCAGCGTACAGAGCGAGTGCGTAATGTTTTCAATGGAATCCGACTGGCCGTGCGCAAAGTCGTACATTGGGTAGATGCACCATTTGTCGCCCGTCCGGTGGTGATGCGCGTGTTTGATCCGGTACATGATCGGATCGCGGAAGTGCATATTCGGCGACGCCAGGTCGATTTTGGCCCGCAACACCTTTGCACCATCCGGAAACTCACCGGCCCGCATCCGGCGGAAGAGATCCAGGTTTTCGTCGATTGACCGGCCACGGTACGGACCCGGCGTACCCGGCTCCGTTGGTGTGCCCTTCTGAGCCGCAATCTCTTCGGCCGTTGAATCGTCAACATACGCTAATCCTTTCTGAATCAGCGACTCGGCAAACGCATACAATTGGTCGAAGTAATCCGATGCATAGAATTCGTTTTCCCAGTCGAAGCCCAGCCAGCGTACGTCAGCCTTGATCGACTCAACGTACTCGGTGTCTTCGGTCACGGGATTCGTGTCATCGAAACGCAGGTTGGTCTGCCCGCCATATTTGTCCGCCAGGCCGAAATTCAGACAGATCGACTTCGCGTGCCCGATGTGGAGGTAGCCATTCGGCTCGGGCGGAAAACGCGTATGCACACGACCACCGTTTTTGCCGTTGGCAATATCTTCTGGAAGAAATAGACAGGAAAATTGGCGCCCGAT
>NZ_CAMFHL010000039.1 GCF_945952095.1 uncultured Arsenicibacter sp. | reverse complement strand
GAAATCGTCCCGGCGGCCAAACAGGCACAGCTCGATTTTCTCTTTTTTTCCGACCACAAACGGGCACCCCTCGACACTTTCCCCCGCGCCTACCACGGCACCTTCGACGGGCTGATTGTGGAGTCCGGTACCGAGTCCGACGGCCTGATGGTTACGCCCCTGCGCCCGACGGTAGTTAACTGGAAGCAGGGTCTGGATACCGTTATCCGGAGCGTAGTGGAGCCGGGCGGGCTGGTGCTCTATGTCCATACCGAAGAGCCCCATGATTGGGGAAATCCCGACTATCAGGCAATGGAAATTTATAACATCCACACCGACCTGATCGACGAAAAAAGCGGTATTCTGCCATTTGTGCTGAATAGTATGGTCAACAGCGGGCGGTTCAAACACTGGGGCTACCGCGAGCTGTACGACGAACAGACGGCAATTCTGGCCCGCTGGGACTCCCTCAATCAACACCGCCGGATTGTCGGTATGGGCGCCGCCGACGCGCATAACAACCAAAGTATCCGCGCCCGCTACACCAAAGACGGCATGGTAGAATGGGTAGGCTCGAACGCTAAAACGATGCGGATTGTCAAACCGAGTTTGCTCGAAAAGCTGTTGCTGGGCAAACCCGACGCGGCCGGCTGGGCCTACAAAGCCGAACTCGACACCTATTTTCACTCGTTCAATTTCATTAATACCCACATTTTCAGTGATACCTTATCAAGCCGTGCGCTGAAAAACGGTCTCGTGAAGGGCCATGCCTACATTTCCTTCGAAAATCTGGCAAAGGCAAAAGGCTTTGGCTTTTACAGCACCGATGCCCGCAGCCAGCTGAATGCGATCATGGGCGACTCCATCAAAGCAACATCAGTCAGCAGGCTCAAAGCGGTTTCACCGTATCCCGTCACGTTCGAACTTTTCCGCAACGGCAAGCAGATTGACCGCAAAGAAAATGCTTACGATTATGCGTATCCTAAGCCTGTAACGGCCGGCAACTACCGCCTTGTCGCACGTGTACGCCTCGGCGACAAATGGGTTCCGTGGGTCTATACCAACCCGATTTACGTTTACTGATCATGAAAAAACGGCTGAAGAAAATCGGGAAAATACTGGGCCTGACCCTCGTCGGCCTGACCGTTCTGGGCTACGTTTATTTTATTCTGCCGTTCTGGGGCATTCCCTTCAATCAGCAGCGCCACGGCCATCCGCCCCTGACACCGGCCTGGGCACTGGAATGCTGGCTGTGGGAAGATGATCAGAATACGGCGGGTTACGTTGACTCGCTGCTGACCGGTTATGCCGCCCACGATATTCCGGTCCGGACCATCCTCATTGACAGCCCGTGGAGCTTACGGTATAACGATTTTATGGTTGATACCAGCCGCTATCCCGCGCCCAAACAGTGGTTTACCGGTTTGCAGGACAAGGGTTACCGCGTTGTTCTCTGGATGACCTCCATGGTTGATAGTTACAGCAAGGACACGAAAGTTCAGGAGTCAGGCCCCTGGTATGAAGCGGCGAAGGCAAACGGCTATCTGGCCGGCAACGGCGAACAGATTAAGTGGTGGAAAGGCAGGGGCGGCTTTATCGACTACACCAATCCGGAAGCCATGCGGTGGTGGCGGGGGCTGCAACAACAGGTGTTCGACTTCGGTATTGACGGCTGGAAACTCGACGGTACCGGCACCCTCTTCCGGCAACAGCTTGGCCCGCTGCCCTTTTTGTACCAGAAAACCGCCGGTGGCTGGATGACCACACGGCAGTACATGGATCACTACTACCGCGATGAATACAAATATGGCCTTACGCAGAATCCGGAATTTGTGACCCTGGCGCGGGCGATGGACCGTGGGTTCCACCCCGAAGGCTTTGCCCCGATTGATGCCTCGCCCGTCAACTGGGTAGGCGATCAGAAGCATTACTGGCAGACACCGGCCCGCGCCGGTGGCGGGGAAGCATCCGGAAAAGACATTGCGCTCGACGGCGTGCAGGGGTTTGAGTCGGCCATTCAAAGCATCCTGAAAAGCGCGGCACTCGGCTACAACATCATTGGCTCCGACATTGCCGGTTTTTCCGGCGACAGCATCCCGCCACGGCTCTACATCCGGTGGGCGCAGTTTTCGGCCTTTTGCGGGTTGTTTCTGAACGGTGGCCACGGCGAACGGGCGCTCTGGAAACGCAGCCCGCAGGAACTGGAGATCATCCGGACGTATGCCTGGCTGCACACCGAACTGGTTCCCTATATGTACAGCTACGTGGTCTCTGGGCATCGGGGTGGTACTGTGTTACAACAACCTGTGGATGGCAAGTACCATTACCTGTTCGGCGATCACCTGCTGGTTGCACCGGTCTACAAAGATGACCTGAGCAATACGGTGACGCTGCCCGCCGGGCAGTGGCGGTACTGGTTCGACGATGGCAAGGTACTGGACGGCGGGCAGACCCTGACGCGTGACTTTACGCTGGAGCAGTTTCCGGTATTTATCCGGGAAGGTGCCGTGATTCCGCTATCGGTCAGCCGCGCCTATACCGGTCTGGGCGACAGCCTCTCGGCCGGTTATCTGACGTGGCTGGTCTATCCGAAGGGCAACACCACCTTCACGACCTATGACACCAAAACGCAGGAGCCAACGTCCCTCACGGTTGAACAGCAACACAATACGGTACGCTTACATGTCAAAGGCAAAAAACAACCGCACATCCTCCGTATCCACCTCGACAAACCGCCGCTTACCCTGGAACGCGACGGCCACCCGCTCACTGCCGGTGACTACCAATACCTGCCCGCCCAAAAGAAGCTGATCATCAAAACCAGCACCTATGCGCAGGGAAGCTATACGATCACGCTATGAACCACAAAGGCACAAAGAAATAAAGGAGCACGAAGTTTTTCTTAAGCTAAAAAACTTCGTGCCCCTTCTTGTCCTTGTGTCTTCGTGGTTTAAAACCTTCGTGCTTCTTCTTTTCTTGCCGCCTTAGTGGTTAGTTTTCCTTATAATGCGCCAGCGCCGCCCGGAACGAATCCGCGATGGCCTGCGCCAGACTGGCCGGCTGCAACACAGTCAGGTCCTCGCCATAACTGCGGAGGTGCATCATCAGGTCACGGTTGGGTGCCAGCCGCAACCGGACCACACAGGCCTCGTCGGTATCGCTGAGCACCTCCTGCGTCTGGTGAATGGGTTTTGCCTTCACATAACGCCCCCGCAACGGTGTGAACGACAGAATAATATCTTCTACCGGACCGCTGCTGTCCGTAATTCCGTAAATGTGATTAAACAACTCACTGACGTTGTTCATGATGGATTCGGGCACATTACACGGTTCGTCCAGAATCTCCAGATCACTCATCCGGTCGAGGGCAAAGGTCCGCTCCTGCCCCGTCTTTTCATCATACCCGATCACATACCAGCTGTCCCAGACCTCCCGTAACAAAATCGGGTGCAGGGCGCGCAGGCGGGGTAATTCCCTTTCCTGTACTGCTTTGGGGTCGTTATTATCGTATTTGCTGTACCGGAACGCCACCTGCCGGTTCTGGTTCACGGCGCGGATCAGCACGGGAACATAGTGCCGGTTACCGCCCAGAATCCGCTCTTCGACATAGACAACCCGTCGGGCGGGCGTATCGGTTTTTACCTCACGGATGATGTCGAGGCTTTGGCG
The DNA here is from genome assembly GCF_945952095.1 of uncultured Arsenicibacter sp. GTDB lineage: Bacteria > Bacteroidota > Bacteroidia > Cytophagales > Spirosomataceae > Arsenicibacter. Next base: position 39,081 of record NZ_CAMFHL010000039.1, on the reverse strand, counting down.
TACCTTCTGCAAGGCGTTGCTGAGCTCATCCGCCACCGAGTCACCCTGGGTAGCCGCCAGCACTTCACGGGCATAGTCAAGGGCTTCCATATCGTCGGGATTAAGCATCAGCGTCAGGAGCCGGAACTGCGGATCGGTGTAGTAATAACCGTCCCTCCGTTTGTCGTAGGCAATGGGCGCATCATGGTCTTCGCGCAGCCGTTGTATATCTTTTTCCAGCGACGATACCGACCGGATACCACACTTATCCCGGCAGATTTCGAACAACCGCTGTTTGGAAAATTGCTTCGGGTATTGACTGATCAACTCATCAATCAGGCGGTAACGCTGAAACGCAGATCTGGTAATGGGCATAGAGGAATGAGTGAATGAGCGATAGAGTGAAAGAGCGACATGTTATTGCGCTTAATGGTTATGCCATCAATCCCTCGCTCAGGTATACTATTGCTACAATTTTACTGAAAAAAATTACTTCCGAAAAGAAGAACGTAAAAAGATTACGTTTTGACACCTGTACTTTTGTTCCATCAGTAAACAACAGATGCCCATGAACGCAAGAAAGCGCTGCTTCACAAGAGGCAGCGCTTTCTTCTTTTTCAGGGTTCCGGATTAGTGGGCCGTCAGCCAGCCCATGAGCGAGCTGCCGTCGGCGTATTTGATATTTTCGATTTTCCAGCGCTCCTTTTCCTGACGCAGCAGAAATGTGACTTTCTGCTTCTCTCCGAAATTCTCGAATGATACCGTCATCGTTGCCTGGCCGTTCTGAATCGCAGCTTTGCCGAACGTCCGGTGCTTAATGTCCGTGTCCTGTGCATTATAAAGCGGATCGGCACCGATGGCACCGACTTCGTCCTGATGAGAAACTACATCCTTCCAGATCAGGTCGGCGAGTTTCTTCACAAAATAAGTATCGACCGATGCCCGGCTCCGGGTCTGAAAAAACGGACTTTGGTCCTGATCGTGATGTTTGTAGAGGTCTTTAACAACCGATTCCGGCGTTTGCGGGGGCGTTGCCGGAACTTGCGCAAACGCGCTGAAACCAGCTAACAGACAGATAGTGAATGCAATAAATCGTTTAAACATACGGCTTAGGCTTTAGATCGGAAAGATGCATAAAAAGGCGGGAAAACTTTTTTCTGAATAAAAAAATCACAAAAAAAGAAGAACATAAAAAGATTACGTTCATGAGGGTGAATCTTTGTATCACCAAGGACAACACGTAAACTGAATGCTAAACGACAAAGCTCATGAACACCTCATTCCAACTCCGCTCCTCGTTGCACGCCAGCCCGGTTATGGGCCGGTCAACTACCGCAACACGGCCACACCGTAAGCCGGCCAGCTTATCGGCTAACCAGCTCATGGCCGTTGAACTGGGCCTTTTTTTACTGGCAGAACTTACCCCGGCAGCTTCTCCGGCTATACTCCCTGGTCTGCTGACCACAAAAACACCATATGATGCTGCCTGGACAGCAAAACAACTCCGTTATCTCAACCGCGCCCGCCTGCTCATCGGTCAGTTTATGCAGCCGGCCCTGTGGCAAAGCCAGCTCGAAAGGTATGCCAACCTGCCGGAACACCTGCAGGCCTACGACATCAGTCAGGACCGGGCGCGGTTCTGCACCAAAAAAGTCGGCTTTAGCCGCAACCGCATCTTTACCCTGAAACGTTTGTTTGACTAATCTCCGGACACAATGTATCGCATTAGCCTGCCCCCTGCACAAAACCCGAAAAATCAAGTCACAACCAACCACACAAACCCTATGCTCGGTGCTGTTATTCAACGCGTAAAAGACTGGATCAGTCCAGCCGACGCTCTGAAAACGATTCAGACCGTTACCGTACCGGTGGCGCATACCGCGGCTACGGTATCCACCACCCTTACCCCGCAGCAGGCAGCCGGTGCGGGCCGGACACCGGTCCTGCGGGTCAGCAAACTGATTATGGTAACGGCCGAAAATAACAACAAATACTATGAAATGCGGGAGCAGGCCGACGGCACCTTTACCGTTGAATATGGCCGGATCGGCGGGACAAAGGCCGTGGCGACCTATCCGGTCCACCAGTGGGACAAGAAGTTCCGGGAGAAGGTAGCGAAGGGCTATGTCGACCAGACCCACCTGTTTGCCGTGCAGGGCCCGTCGACCGATGCCTCCAGCATTAAGGACGAAGCAGTCCGGGGCCTGATCAGCCGCCTGATGGAACTCGCCAACCGGTCGATTTCGCAGAACTACGTCGTCACCGCTGATCAGGTAACGCGCAAACAGGTTGAACGGGCGCAGGAAATCCTTGATGAACTGGCCTCCATGCTGAAGCAGGATCTTGATCCACAGGAGTTTAATGCCCGGCTGATTGAACTCTTCAAGATTATTCCGCGCAAGATGGGCAAGGTAAACGATCATCTGCTGAAGATAAAGCCTACAGACCCCGATGCACTCCGGCAGCTGCACAATCAGGTGGCAGGCGAGCAGGACACGCTTGATGTCATGCGCGGGCAGGTCGAACTAAACGAGCAGCAGGCAGGCCCAGACGAAGCGCCGAAAGACCTGCTGACCGGCATGAATCTGACCGTTGCGCCGGTAACCGACGACCGGGTCATCACGCTGATCAAGCGGATGATGGGCACCGATGCCGACAAGTTCGACGCCGCGTTCAGCGTCCGGCAGGAGCTTACTCAGACCGCCTTCGATACGCATGTCAGTCAGAGTAACAACCCGAAAACGCAGCTGCTCTGGCACGGCAGCCGCTCCGAAAACTGGATGTCGATTCTGAAAAGCGGGCTGGTACTACGACCGGCAAACGCCGTGATCAACGGCAAAATGTTCGGCCACGGCATTTATTTCGCCGATCAGTTCAGCAAATCGCTCAACTACACCTCTCTCCACGGCGCAACGTGGGCGCGGGGCAACCAGCGCGAGGGCTATCTGGCGATTTATGAAGTACACGTCGGCGAACAACTTGAACTGACGCGGCACGAAGGCTGGCACATGTCGCTGAATCAGCAGGCGCTGCAAAAGATCAACCGGCGCTACGATTCAGTCTTTGCCCGCCGGGGAATCAGCCTGCTGAAGAATGAGTACATCGTCTATAACCAGGCGCAGTGCACCGTGCGCTACATGGTCAGAATCAAGATTTAATGAATTGGCAACAACGTATTCGAAACCTAATTAAACGCACTCGTGCGTATTTTTTTCCGATGAAAGCTGGACTGAAGAAAATCGACAAACAGGCCGTTCGAATGGCGGCCACCACCCTGATTCTGGCAGAAGGCAGCACCACCACCCTCGGGGTCAAGCTTTACCTGCGTCAACGCGGCTATGAAGTATATCAGTCCGACGTTTCCGATTGTTTGTTCGACGTGGCCACGCGCGAAGGCTGGTCTATCAACGACAACGGCTCTTTCCGGGTATATTATTTCCCGAGTCTGCGGATTATGGCACAATAACATAACCACTGCCGCCGTGCGGTGATGGGGTGCGTGCAGCACAGTATTTCGTTTTCAGATAATTACGGTAGTTTGGTTCTAACTAATAACCCCCGGTCAGTGTCTGGCCGGGGGTTTTCGTTTATGAGGTTTTAACCACGAAGGCGGGAAGCGGTACAAAGGATTTTTAACCACGAAGAAAGGAAGATAAGAAGCCGCCCAAAGTATAAATAATTCCGGATACAGGAGGCCCATGAAGCATAGTTTCACAGAAAACACCTTCGTGCTCCTTACCGTCTTCTTGCCTTTGTGGTTAAAATTGAGCGACTTGCCGAAAAAAAAGTGTGATTTTTCTGACTATTTTCAGAAGAACGTAAAAAGATTACGTTTAGAGGGGTGCATCTTTGTTATGTACAGTAAACAACAACCCTATGAACGTGATGCCAACTTCCGTAAATGTCTCAAATCCTTACTCATACACGGCAAATCTGCTGCGTTGGCAGGAGCCGATGGCCTTTAGCCTGCGCTACCGGTACAACCTGCCGGGTCAGTTAGCAAACCGGATGCTGAACGTAGAACTAGGCCTGTATGTACTCTCTGAACTGATGCCTTATGCACCGGCCGACTCCCTGCCGGACTTGCTGAACGGCGAAGGTGCAGCCTTCCGCAGCCGGCCGGTCTGGACACCACGTCAGCACAGTTACCTGCAACGGGTACGTGTCTTACTGGCTCCCTATCAAAACCGGCTGGTATGGCAGAGCGCCCTGCAGAAATACGGTACGCTTTCGCCGGAAGCGCGGCTTTTTTCAGTCAATCCGTTCAGCGGCCTGAACACCGAAATCAGCAGCTACTCCCTCCGTGAACGCCTCGCGCTTCTCCGCCGGGCGTTGCTGGTATAAACGCCTTGTATCACGGAATGATATTCCGTGGGCCGTCAGACCATAAAAGCCTGTAGCGGCACAGAATATCATTCCGTGATACAGCTTAAAACGCGTAGCGCAGGGTGACGCCGTAGGTGCGCGGATCACCGACGATACCGGCATAATGACCGGCACTGCCCGGTGCCGCCAGTAACTGCTCGTAATAATTGGTATTGAACAGGTTACGTCCCCAGATAAAGATCGTGATGCCATTCGACGCCCGGAACCCCAGACGGCTGTTGAACAGGCTGTAACCATCGATATTCAGGTATTTCGACGGCGACGGGCTCGACGAGAATGATGACCGGTAGAAGCCGTCAACACCGAAGAAATAATTACCCTTCAGGCCGATCAGGCTGCCGCGTGCGGTTACTTCGCCACCAACGGACCCCGACCATTTTGAGATCCCCGGCAGTACGCCGCCCGAAACATCTTTAAACGCCTGCGCTCCACCTGTCTCTTCCAGAGGTACCGGCGCATTTTTAAACGACACGTATTTACCATCTGTATACGCTACAGCGGCATTCAGTGTCAGCCGATTCGCGACGCGGATGTTTCCGTCCAGCTCAATGCCCAGTACCCGTACCTTCTCGGCATTAGCCAGATACCCACGGTTCACGCCGGGCTCCGGTGTCTGCACCTGTGTCTGGTAATCTTTAATATCGGTGTAATGGAACGTCAGGTTCAGCACCGAATTTGGTGATGGCTTTGTTTTTACACCCAGTTCGCGGTGTGTTACAAATTCCGGCTTTACTCTGGCCAGATCCAGCAGGACCGCACCGTTCGCCGTTGGCAAACCACCAATGTTTACCCCGATAGGCTTATAGCTGACCGAGTATGTACCAAAAGCATTGATGGCGTTGGTTGCCTTATATTGCAGCGTCAGCTGACCCGAAAAGTTGCCGCCATCCGCTTCAATGTCGAACGCCTGATTGGTATATACCGCATTTTTCAGCGCAACCAGCGCAGGGTCTGTCGTTTGCAGACCGCCGTAGGTCTGCCGGTTGTAGTTGGCAGTCTTTTTGTCGTAGTTGTATCGGATACCCGGCAATACGTGAATCCGGTTGGTAATGGACCAGTCGGCCTGGGCAAACACCGCTAAACTGGTACTGCGAATCCGGTTAGTGGTGCGGATGCCGAAATTATCAAACAGACCCGGAGTTTTCCAGAGCGCACTCGTTGAGCTCTGCGCAAAGCGCCACTGCGCCGAACCAGCTTCTTCGGTCTGCACCGGATCAGACTTCAGATCCTGCCACAGGCCGAATACACCCACCACACCACTGACGCGTGAGGAAAGTTTCCCTGCGTACCGGATTTCCTGCGACCACTGATCATGAATGGAGTTACCGGCAGAGATAGTGAACACCGGCAGACCGATATAATCACGGTCATTCAGCGGTGTCCAGCGCCAGTAGCGCCATGCCGATGTAGACGTCAGCGTACCACCGCCGATTTTAATGTCTGCATTTACGGATACCCCTCCTAACCGGTTATCGGCTTTCGACGGTGTATCCAGATCAACGATGCGGTCAAAGGCACTTGAATAAGGCAGTTTGTATCCAAGATCAGCGATGATTGCGTTAAACTGACGGTATGCTGCCCGTTGTGTAGGAACGACACCGGCAACCGGCCAGCCATAACCGTTTGGCTTTTGATCAGACAAGTCACCGATCAGCGTAATTTTAACATTTTCGGTCGGTGTGTATAGAAACTGACCACGGACACCAATATTATTAATATCGTTTATACGCTGCTGAGTACGAACGTTATAAAACGTACCATCCCGCTGCGTACCGGTGAACGATATTCTTGTCGCCAGCTTCTTGCTCAGCGGCCCCGTCAGCGACCCCTTAGCCTGAATAAAGCCGTAGTTTCCGTAGCTCAGCTCAAAGCTCCCGCCCGCTGTGAACTGAGCCGCACGGGTGGAGATATTAAACGCACCGGCCGTGGTGTTTTTACCAAACAGCGTGCCCTGTGGCCCGCGCAATACTTCAACCTGCTCAATATCAATAAAATCAAGTGCAGTAGCAGCCGGACGGGCATAATAAACACCGTCTACGTAGAAGCCAACCCCCGGATCGATACCGTCATTGGTTAAGCCATAAGTCGAGCCCAGACCGCGGATGTTCAGTGTCGTATTCCGTGCGTTCGATGCATACAACTGAACGGTGGGCACCAGTTCTTTCAGCCGGTTCACGTTGAATGCACCGGCATCTTCGGCCCGTGTGCCGCCAATGACCGAAATCGGAATCGGTACATCCTGCGAGGATTCCTGCCGCCGGCGCGACGTAATCACTACATCATCCAGCTGGTTTGTGCCTTCTGAAAGCTGAATAACGGTATTGCTTTCATTAATGATAACTTCTTTCGTTTGATAGCCTACGAATGACACTACAACGGCAAACGGCAGTTTCTGACCGGTAATGAGCTTGAATTGTCCGTCCTGATCCGTTGTACTTCCGTTAGTAGTTCCCTTAATCGTAACCGTTGCTCCGATCAGCTGTTCTTTGGTACGGGCATCTACAATCTTACCGGTTACGGTGGCATTAATTACCGGTGCATTCTGTGCTGAAACAAATACGGGTGTCAGTAAAACGCCCAGCAGCAAAAGTGATGTTAAAAATTGTCGCATAAATGTGATCTTCTCAAATCTTCAGTGATAAATATAAACCCTATAGATTTTATATTCTTATAGAGTGAATTGTTGATTTTACAAGCGCTGGTACCTATTCTCCTAATACTCCTGGTACTAGATAGGGTTTTAGTGCTTTTAATCTATAATTTTTATAGATTTGTGCAAATTAAAAGCCCTTAATACCTTTTATCCAAACCGCCATCTGGAAAAAAGATATAAAGGGCTTAACTTCTTAGATAATTACAATTATTTATCAAAATATTCTGTTGTAGAGGAACGGCACATCTTGCGTCTCTACAGGGATTTTAACCAGCTGATGTTGCGCTCGACGATTTCGATGACGACGATATCCGGTTTTTCGGTCTGCACCAGCGCGGGATTCAGGTGGCTGCTGCGGACAAAATAGGACTCGCGGAAGTAGCCGGGCAGGAATTGGGTCATGCTGTGGCTGAAGGAATCGCCGATAAACAGCAGTTTGGGGCGCTTGGGGTCGGGCCCCGTGAACCGAAGTGACGGAAATCCATATTCATCATTCGGGACAGTAGCCGTCAGCGTTGACGAAACAACCGGCGCCGGTTTGATTTCGTAGAAAACCGAGTCTTTTACCTCTTCCTGCAACGTCAGCATCTGTACCAGATCACCGCCCGCTCCCCGCATTTGTTTAATGGCATAATTGCCGGTAAACGGCACCGGAACGGCCGGTACATCCTGACGAATCCGGTTCAGCAGGGCCGCGCAGCCTATCAGCGTACCGTAGTCATTCCAGTGGGTGTCGGTCTGGTAATAGACGACATGGTCTTTTTTTCCGGCGATCAAAGTATCGCGGATGTCGATCAGCGGGATTGTGGTCTGGCTCGTCAGGTATTGTTTAAACACGTCCAGCCGCGTCGGAGCCGCAGAAGCCGCCACGTTGTCAGGCAGATTTTCGGGGTAGATCGAGTGCGAATCAGGGGCGATCATCACATACAGCCGGATACCTTGTTTGGCCAGATCGCGCTGACACATCAGCAGGCGATCCGTGATGATCCGCGCCGAGTCGGCCGACAGCGGATACAGGTTCCGGTGCTGATCGACGACGTTGTTGTAGCTGTTGCCCAGGTAATGCCAGCCGTTTTTACCGACAACCACTTTTTCGGGCAGCGGCGATTCGCCCAATATCCGGTATTTCCAGCGGCTATAGGCGTAGAACAGCGCATTCCGCCAGCCAAAATTCTCTTTGTAGTATTGGTCAAACTGACGGATAAAGGTATTGACATGCGGAAAATGCAGGGCAGGCACCCCACCCATCCGGCGGTTTTCGGTACTTTTAAACGCATTCGACAGCCCCAGCAGCTGATCGGCCAGCGGCATGATCAGCAGGGCCGCGAACCCGAATGCCAGTATGGTAAAACGAGGTGATTTCATGGGTCTTAAAGCGTGAAAGACAGAAAGAGCGAAAGAGTGACCGGGCTTCGCCTCTATTCATTTCATCACTATTGTTGGGTTAAAACCGGAAATAGATGAACGGGTTATAGGTGTCGGCGGCCAGATACATGACGGAGGCAATAAACAATCCGAACAGCATGACCGAATAGACGGTTTCGCGCAGGCTAACGGCCGGTAAACCAGCCCACTGCCTTTGAAACCAGTGATATACCGGCGTAGCCACCACAAAACCAATGAGGAACGTAATCAGGGTTTCGGTACTGAGGAAGAACGTAACCGGATAGCCGACCGGCTCCTGCACCGCCCCGCCACCGGCCATTTTCTGCAGGTAGGCGAGTGCCTGGGTCAGGTCATCGGCGCGGAAAAAGACCCAGCCGATCATGACCGTTAGCAGCGTATAAGCATGTGCCAGCGGCGACCAGATGCGGTTCAGCACCTTCCCGAAACCCGCCCGCTCAATAAGCAGAAAGACCCCGTGATAAAGGCCCCAGACGATGAAATTCCAGCTGGCTCCGTGCCAGAGTCCCGTTACAAAAAAGACAATCAGCAGGTTGCGGTATGTTTTAAACTCACTGCCCCGGTTACCACCCAGCGGAATGTATACATAATCGCGGAACCAGCTCGACAGCGAAATATGCCAGCGCCGCCAGAAATCCTGTATGGAGCGGGCAATGTACGGGTAGTTAAAATTCTCCTTGAAATCAAAGCCAACCATCTTGCCCAGACCAATGGCCATGTCGGAATAGCCTGAAAAGTCAAAGTAAATCTGAAGGCTGTAGGCCGTGATACCCAGCCACGCCGTAGCGGTTGACAACTGGCTGAAATCAGCCTCAAAGATTTCGTCGGCAATGGCGGCAAAGGTGTTGGCCAGCAGGATTTTCTTAGCCATCCCGATGATAAATCGTTCGGCGCCTACCCCGAATTTCTGCACCGATACGTGGCGTTCGGCCAGTTCGGGCGCGATGTCGGCATAGCGGACAATCGGGCCGGCAATCTGGTGCGGAAACATGGCTACGTAGGTCCCATAATCCAGAAAGCTCTTGTTGGCCCGGATCCGGCCCCAGTAAATGTCAAGCGTATAGGAAATGCCCTGAAACGTGTAGAAACTGATCCCGATCGGTAAGGCAATTTGCGCCATCTTCATGCTTTCGGCCACTGGCAGGTCGAGCATCAGCGCCACACTCCGGACGGTGTCGAAGGCAAAATTGCTGTACTTGAAGTAAAACAGCAGGGCCAGACTACCCACCAGCGAGACCCACAGGCCAGGCTTCCGCTGCCCCTGTTCGATCAGGCGGCCGGCCACGAAGTTGATCAGTGCCGACAGCAGCAGAATAAACACAACCGGCCCTTCTCCCCACGCATAAAAGATCAGGCTGGCCCCGAACAGAAATGCGTTCTGCCACCTTTGCGGCAGTAAGTAGTAGATAATCAGGAAGAACGGCAGGTAGAGAAATAAAAATATGGCAGAACTAAATAGCATTGATCACCCGTGTTTGGGGCCAAATTTACTATTCCGGCCGAAGAAATTACGTTTTAGGCGCGAATACTTAGGAACCGTCATACAAAGCGGCATCCGGCCATTAGACAACAAAGGCACCCTGCCGATTATGCTGACAGGATGCCTTTGCGCCGGACAGGCCTTTCGTCGTAATCAGAAAAACGAAATCCGTAAAACCCACGGGCTACCGTAGACCTGGGTGGTCGTTGTGTTGTAATTCAGGTTATAGAGGGCCGACAGGTTAATCCCTGCCAGCCGGCCGATGCGCTGCGAATACGTCACCCCTACCAGCGGGCTGGCAACCCATGTCCGGTTAACCGGTATACCGGCACCGCTGTAGTTATCCTGCACGCTGATGCTTTCCAGTTCGCCGTGCGCATACAGGTTCGGAATGATCTTTGGCACAATCTCATACATCCCGAACACACGGCCACCGTACTGATTGGCGGTATAGTTATAGCGCTGTCCGGCACGGTCATAGAGCTTCAGGCGGGTGTATACATAGTTAACGCCCACCCCGAACACGGCGCGCTCCGATGCCTGATAGGCCACTACCGGCGATACCCCAATGCTGAAGGGGTTACCGATTGACAGACCGCTGATGCCGCCGCCAAACCGCAGCCGCTGCGTGAACGGCAACGGATTACCTTCGGGCGTACGCGATCGCAAAGGGTCCTGAGCACCCCGCTCGCCACGCTCTTCAGGGTCGGCGGTGATCTGTCCGAATGCCAGACTGCTGGTCAGTAATGAGGTCAGCAGCAGAAGTTTACCAATATGTTTCATAATGAACTGTTACGACAAAATAATTACTTAATACAAACGAAAAAAGTTCTTTTTTAGCGCCCGCAGGGTAGGGTTTAGAGCAGAGCGCGTAGGGCTGCGTGCCGTAAGCTCTCTGCCCTAAGCCCTACGCCTTAAAAATCCACTTCCTTGACATCGGGGTCACTCAGGAGCCGTTTAATGCACCGCTCGTGCGCCTTTTCAGGGCCATGTACCCGCCAGTGACCGGTTATCTCATTACCTATACGCTGTTGCGTGCCACGGTGTGGCGACAATCCGCATTCCCGGAAAAAATTCTCGTACTGCATAAGGGTTTTATGACGGAACGGCGTCACGATCCGGTAATCACGCACCTGATTGATCCGGCTGATCCACTTCGACGCCTGCGTCAGAAACAGCAGGGCGCTTACCATAAACACAGAGCCGATAATGGCAATACCATACTCACCCGCCCCCAGGCACATGCCTAAGGCACCGATGCCCCAGACGGTAGCAGCCGTGGTCAGGCCCCGAACGCGGCTGTCTTCCTTAAAAATAATGCCCGCCCCCAGAAAACCGATACCATTCACGATGTTCGCCGCAATCCGGTCGCCGCTGTTGCCAATCCGCCCTGAGGCCAGCGTAAACAGCGCCGAGCCGACGCAGATCATAATCATGGTCCGGAAACCGGCCGATTTACCGTGGTATTCGCGCTCGGCCCCCACAATCCCCCCGATCAATACGGCCAGACTCAGCCGGATAAAGTCTTCTGTATAAAATTCCATTACCAGACGTGTTACGAGTGTTTACCTTCCAAGAACAGGGCCGCCTGGCGACCGTCCGCGGCTGCGGTTTAAAACTTCCTGGAAGGTAAACACCCGTAAGAAACCCTTTTTACCTGAAAACCGTTAGTCTTAAGATACAGTTTGCTAATTTCACTGAATGAATTCTGCTGTCGAGAATCTAACACCTGCCGGCATAGATCACCTTGATCCCAAGAGCCATATTATCATTAAGGGAGCGAAGGTACACAATCTGAAAAATATAGACGTTGCCATCCCGCGTAACAAACTCGTTGTTATAACGGGTTTGTCCGGCTCGGGCAAATCGTCGCTGGCTTTCGATACCCTTTTTGCCGAGGGACAACGTATGTATGTCGAAAGCCTGAGTTCATATGCACGGCAGTTTCTGGGCCGCATGGAAAAACCCGAGGTCGAATACATCAAGGGCGTATCGCCGGCCATTGCCATCGAACAAAAAGTAACGAGTCGGAATCCACGGTCAACGGTTGGAACGACGACCGAAATTTATGATTATCTGAAACTGCTCTTCGCCCGGGTTGGTGTAACCTATTCGCCGGTGTCGGGGCAACCCGTCCGGAAAGATACGGTCACCAGTGTGGTCAATTACCTCTATACCTTTCCTGCGGGACAGCGTGTGATGGTGATGGCTCCGCTTCAAATCCGCGACGGCCGGACACTGGCCGATGAGCTCAAAATTCTGCTACAGAAAGGCTATACACGGATCGTGATCGGGGAGAAAATAGTCTTTCTGGAAGAAATTCTGGAAGCCGGTTTCATGATGCTGGAGGACCAACAGGTTGCTCTGGCCGACATCCGGTCCCAGGCTCCGGATATCTCCGTCCTTATCGACCGCAGCACCGTACAGGATGACGATGAAGGTAAGCCCGACGAAGATAACCAGTACCGGTTTTCGGACTCGGTGCAGACCGCTTTCAGCGAAGGCGACGGCGTTTGCCGGATCGACATCATGGGCGTTGAATCGCGGGTGTTCTCCGATAAGTTCGAACTGGATGGTATTCAGTTTGAAGAACCAAGCGTCAACCTCTTCACGTTCAATAACCCCTATGGCGCCTGCCGCCGGTGCGACGGCTTCGGCAAGGTCCTGGGTATCGACCCTGATCTGGTCTTTCCGGATAAAAGCCTGTCGGTCTTCGAAGGAGCCATTGCGCCGTGGCGCAGCGAGAAAATGAGCGATGAATGGCTCCGCCCGCTGCTCCGGAACGGCATCCGCTTCGACTTCCCGATTCACCGGCCTTACCGCGATCTGAGCGAGCAGGAAAAAGAAGTGCTCTGGACGGGCAATAAGTACTTCAGCGGCCTGAATGCGTTTTTCGAATACGTGGAAACTCAGACGTTTAAGGTGCAATACCGCGTAATGCTGTCACGGTATCGCGGCAAAACAACCTGCCCGGAATGCCGTGGTTCACGGCTGCGCAAGGATGCCAGTTACGTAAAACTCCCCGGCTCTCCGGCCGCCGGAAAAGAATACGTATCAATCACGGACCTGGTACTGATGCCGATCGGCAGCGTAGGGACCTATTTCCGCGAACTTGACTTGCCCGACGGCCAGAAGCAGGTCGCTACCCGTATTCTGATCGAAATCCGGAACCGGCTCGATTATATGGAGCGGGTCGGTCTTGGCTATCTTACGCTCAACCGGCTTACCAATTCCCTTTCCGGCGGTGAATACCAGCGCATTAAACTGGCAACGTCGCTGGGGTCAGCGCTGGTAGGGTCCATGTACATTCTCGATGAACCCAGTATCGGCCTCCATCCGCGCGATACGCAACGGCTCGTCAGTGTGCTGGAATCACTGCGTGACATGGGCAACACGGTGATTGTGGTCGAACACGAAGAGGAAATGATGCGGGCCGCCGATCAGCTTATCGACATTGGCCCCGATGCGGGTGTACACGGCGGTCAGCTTATGTTCCAGGGCACCTGGCAGGATATCATGGATGATGCGGGCCAAACCGGCATAGATACTCCGGGACGGGCCTCGCATACCATTAATTTCCTGACGGGACGCGATATTATTCCGACGCCATCGTTCCGCCGGAGCCCGGTAAATTATATTGAACTAAAAGGCGCGTCTGAAAACAACCTGAAAGAAGTTAATGTACGCTTTCCGCTCAATACGCTTACGGTGGTGACCGGCGTGTCGGGATCGGGCAAAAGTACGCTGATCCGCAAGGTATTGTATCCGGCGCTGAGCCGTCTGAAAGGCGAGTCAGCCGAAGAAGCCGGTAAGTTTACGGAGCTGGAAGGCAGCGTTGACCTGATCAAGGCCATCGAAATGATTGACCAGAACCCGATCGGTAAATCGTCACGGTCGAATCCGGTTACCTACATCAAGGCCTATGATTACCTGCGGCAGGTCATGGCCGAGCAGCCGCTGTCGAAGGCACGCGGCTACAAACCGTCGCACTTCTCGTTCAACGTGGAGGGTGGCCGCTGTGAGGTATGCCAGGGCGAGGGCGAGGTAAAAGTCGAAATGCAGTTCATGGCCGACATTTACCTTAAATGCGAAGGCTGTAACGGACGCCGGTTTAAACAGGAAGTGCTGGAGGTGACACTGGCGGGCAAAAACGTATCGGATATGCTCGACATGACCGTTGATGAAGCCATTGCTTTTTTCCGTGAAAGCGAGCCGAAAATGGCCGATAAACTCATGCCGTTGCAGGAGGTCGGGCTGGGGTATATCGGATTAGGGCAGTCGGCCAATACCTTGTCGGGCGGTGAAGCACAGCGGGTTAAGCTGGCCTCATTCCTGAGCAAGGGGAACGCCAACAAAGGACAGACCCTGTTTATTTTTGATGAACCAACGACCGGTCTGCACTTTCACGACATCCGGAAACTGCTGAAAGCGATCAATGCACTGGTCGATCAGGGCGATTCGGTCATCATCATCGAACACAATACCGAGATCATCAAAAGCGCGGATTACATCATCGATCTCGGCCCTGAAGGCGGCGACGCGGGCGGGTACGTGACCTTTACCGGCACACCCGAACAAATGACCGGCCTACCCGAAGGCGAGAATTTCACCGCCGACTTCTTACGTGGAAAGCTTTAACATTTAATAATGGATAATGTGTAATGAACAATGGATAATGTGCGTTAACCGCCATTGTCCATTATTCATTACACATTATCCATTTTCCATTATTCATTCCTATGAAGCACATTTTCACCCTTGTACTAACCTTACTTTGCCTGTCGGCCTGTAAAAAGGAACCGGCAGAACCCGCCGAACCGGCGTCGACATCGAAAGGACTGGTCGTTGGTCTCAACAGCCCCGGCCAGACAGCCGGTCAGGCAGTAGCGACGGATGGCAGTGATAACTTTATTGTCGCCAGCGTGTTTGGCGGGGCGCTGGCCGGCCATAATCTGACAGCCACCGGCACCGCTGATACCCATCTGGCCAAATACGATAAAAACGGTGTCCTGCTCTGGGAACGCACTGCCGGCGGGGCCGGTATCAGCACCACACCGATGGGCGTCAAAACCGATGCGCAGGGTAATATCTACGTGCTGGGTTATTTTGGCGGCACCGGCAGCAACCTGACCGCCACCTTCGGGACCAAAACCGTAACCGCCAAAAGCAGCAACGATGCCTTTCTGGCCAAATATGACCCGACCGGCGCCATTCAGTGGGTGCTGAGTCTGGGCAATACAACCGGCGTTACCGACGAACGCGCCTGCGACCTGACCATCGACGGCGCCGGTAATCTCTACCTTACCGGTGCTTTTTCCGGCACGGTCAACTTTAACCCGCTGGGCCAGACTGCCCGTACGCTGATGGTCCCCGAAACCACGTCGTCGATTTTTCTGGCCCGCTACGATACCAACGGACAAAATCAGCTCGTGACCTACATCAACGCGGGTCTGACCAGTGTGCCGAACGAAGCGTTTTCGGCCGTGGACATGGACATTTACGGGAATGTCATCTGGTCGGGTAATTTCCGCGGCATGGCCCAGCTATCGTACGTAACGCTCAACAGCGCCGGCAATACGGATGTATTCGTAGGTTGTTTCCGGACGTGGGATCTGGGCATTAACTGGATTCAGCGGTTCGGCGGCAGCGATCAGGAACTGGTAGCCCCGGGTGGCATGCGCGTCAATGCGCGCAGTATCGTCCTGACGGGGCAATACGCCGGAACATCGCAGATCGGCAATACCCAGCTGATGAGCCAGAGCGCCGGAAATATTTTTGTTACGGCTTATTCGCCGGACGGTCCGCATCAGTGGGCAGTCGGTTTGCCGGGCAGTACGGGCATCAGCAGCGGTACGCGCGTTGGCTTTGACCAGAGTGATAATGTGTACGTAGCCGGTTATTTCCGCGGTACGGTCAACTTCAACCCCAAAGCCAGTGCCCCGCTGGTTGCAAAAGGCACAACGGATGCCGGCGATGCCTTTCTGGCAAAACTGGGCTACGACGGTGCCTATGTCTGGGCCCGCAGTTTCGGTGTTGCCCAAACCGGTGCCGCCAACCTGACCCGCAGCAACGGACTGGCCACCGACCGGTCGGGCAATGCCATCATTACCGGCAGCTTTTACGGAAAAAGTGTTGATTTTGACCCATCCGATCTGGCAGCCTACCTGTCGAGTGCCGGTCAGGACGATGCATTTACCGGAAAATACACCTCCGAAGGAGCGCTCTGGACCAAATAATGCCGGTCGGAGTCGTTTTGTTCGGTACCTGTTTGAAAAGGCATTTGATGAATACCCCTGTTTTACCTAATTTTGGCCGATTTTTCAGCCATCGCTTATTCCGCGATCCGTCATACGAATAAGTGGATAAAGCCAGCATAAAGCACATAGCATGAGAGAGATACAATTCCGTGAGGCCCTGCGTGAGGGTATGTCGGAGGAGATGCGCCTGGATCCGAAAGTTTTCCTGATGGGCGAAGAAGTTGCCGAATACAACGGTGCTTATAAAGTTAGTCAGGGTATGTTAGACGAATTTGGTCCTGAGCGTGTCATTGATACCCCTATTGCCGAATTAGGTTTTGGTGGTATTGCTGTAGGCGCGGCCATGAACGGCTTACGTCCTATTGTTGAGTTCATGACGTTCAACTTCTCGCTGGTGGCCATCGACCAGATCATCAACAGCGCTGCCAAAATGATGTCGATGTCGGGCGGCCAGTATTCCGTACCGATTGTGTTCCGCGGACCAACGGGTAACGCCGGTATGCTGTCGTCGCAACACTCACAGAACTTTGAAAACTGGTATGCCAATACACCGGGCCTGAAAGTGGTGGTTCCGTCGAACCCCTACAACGCCAAAGGTCTGATGAAGTCTGCCATCCGCGACAATGATCCGGTTATTTTCATGGAGTCGGAGCTGATGTACGGCGATAAAGGTCCGGTTCCGGAAGAAGAATACCTGATTCCGATCGGTCAGGCGCAGGTTGTCCGCGAAGGCTCTGACGTCACGCTGGTCTCTTTCGGCAAAATGATGAAAGTTGCCAATCAGGCGGCTGACGAACTGGCGAAAAACGGGGTATCGGCCGAAGTAATCGACCTGTTATCGGTTCGTCCGATCGACTACGCCACGATTCTGAAGTCGGTAAAGAAAACAAACCGGTGTGTAATCGTTGAAGAAGCATGGCCACTGGCGGCTATTTCTGCGGAACTGACTTACAATATCCAGCGCAATGCCTTTGATTATCTGGACGCGCCGGTTATCCGGGTGAACAGCCTTGACCTGCCGCTGCCGTATGCACCGACACTGATCGAGGTAATTCTGCCAAACGTGAAGAAAACGTTACAGGCCGTTGATGCCGTGATGTACAAAAAATAAGCGTTTTTAAACGCTGACTGAAAGGTTGAAACGTCACAGTTTCAACCTTATTTATGGTCTTTACCCAACCTGGCAGAAAAAGACAAAGCCCGCTTTGCTATGGCAAAACGGGCTTTGTTGCTGTGTATGATGTTAAAACGCCGGAGTTCATCAAAAAGTTTATGCGTTGAAAAATAGTCCGATTATTTTTCAAATTATTCACATTATGCATAATTATGCATAAAAGGTAACACGTATGCGCATCAAAACCACCACAAAAGTCATTTATGAGATTACGATCCAGCACATCGGGTCATTAAATACCATCCGTCAGCGCGAACCGGTGACCATCTTTTTTTCCAACCTCCGGAAAGCCGTGGACGCTATTACCACAGAGCTGACCCTGAATAACTGGCCGTTGAAGGTAAACTATACGGCAGTATATCGTGGCGTCAAACAGCGCAGTTTCTACACCTGTGATTTCGACATTGCCGGTACGAAGGTATTCCGCATCCGGATTGTCCCCCGCGTACTGAATCCGGCCCTGCCACGGCTGGGCATCGACGAAAACCCGGTTCCGGTAAACCAGAGCTAAGGCATCCCTTTTTTTGGAGCTTAAACCGCCTGACTGCACATAGTCCTGAAAAACAGAAAGCCCGTCCTGCTGGCAGCAAAACGGGCTTTGTTGTTGTGTATGATAGGTAAACGCCCGAAACAGGCAAATAGTTTATGTACTGAAAAATAGCCTGATAATTTTTCACATTATTACCTTCTATGCATAATTATGCACAAAAGGTAACACAAGCGCCTGCTGGTGCAGTTTGTTTTAATTTTACATACAAATACAGAATTTATAGTTATAATACATACATTTACTGAAAATATAGCAACTACATAATGATCTATGAAAGGAACCAACTTAGGAGAGTTTGAAGAATTAGTGTTACTCACCATTGCGGCCCTGGGGCAGGAAGCCTACAGCGTAGCGATTTGTGATGAGCTGGAGCGGTATACCGGCCGTGCGGCAAAACTGGGTGTAGTGCATGCTGTCCTGAACAGGCTTGAAGAAAAGAGTCTCGCAAAAAGCTACCTTGGTGAAGCCAGTGCAACACGGGGTGGTAAACGGAAGCGGTTCTATGAAGTCAGTCAGGCCGGTAAAGCGGCACTGGTCCGGTCAAGGGAAATACGCGATAACATCTGGCAGACTATATCAGGCCTTAACCTGGAAGGGCTCTCATGAAAAATGCCCGGCAAGACGAAACGCCCCCGCAGTGGGCTGTCAATTTTCTGAGATGGTACTGCCGCCCCCGCCTCGCCGAGGATTTAGAAGGCGACCTCTACGAGTATTTTCAACGCAATGTCACCGAAAAAGGCTTGCGGCGTGCCCGATGGATCTATGCCATCGATGTACTTAAGTTTTTGCGGCCATACACCATCCGCCCTGTTCAGCTCCTCACATTTCTTTCCCATTTTATCATGCTCAGCAGTTATCTGAAATCGTCAAGACGCAATCTGGTGCGTAATAAACTGTTTTCGTTCATCAACATTGCCGGTCTGGCCGTCGGCCTGTCGGTTGGCCTGCTGGTGATTGCCATCCTGACTGACCTGCTGGCCTACGATCAGTTTCATGAGAAAAAGGACCGTATTTACCGGATTGTAACCCATCACCAGGGCCACGGCAATCCGGAAATGAAACTCGCCTCGACATCGGTAAAGGCTGGCCGGCAAATCAGGGCGGATATTCCGGGTGTCGAAGAGGTCACCGTCCTGCGGAGCGGGTTCGGCGGTGATGCGCAGATCGGGGAGAAAAAAATTCCGGTTGAAGGCAAATGGGCGGATAATTCCTTTTTCCGGGTCTTTTCCTTTCCGCTCGTAGCCGGCGACCCGAAAACAGCCCTTAAAGAACCGTATTCGCTGGTGCTCACCGAACAAACGGCGCATAAGCTCTTTGGCGATGACAACGCGCTGGGCCGGACGATTCGTTTTGACAGCCTCGACTATACCGTAACCGGCATTGCCGAAGACGTTCCCCATCAATCGCACCTGCGCTTCGACATGCTGGTTTCGTTTGCCTCTGCTGACGCTACAATCGGGAAAAAACAACCGGATTTTTACGGCTGGGATAACATCTGGCAGAATTACGTATACCTGACCCTACCGCCGGCGAGCACACCCGCTGCCGTTCAGCCTGCCCTCGACAGACTGTCTGCCGCAGAAAACAAGGCCCTGCACAATCTGAAACTAACGCTTTCCCTGCAACCACTGAGCAGGATTGCCTTCAGCAAAGGCCTCAATAATAACATTGGCCCAACCGTTGATCCGCTCTGGTTGTGGGGACTGGGCGGGCTGGCGCTCATTGTCATTCTGTCGGCCTGCTTTAACTACACCAATCTGTCGGTTGCGCGATCGCTGCGCCGCTCCCGCGAGGTGAGTGTGCGGAAAGTAATCGGCGCGCGGCGCAGCCACATTATAGGGCAGTTCCTGACCGAATCCGTCATTATTGCCTTAGCCAGCCTGCTGATCGCCTTTGGGTTATACATTTTCCTGCGCAAGGAGTTTTTGTCGCTTGCCCCCGACATTACGGAGATGGTAAAACTTACCTTATCCCTTCGGACTATCCTGTATTTTGTCGGCCTCGCTGTTGCAGTCGGCCTTGCCGCCGGATTCCTGCCCGCCGTTTTCTTCTCCGGCATCAACGCGCTGACAGCCATGAAGAACGCGCCGGTATTCAAACCGGTCAGGCGCATTGGGTTACGCAAAGTACTGATTATTACCCAATACACCTTTTCGCTGATTTTTATTTCAACGACCATTGTGGGCTATAGCCAGTACAAAAAGATTCTGAACTTCGACTTAGGGTTCACGACCGACAATATCATCAACCTGAAACTATACGGGGCCGACCCCGCCGTTCTGAAAAAGGACCTTGCCGGTCTTCCGGAAGTCAAAGGCATTTCACAGTCGATGATGGTGACCAGCCTGGGTAGTTTCTTCGGGTTCACGGTGAAATACCTGCCCGGCGATTCGGCGCTGGTCTGGGAAAACAGGGTAGATGAGCATTACCTCCCGCTCCATGGGCATACCCTGCTGGCCGGAACCAACTTCACCCTTCGTCCGGAGAAAGGACAGGAAAGCGAAGTCATTGTGAACCAGCAGGTGTTAAAGCGGTTCAACATTGGCGGGCAGAAT
Organism: uncultured Arsenicibacter sp.; assembly: GCF_945952095.1. Lineage (GTDB taxonomy): Bacteria > Bacteroidota > Bacteroidia > Cytophagales > Spirosomataceae > Arsenicibacter. The sequence continues at coordinate 18,643 of NZ_CAMFHL010000039.1, read as the reverse complement.
CCACGCAAGGCAATCGGTCAGTTTGTAACGGTTGACGGCCAAAAACTGGCTATCGTCGGAGTGATGAAGGATTTTAACTATGGTACTCTCGAACAAAAAATTGGTCCGGTGATGTTCCGCTATACCCGAAGTGATCCGAACGGCTTTCTGAATCTGAAAGTGGCGACCGGCGATATAGCCGCTACGCTGGTAAAGCTTGATGAGGTCTGGAAAAAATACGACAAGGTGCACCCGCTCAATGCCCGTTTTTACCATGAGCAGATCGAAGCAGCCTATAGCCGCTATGCAATTCTGATGAAAGTTATCGGGTTTATTGCCATACTGGCCATCTGCATTGCTTCATTGGGACTTTTCGGTATGGTGGTCTTCACCATTGAAACCAGAATGAAGGAAGTCAGCATCCGGAAGGTACTGGGCGCCGGTGAAGCAGGGCTGGTATATCTGCTCTGCAAGAGCTTTCTGGTATTGCTGGTGCTGGCAGCCGCCATTGCATTGCCGGTAACGTATCTGCTGTTTGATAAACTCGTATTGCCGCAATTCGTCTACCACCAGCCTATCGGCCTGGCCGAACTGCTCAGCGGTTCTTTGCTGGTGATGTTCTTTGCGTTGCTGATGATCGGTACACAAACGGCCAAAGCGGCACGGGTTAACCCGACAAACGTACTGAAAGGCGAATAAACCGGCTGATCCGGTGTAAACAGACAAAGCCCGCTTTGCTATGGCAAAACGGGCTTTGTTGCTGTGTATGGTAGTAAAACGCCGGAGTTCAGTAAAAAGTTTAGGCTATGAAAAATAGTCTGATTATTTTTCACATTATTCGACATGTGCATAATTATGCATAAAAGGTAACGTCATTACGGTCATTTCCGCTCCGATAGCCGTTTTTTAATCATCCGATACGGTGACGTTAACGCGGGTATACGGTGGCAGGTTAATGCCACGCCGGCTGCTGACCGGAATATTGGTTTTCCATGGATAATTAAACACCAGCTGGTTCACGGCACCTTTAACCAGCTGCACCCGGAATCGCATCACGCTGCCCTTCCGGCTCCAGGTCAGACCGGCAGTTTCCCGGCCAAGGCGAATGCGCTGCTGCGTTGTTTTGCCTTGCTTTTCCGCCACCCGGACAAGTTCGGGAGCCGGTAGCCGGTGCATGGGCTCCGAAAACGTAATGACAACCGTAGCCAGGGTGTCGCTAATGGTTTTATCAGCGAGATTACAGGCCGTGATTGCCGGTTTGCGCAGCTTATGGCTGAGCTTACCAAGCTGTCGGATAAACACCGGATAAATATCGCGGAGGGTCTGACCCGGCTTGCGGTGCCGGTAGAGCGTGACGAGCTTTTGCGTAAACAAGGCGCCTGCCCAAAAACCACGGGTTTCATTCTGTAGGGTCCAGTCGCTACAGACCGTTGCCGATACCGACGGAAAACAGTGCGCGACAAACAGGTCATATACGGCCCAGGTCATGTACTCGTTAAATGTCGCCAGGCTATCCCGCTCATAACCGCTGCCGGCATCCCACAACCGGTTATCGAAACCAGCCCGCACCAGTGACCGGTACTGCTCCGTCAACGGATTGACAAAGGCATGGTCTAACTCCGTGAATAGCATGTGGGTACCCGACGCGATTTCATCCGGCGTTGCCTCCTGCACCGCTTTGCCCGTCAGCAGGAAGCTGGGTAAGGTGATAAAATCCGTACCGACGCCGGCCACGGTACGGTGGCAGTTCATGCGCCCGACCAGCGGCGACATCACAATGGCATAGGTACCATCAGCCGTTTGTTTTCCCAGCTCGGTTTCCAGGAACTGCCGCATTTCCGGGTAATGCTGGGACGTCAGATACGCCGTTGCCAGCTCCTGATAATAAGGCAGGTGCAACCGGTAAAAATCCCGGAAACCGGATACACGGGCAAAGTCTTCGATCAGTGCCAGGTGTGCGTTAATCGGGTCAAACCCTTTATTCGTCACCAGCGGAAACTGCCGCACCAGACGGCCGGAACTATCAAATGCAAAGGCATAGGCATCAGTCCGGAAGCTGAGGTAGTTTTCCCACTCCTTCCGCGAATAATTTACCACCGACAGCAGCGGGTGGTTGCTATAGGCGTCAAAGCGGGCACGAACTTCGCGGTAATAGGCCGACTGCTGCGATACCTCCCACGGATCGGTTTTGCCGTAGTCGGTCAGGGCCAGAATGATATTGGCCAGTTCATAGGTCTCAGACAACCGGACGGGCGAATCCGCCACGGACAGCCCCTGCGCCATCGCACCGGAACCGTTCCAGAAGAGCATAAGGATAACAGCTGATAAGTATCTCATCAGAAAAGGGATTAATGAATGAAGAGGAAATGAAAACGGAGCAGCGTTACAGCCGGAGCGCAGCTTTAACGGCCTCCTTTTTGCCGCGCGAAACGGGTACCTGAGCCCCGTCGGTCATTTGCAGGAAGTCGCCGTATTCTTTCTGCCAGCTCCGGATATAATGCTTATTGACCAGATGAGACTGATGACAGCGGACAAATCCGTGCGGGCTCAGCAGGTCGTCGTACTCATAAATGGGTTTGCTGGCCAGCAGGTTTGTTCCGTCGCTTAGCCAGAAGGTCGTGTAGTTATTGGCCGACTCACACCGGATGATTTCCGTCGTTTTCACAAAGCGGGTTTCCTGCATCGTTGACAAGGCAATCCGCAACTCGTCTTTCCGCGATTGTGCTTCCAGCCACGCCATCAGGTGGCCTACCTGCCGGTTCTGCACCTTTAGCTGACGTTGCTTTGCTGCGCGGTCTACCGCAGCCTGCAATTCACTGATGTTAACGGGTTTAAGCAGGTAATCAACCGCCGAAAACCGCATTGCCTGAATGGCATACTGATCGTAGGCAGTTACGAAAATGACCTCAAAATCATAGCTACTCAGGCTGCGCAACAGTGAAAAACCGTCCTGGTCCGGCATCTGAATATCCAGAAAAAGCAGGTCCGGCCGATACGTATACAACGCCGCTTTACCCTCGGCGGCCTGCTGCGCCATAGCACATACCTCTACCTGCGGGCAATACGTTTCCAGTAATGCCTTCAGATTGTGCAGGTTCGGGAGTTCATCGTCAATCAGTATTGCTTTCATACCAGCCAATCAGTAAACGTCAGTATTGCGTCAGTTCCGGCCGGCCGGTTAGCAGCAAACGCCAGCGAGATCGGTTGTTCGGGGTTCAGTTCGTTTAAAAGCCGGATGCGGTTGCGGGTCAGCGACAACCCATACCCGACGGAACCTGCCTGTTCCGGCATGCCGTTGCCATTATCACTGATGGTAAGCACCAGATTATCCTGCTTTTCAGTAACGCGAATAACAATCCGGCCAGCCTGTTGCAACGAAGCAACGCCATGCTTGACGGCATTTTCCAGCAATGGCTGCCAGAGCATCGGCGGCAGGTTATTGCTGAACGCATCCAGCTGTTCATCAACCTGAATCGTATAGTGAAAGCCAAACCGGAGTTGCTCCAGTTTCAGGTACGTTTCCATCATGTTCAGCTCTTTCCCCAGCGGAATACCGTCCTTGCTGCCGTTGGTAAGCGACTCCCGCATGAGCCGGGCGAAATCAGATAAATAGTCATTGGCGCCTTTCAGGTCCTGCCGGTTAACCAGCCCCTGAATCGAGCTGAGTGCATTAAAGACAAAATGCGGATTGAGCTGTGCGTATAGCGCCTGCATTTCCATCTTCGCCTTTTGTTTCCGGACCGCTTCCAGCCGTGTTTTACGCCGTTGCCGGATCAATAAAATCACAAATATAACCAGTGCCACAAGGGCCAGCGCACTACCGGCCAGCGCCAGCCGGAACCAGATGGTCTGATACCAGGCGGGTTCTACCACAAACCGGCATTCGGTTATGTGCTGCGGCTGGGCGGTATACCGGATCTGAAGCCGGTAACTGCCCGGCGCGGACTTATTCAGCCAGATAAAGCTGTTATCGTACGCATTATCCCCCCATGGCCTGACAACCTGCCCATCGCGCAGTAACTGGTACTGCACCTGCGTTTTCGCGTAAATATCAGCATTCAGCACATAAACGAGGTTATCGTTTGTGGCCGGCAGCCGGAGCTTATCGAGGGAATAGGTCAGGTGACTGGTTCTGGTTTTCGCCCAGGGGTACTGTAATTTCTGCAAAAAAATATCGAGGTCGGGAGAGGCATAGATGCTGGTTACGGCGGGCCGGATTGGCTCCCATGCCACCAAGTTGGTCGCCACAATAACGCCGGTTGCCCGCCTGCGCACATCCACAACCAACATGCTGCCCAGGGACGTTTTGTACCCACCCAGATAAGCCATTGGCGGCAAACCCGACTCCTTGTTAAGTGCGGCACCGGTAAACCGGGTAATGGCCTGCCAGGGAACGACCACGTGCAGCGACGGATAGTCCAGCACGCGGAACTGGTACTCAGCGGCATTGCGGAGGTTAACACCGTGCAGAAAAAACTGCGCACGGGCCGTATCAAACGTGGTTCGCGCCACGATATTGACAGGGCGGATGCCGGTCATAGCTGAATCCTGCGCAAACGCCGTAAAACGGTCACTGCTTTCTTTTACGGTCCAGAATGAATTGTTTTCCTTTGGAATGGCAAGGATCAGAGCCACGGTCTCCGGTTTATCCAGCGCGCCTTCCGGAAAGCTCTGGGAGTAGCGCCCCCACGGTATCTGTGCGGGCAGCACGGCCGGTATGCCTATAAAGTACAGCAGAAGAAAGCGTATCCGGTTCATCGTTTTTGTTTCTGATATCCCAAAGGTCTGCGGTTTTATCGGATCGTTTAACCGACACTGTGAATCCGGCAGGTATAGGTGTGAATCTTTGGCAAAATAACAGAGCGGCAGGTAGCGACAAATTAACTAAGTCTGCACAATTGTAACTCATATGGCACGTTATGCTACAAAATCAATCATTGATCTATGCCCTTTTTCTACGATTTACCTTATGGTCCGGCTTCTTCTATCCATTTGTCTTCTCGCAGGCTGGCTAGCGGCGTGTAGCAGCGGCCAAACCGCATTCAGGCAGGGCAATTATGACCTTGCGGTTCAGCGGGCGGCGTTCCGGCTCCAACAAGCTAAGGGGCCTTTTAAACGCGGGCACCGGCTTGCCCATATCATTATCAGGGAAGCCTTTATGCGGGCCTACAACCAGCATCAGACAGCCATCCGGCAATTATCTGCTGCCCCGCCTGATCCGGCCAACCGGTTCCGGTGGGAACCTGTTTTTCAGCGGTATACACAACTACAGTTACTGACCGACAACGCACGCAGTGGCTCGCCCCACCAGTGCGACAGCTGCACGGCCTGGCTGGCTACGTATCCGGCCTCGTATGCTGTGCAGCAGAATGATGTCCGTCAGCTGGCAGCGGCGGACCGCTATCAGGCAGCAGAAGAAGCTTTTATGGACCGCATTCAGAACCGGTTAGCGGCTAAAGAAGCCTACCAGAACTATAAAAAAGCAACCGGCTGGGTACCCGGCTACCGCCAGGCACAGGATAAAGCCGCACAGGCCCTGCCGTTTGCCATCCTGCGGGTAGTGGTCGACCCGATTGGCCCGACCCGTGAGATCGATGCATCGGACAACCGCGAACTGGAACAGCTCATTTTCCGGAACATTGAACGGAATCCCACCCCTTCGACTTTTGTACGGCTATACCTGCCACAGCAAGCGGTGGATACGGATTTTAACGTTCATCAGGTCGTTCAGATGAAGGTAACCGATTATTCGCCGTTTAACGAAACCCTCTCCTCATCGTCGACTAAAATTTACAGCAATCAGACTTACAAGGTCGGCGAGAAAAAGATTAATGACTCCACGAAGGTAGACATTATGGAGAAAGTCAGCGGGACCCTTACGACACACCGGCGCGAAATCAAGGCCGGTCTCGATTTGCGGATGCGCGCCCTCAACACCTTTACGGACAAGGTCGTATGGGAAGAAACCGTTTGGGTGACCCGCAACTGGGTGACGGAATGGGAAACGTTCAGCGGCGACGACCGTGCCCTCAACGGCAATTCACTCAAGACCGCCGATCTGCATCCACCTTCCCGCTGGCACCTCTACAGCAGCATGCGCGACGAACTCGCCGACGACGTTGCCCGCCGCCTGCGATTGCGGTATGCGAAGGATTAAGGGGGCGTTTACAGCAACTCCCGCAACAGAATATACCCCGCCACTACCAGCACAAACCAGCCGAAGCCACGGCGCAGATGGGCCGGATGAATGAACGGGGCCAGCCAGAGTCCGCCGAAAATCCCGATTACCGACAGTCCGGTAAAGGGCAGCAGGAAGTTGTAATTCAAATCCGTATGGTGAATATCGCCCAGAAAGCCGACAAATGAGTTGGCTGCAATGATCAGCACGGAGGTTGCGACGGCGCGGTGTACGGGCAAACCCGCCAGCAAGACCAGCATCGGCACAATCAGGAAACCGCCACCAGCTCCGATGGTGCCCGTCAGCAACCCGACCGCCAGCCCGTCGAGCGCCAGCGGTACGTAGCGGGGCCTACCATCGGCGGCTTCACCGGCTTCGGGGCGCTGGTTACGGATCATGGCACGGGCAGCCATGATCATCACAAAGGCGAAAAAAAACAGAATGGCTTCGCTCTTGGGTAACGCATAAGTCCCGAACCGGAACAGCGGATCGGGTAAGGCCGGTACCAGCAAGCGGCGCGTCAGGTATACCGACACAAACGATGGCAGCGCAAACGCCGCCGTTACCCGCAAATCGACCCGGCCGGCACGAATATGGGCCACTGAGCCTACCAGTGAAGTAACCCCAACCACAAAAAGCGAATAGGTAGTGGCCAGAATAGGCGGAATGGAAAACAGATACACAAACACCGGAACTGTCAGAATAGACCCGCCCCCGCCTGCCAGACCAATAACAAGACCAACCACGAGCGCTGCGATATATCCGATAATTTCCTGTGTATTCATGCTGGGCAAAACTAAAGGTTTAAACTAAATTTGTGCCCGGCACGTTTTGGATAAAAGAAGAAGAAATTATGTTAAAATACCTTTTTATCGCCTTTTTGATTATCGTTTTTGTCCCGTCGGTACGGCGGTTCCTGTTCTGGTTGCTGGTTGGCCGGCAATTAGTGAAAGAACAAAAACGGCAGAATGAGCAGTTCCGGCCACGTCGGGATGGCGAAACATACGTGCAGCCGCGCGCTGCCGACCAGAAGCCGGGTCAGGGCTTTAAGGGCGGCGAGTACGTTGATTACGAAGAGGTTAAATAATTAATTCTCCTGCCGGTAGCGTACGGCCGTTGCCGTCAGGGTATATCCGTTGACCGTAGCGGTGGTGTAGTAGGTATACTTAATATTCACCAGCGCGGTTGCCCCCAGCTTCTTGGCCTCCATCGACATTTTTGCCAGCAGCAGTTCTTTATCCTGCATGTTATTTCCACGGCTGATCATCCGGCCGCTTTCCATCTGACGGCTGGTTACCAGGGTTTCCTGCGTCATCTCCAGCTTTTGCAGCTCCTCAAATGACCGGTCGGGCCGCTGATTTTCGTAAAAGACATCAACGGGGTAATTAGGCTGCGTCGAAATCGGAATGGCCGGCCGGAAACACCCCGTCAACCCCGCCAGCAACCCTGCAATCAGTATTTTTCTCATCAGTCGTGTAAGAATAGTTATGGACCATGAATCATCAGAGGCCATCGTCCCGGAATCCTGTTGCTCAGAGCTCACGGAGGTATAGCACATAGAACATAGCGTTACAACATTAACGGGTTTCCGGTTTACCCTCATTATTCATCATCCATTTTACATTATTTTAACAATTCATCGACCACGCGGGGGAAGTGCTCGTGTTCGAGTACCTGTACCTTACGCGCTACATCGTCCGGGGTATCGGTCGGTTCTACCACACAGCTGGCCTGGAAAACCGGAGCCCCTTCGTCGTAGTGATTGTTCACAAAATGAATGGTAATCCCCGACTCGGTTTCACCCGCTGCTACAACAGCTTCATGCACGAAGTGGCCGTACATGCCTTTCCCACCGTATTTCGGCAACAACGCCGGATGGATATTGACAATTTTGTCCGGAAATGCCGCTACGAGCCCCGCCGGCACGAGCCACATAAATCCAGCCAGTACAATCAGATCAATGTGCTGATCTGACAGGAATTGCGTGATGCGGTTAGTCTGGTAAAAAGTCGTCCGGTCGAAGAGCAGCACCGGAATATGGAGCCGCCGCGCACGGTCGATGACGCCTGCTTTGGGGTTATTGGAAAGGATAAGCGAGATCTCTACGTCTGTGCGACCCGCAAAATAGCCGGCAATCTTTTCGGCATTACTGCCTGAGCCCGAAGCAAAAATGGCAATACGTTTCATAATGGGCGAAATTACGAGTTTTGCGTAACTTTGTCCGAACCGTCGCCCCGACAAATCAACATGCTGACCACTCGTCAACTGACATTTTCGTATTCGCCCGCGAAACGATTTGCATTTCCGGACCTGAATTGCGCCGACCGCGAAGCGTTACTTATCCTGGGTCGTTCAGGAACCGGAAAAACTACGTTTCTGCATTTACTGGCGCTGTTGCTCAAGCCCGAAACCGGATCGGTAACCATCAATACCACTGATCTGACGAAGCTAAGCCCAGCCGAAACCGCCGCGTTCCGGGCGCAGCATGTAGGCATTATTTACCAGAAGCCACATTTTGTCAGTTCCCTGTCGGTCATGGATAATTTGCTGCTGGCCAATTATCTGGCAAAAAAGCCGCAGGATAAAACCCGCGCGCGCCAGCTGGCCGAACAGCTTGGCTTTGCCGAGCACCTGTCGAAGCAAATCAGTCAGCTGAGTCTGGGCGAGCAGCAACGGGTCAGCATTGCCCGTGCCATGATGAACCAGCCCAACATGATTCTGGCCGACGAACCCACCTCCAGCCTCGACGACACCAATACGGAGAAGGTGATTGCCCTGCTCCGGCAGCAGTCGGAACAGATCGGAGCCAGTCTGGTGGTGGTAACCCATGACCAGCGTCTGAAAGATGCGTTTGCCAACCGTGTTGAATTGTAATATGAAACAACTGTTATTTATTTTATGTCTGTTGCCGCTGACGCTGGCGGCCCAGAACAAAAAGAAAAAGGATTATCTGGTTAAATTAACCACTGACTACGGGACCATGCACCTGATCCTGTATGACCAGACGCCGAAACACAAGGAAAACTTCATCAAGCTCGTCGATTCGTCCTTTTACAACGGGTTGCTGTTTCATCGGGTCATTCAGAATTTTATGATTCAGGGCGGCGACCCGAACTCAAAAAATGCAGAACCGGGACAGGCGCTGGGCAGTGGTGGCAAGAACTACCGCGTACCGGCGGAGTTTGTTCCGGAGCTGTTTCATAAGAAAGGAACACTGGCAGCCGCCCGTGACAACAACCCGGAGAAAGCGTCGAGCAGCTGCCAGTTTTACATTGTACAGGGCCGTGTCTGGGACGAAGCCTCGCTGGCGCAACAGCGGGACCGTATCAAAGGCCTGAGCGGCCATCTGCCCACTGAAGAACAGGCCAACGTCTATAAAACGCTGGGCGGAACGCCTCATCTCGATGGAAATTATACGGTTTTCGGCGAGGTCATTGATGGCCTTGCGGTAGTAGACAGTATTGCCAAACAGCCCCGCGACAACCGCGACCGTCCACAGAAAGACGTCCGGATGAATATGGAGGGTAAATGGATAAAAAAGAAAAAGATCACGAAACAGTTCGGATATAGCTACGCTAAAAAGTAAGTGTGTGATTTGGCAACTCAACCGGTTAGCCCTTACTTGCACAGTACCTTTCTCATGCGTTACCTGATTTATGGCAAAACGAATCTTAATCACCGGCTCTAACGGATTATTGGGCCAAAAACTGGTTGACCTCCTCGTTAACGAATCAACTGTTGACCTTATCGCTACTGCCCGAGGCGACAACCGGTTACCGTATAGCGAAGGGTACGAATACCGGTCAATGGATATTACGAGCAAGGAACAGGTCCTCGACGTGATTACCTCGGTAAAGCCGGATGTGGTGATCCATACCGCGGCAATGACAAATGTCGACCAGTGCGAGTTTGAAAAAGATGCCTGCTGGCAGCAAAACGTGCTGGCGGTTCACTATATCATTGAGGCCTGTAAGGCCACCGGCGCCTTTCTGTGCCACGTATCTACTGACTTTGTGTTTGACGGCACCGCAGGCCCATACACCGAAACTGACGAACCGAATCCGGTCAGTTTCTACGGCTGGAGCAAGTATGCGGCCGAAAAGGCAGTGATGCACTCAGGCATCAAGTGGGCCATTGCGCGCACCATGCTCGTCTACGGCATAGCCCATGACATGAGCCGGTCAAACATCATTCTCTGGGTGAAAAAGTCGCTGGAAGAAGGTAAAAACATCAAGGTTGTTACTGACCAATGGCGCTCACCGACGCTGGCCGAAGACCTGGCGACGGGCTGTTACCTGATTGCGGACAAAGAAGCGGAAGGTATTTTCAATATTTCGGGGAAAGGCGTATTGACGCCCTACGAAATGGCGATTCAGACGGCCGACTATTTTGGGCTGGACAAGTCGCTGATCGCTCAGGCGGATTCATCGACCTTTACGCAACCGGCTCAACGGCCACCGCGTACGGGCTTTACGCTCGATAAATCGAACGCCGTGCTGGGCTATGATCCAAAGACGTTTGCAGAAGGCATCGCCATTCTGGCAGGGCAGATTAACGCGAAGTGAGTCTACAACCTTCCAGGAAGTGTTAAACTTCCTGGAAGGTAACGATAGTTATTTATTCCGCCTCAGCAGACGCCTCAACCACTTTCGGATACGGCTCCTGCGATTTAGGCCGGATATAGTGCCGGAAAAAGCTGCTGATCTTCATCTGTACCACGCCGAACACCGCTTCCTTAAAAATACGGGTTGACATCTTCGACACGCCTCTGGTCCGGTCGGTGAAAATAATCGGTACTTCAACAATCTGGAAACCATATTTCCAGCAGGTAAATTTCATCTCAATCTGGAAGGCATAGCCGACGAAGTGAATCCGGTCCTGCAATAAAACCTCCAGCACCCGCCGACGGTAACACACAAAACCAGCCGTCGGGTCCATGACCGATAAGCCGGTAATAAACCGCACATACACCCCGGCAAAATACGACATCAACACACGACCCATCGGCCAGTTTACCACGTTGACGCCTTTGATATACCGCGACCCAACGGCCACGTCGGCTTCCTGATCACGGCAGGTATAGTATAACCTCACCAGATCTTCCGGATTGTGCGAAAAATCGGCGTCCATCTCAAAAAAGTACTCGTAGCCATACGGCATTGCCCACCGGAAACCATCCAGATAGGCTGTTCCCAGCCCCAGTTTGCCTTTGCGTTCCAGCAAATGCAGCCGGCCGGAAAACTCAACCTGAAGCCGGCGCACTACCTGAGCCGTACCATCCGGCGATCCATCGTCGACAATCAGCACATCAAATGGCTCCGAAAGGCTGAATACTTTCCGGATAATGGCCTCAATATTTTCTATCTCGTTATAGGTCGGAATAACTACCAGGCAATTCTTCACAATCAGGTTCGCGCGCGTTAACGGTGCCGCTAATTTTAGAACAACATTTTTGCAAAGTTCGTACAAATCCGTTGTTAAAAAATCTAAATCTACGGTTTCCTGCCCACAATCATGGCCCGGCCGGGTATGGTCCGGTACCAGATAACCCGGTGTTTTTTCAGGCCGGCGGCTTGCTGCCAGCCATTTATCTCTGCCAGACTGTAGTTACCGGCGGCACTCGTAAGCCCGTAAAACAAATCGGTACTGCTGCCGACCAGCTCCGGTTTAGCACCCGTTTCGGGACGGATAAATTCATTGATGATATAGACGCCGCCGGGTTTCAGCGCCGCCGCCACCCGCTGCGCCACCGCCTGATTCTGCTCCGGAGTAAAGTGATGGGCCAGGCTCGACATCAGGATAATGTCGTAGGTCTCCCGGCCAAAATCGTCTGTCAGGGCATTGCCCGGCTTATGACAAACACGGGCGCCCATGTTTGATTTTGCCAGATACGGTGCCGCTTTGTCAATCGCTTCGGGCAGATCGAGAATGGTAGCCGTGAGTTCGGGAAGCCGCCTGCATAATGCTACGGAATGCTGCCCGTGTGCCCCGCCGATGTCCAGCATGCGGGTGGCCGTTTTAGGTACCGGTGCGCGCCGGCCGAACTCTTTGGCTTCGGTCCCGGTAGCCGAACTCATGGCGTGCTGGTAGTAGCCCCACTCCTCAGAATTCAGTTTGCCATGGTAATCGATTCCTTCACCGGTTTGCAGATAGTTTCCTAACTGATCCAGCCAGGGCCATACCACGCGGTTATTATACAGCATCATACCAACCACCGACTCCGGACTGTCTTTCAGCACCCAGCGCCTGGCCGAATCCGCGAGGGTAAAGCGCTCCTGCCGGACGGTAAAGTAGCCCAGTGCGGTAAGTAATCCCATTAACTCCCGGGTCGGTTTAGGTTGCAGCCCACAGGTTGTGGCAATGGCCTCCACCGTCTGATGTCCCTGGTCCACCGCTTCGAACACTCCCCTGTCTGCCGCTTCCAGCACGGCCTTGCTGATGACCGGCATAATCTGGGCGTGTAACAACGGCCACGGCACCATATTGATTTTCAGGGCCAGCCATTCAAGCGGGTTATCGGGTGTAATGCTTAGTTGCATGCGATTTTCAGAGGAACGTTTATAGGTCGTAAGTGCATTCCGACGGAAATTGTTTGCGCGACCTTCTGTAGAACGGACTGGTATTCCGCTCCACGGCAGGTTCGTCGTTTATTCAGAACGGAATACCAGTCCGTTCTACCGTTACCCTGCCCAGTTCTCGCGGTCCAGGCTCCGGTACTGAATAGCTTCTGCCAGGTGCTCGATCCGGATGTCTTCCGTCCCGGCAAGATCGGCGATGGTACGGGCTACTTTCAGAATGCGGTCATAGGCCCGGGCCGATAGTCCGAGCCGCTCCATGGCTGTTTTGAGCAATATCTTCCCGGCCTGATTGATTTCACAGACTTCTTTCACCATCTGCGACGGCATCATGGCGTTGGAATAAATTCCGTCATTCCCCTCGAACCGCTTTGTCTGGATTTCCCGCGCGTTAATTACCCGCTCGCGGATCGTTTCGGAACTTTCGGCCGGCCGGTTAGCGGTCATCTGGTCAAACGATACCGGCGTAACTTCCACGTGCAGGTCGATCCGGTCGAGCAGCGGCCCGCTGACTTTGTTCAGATAGCGCTGCACCACACCGGGGCCACAGACGCATTCTTTTTCGGGATGGTTGTAGTAGCCGCACGGACACGGGTTCATGCTGGCAATCAGCATAAAGTTGGCCGGAAACTCAACGGCCCACTTTGCGCGCGAAATACTTACCTTGCGTTCTTCCAGCGGCTGCCGCATCACTTCCAGCGCCGACCGTTTAAATTCCGGCAGCTCATCCAAAAACAATACCCCGTTATGGGCCAGTGAGATTTCGCCGGGCTGCGGAAAGCTGCCCCCACCTACCAGCGCCGCATCCGAAATGGTGTGGTGCGGGCTGCGGTAAGGCCGCTTTGAGAGCAGTTGCGCCTGTTTTCCCAACTTCCCGGCCACCGAGTGAATCTTGGTTGTTTCCAGCGCCTCCGCCAGCGTCAGCGGCGGCAAAATAGAGGGCAGGCGTTTGGCCAGCATCGTTTTACCGGCACCCGGAGGCCCGATCATAATCACGTTATGTCCGCCGGCAGCGGCAATCTCCATTGCCCGCTTGATGTTCTCCTGTCCCTGTACATGCGAAAAATCCGCCTCATAGTCATTCTGGCTGTTGAAGAACAGGTCGCGCGTATCCACCACGAGCGGTTCAATGTCTTTTTTGCCTTCAAAAAAGGCGACGGCATCCTGAATGGTCCTTACCGGAATCACATCGAGGTTATTGACAATAGCCGCCTCACCGGCATTTTCGACCGGCAGCACAAAGCCTTTAAACTTCTGCTTACGGGCTTCAATCGCAATCGGCAATACGCCCTTGATCGGACGCAGCTGCCCGTCTAGCGAGAGCTCGCCCATAATCACGTAGTCGCTCAGATTGCGCTGAAAGGTCGTCTGTTCAGATGCCTCCAGCACACCCAGGGCAATCGGCAGGTCATAGGCAGATCCCTCCTTGCGGATGTCGGCCGGAGCCAGGTTAACCACTACTTTTTGCCGGGGCATCCGGTAGCCGGTATATTTCAGCGATGCCTCAACCCGCTGCTCACTTTCCTTCACGGCACTGTCGGGCAGACCTACCATAAAGAAATGAAGGCCCTGCCCTGCCGAGACCTCCACCGTAATAATTGTTGCATTGACGCCGTAAACGGCTGCTCCAAACGTTTTTGCAAACATACAAGCTACTTTTTGTACCATCTCTTGCCGGCAGAGACACATCAGCTTCATCATCTGACGCATTCTTAAACAACCAGAGACCTATATGACCAGAAAGGCGCTCCCTCGAGCGCCTTTTTAAAACAGAATACCTGGTGGTGGCACGAGCGGAAGGCTACACCGTCCAAATCGTGCCACCACCAGTAAAAATCCGGCATCCGGAGTCCTACTCCTTCCACCGCCATTCGTTCGCGATCTGCAACGGCGTACGCAGGCCCTGTGCGATCAGGTAATCACGGGTTTTGGTATCATCCAGCCGTTTAGTCGGGATGTCATCGGCATCCGCCAAGCCATAGAGCACCATAGACGTGTACCGAACGGTATTGGTCATGTGGTCTTTGTTAACCAGATTGATGCGGTCGCAGTTGGCGTGGTAGCAGTCCAATACCTCTTTAGTCAGGCTGCCGCTCATACCGACCACCGGCACCCCTTCAATCATAAACGGCTGATGATCAGAATGTAGCCCCGCCTGATTCGCCGATGTATTGGCAAAGGCCGGATCGATCTTCTGAATCACGTCACCGATTGATTTAAAAAACGATACCATTTCTTCTCGGCCAAACGCATTAATTCCGCCCGGATTGTTCGTCATGTCGAGGTTCATCATGTACCGCACCTTATCCATCTGACCGCTGTTTTTCAGGGCTGCAGCCATTGCTTTAGAGCCCAGCAGCCCTTGCTCTTCGCCCATAAACATCACAAACTCAATCGTGCGCTTAGGTTTCAGTTTCAGCGCCTTAAACGTCCGCGCAATGTCCAGTACCGAGAATGAGCCGATCCCGTTGTCGATGGCGCCCGTTGCCAGATCCCACGAATCGAGGTGACCGCCGATGATGATTTTTTCGTTTGGATAATCGCTGCCGGTCAGGGTTGCGACCACGTTACGGGCACGGATTTTCCGGCTCTTGTTGGTCATATCGATTACGGCATGGAGCTTATCTTCCTTTTCCTCCTCGATCCATTTCCGGAGCGCAACACCGCTTTCGTAGGAAATACAAACCGCCGGAACCGGAATCAGCTTACCCGTTACAGAAGCCGTACCGGTCAGCAGCACATCGCCCGGCACCAGATTCACCATGATTACGCCGACGGCACCGTGCTGGATGGCCAGGGCTGTTTTTTCGGAGCGGTGCAGGTTCCGTGCGCCTTTCGGGCCGGCCAGCCCAATGTTTACCAGGGCTATTTTACCCTTGATTTTGTCTTTGACAGCCGCAAAGTCGCCTTCCAGGCCATTGCCAATGTCGATGATCTCGCCGCGTACGTGGGCTGATACCGGCGAATGGGCCAGGGAAACCACTTTCAGGTCACGGAAATTATCGCTTTTGTTGGGAACCACGCTCAGTGTGACCGTATCCCGCATCCAGGATTCAACCTCAAACGGTTCGTAACGGACGTCTTTAAAGCCATACGACCGGAGCAACTCATAGGCATAGGCCTCCGCTTTGGTTCCGTTGGGGCTTCCCGTCAGCCGGTGGCCGATCTGCTGCGATGCATCAGCCAGGGTTGTATAGGCCTTACCGTTTTTCAGCACCTCTTCGTTGATTTTGCCGAAAACTTTTTCAAGAGATGCCCGGCGGTCGGCAGAGCCGGTGAAGGTAAAAGCAGTAAGCAGGCCTACCGCACTGATTAATAAAACAGTGGTCAACCGCGATTTACGGTAAAAGTACAGGTTCATAGAGTAGTAAAGCGTGAAATTCTCTTAAAAGTACAAAAAAACCATTTTTTCCGCTAAGACATTTTTCGCCTGGAAATTGTTACATACCGTATATACTCCGTTCACACGATAGGTATATCCCGCGATATTGACTAAAAAACGAATTACTCCTATAATTTAAACATTTTCATTTTACTGTCCGGCGACTGTTCGCTTATTTTACAGTATGAAACATTCATTTAAAGCACATCCGTGGCATGGAATCCCTATCGGAGACCAGGCTCCCGCCCTCGTAACAGCATTTATTGAAATCGTTCCTACAGATACGGTTAAGTACGAAATCGATAAAACAACCGGTTATCTGAAAATTGACCGTCCGCAACAGTTTTCAAACATCATTCCTGCCCTTTACGGTTTCATTCCGCAGACATATTGCGGCGATAATATTGCCAGATTTGCCAGTGAACAAGCCGGTTTTACCGTTGAAAAAGGCGACGGTGACCCAATCGATATCTGTGTCCTGACGGAACGCGAAATTACACACGGCAACATCATGCTGCAGGCTATTCCGATCGGTGGTTTCCGGATGATCGACAAAGGCGAAGCCGACGATAAAATCATTGCTGTATTAAAAGGCGATGCGATGTATGGCCAGTACCGCGAACTGAGCGACATGCCGGAAGCCGTTCTGAAACGCCTTCAGCACTACTTCCTGACGTATAAAAACCTGCCGGGCGAGAAGTCAATGACACAGATCGCTAATGTATATGGACGCGAAGAAGCGCAGGAAGTCATCCGGATGTCGATGGAAGATTACGCGGTTCTTTACGCTTAAACACTTTATCCCGGACCCATCGAAAGACTTCCGGGTAGATGGTCGTTCCGTATGAATAGTACGTACCATCATAATTCTGCTTAATATCGGTTTGTACGAGGGTGTAGCGGTAGCCGAACTGGCCACTCAGACCAATGTAACGGGTTGCCCGCCACTCAACGTACAGACCGAGTTGAACAGGCAGAAAAATATCTCTCCCCAGCCCGCCGGTGCGCTCGCCGGTCAGTACTTTCTTCCGGAAAATATTTGATACACCCCCTCCGATCTCACTGGGCACTGCTACCAGAAAACGCCGGTTATTCACAATATTATACTGGTACATGAAGCTCCCGAAGTAAATCTGATTACCGGTATACTGCGGTTGCTTGCCGATAATGGCCGTGATTCTGGATTTTTCCAGCAGCTGCCGGTAAGATTCCGGCTGCAGGAAATAGCAGCCGAACGTAATGCGGTGGTGCTTTCCGTAGGCAAAGCCAAGATTACCACCCCAGATGTTCACCGGCTTATCGGCAATAAAGGAATTGCGGGTATCCAGACTGATAACGAACCGGGGGCGTACCCTGCCGGACGCGCGCAGACTGTCCACCCCTTGCCGGCGGGGTGCCTGAATTTCCACACTCGGAACCTGTGCATAGGCTGTTTCTACGCTGCCCAGACTTATGCATATGATCCAAATCCAATAACGCATCCGGTACTGATTATGACTAACGCTTATTTTGTTACTCTTTTTGCAACAGTGTTCTGCAACACTCTGTTCAGCCCTAACGTAAAAATTACTGGTTTCCTTATTTAACCACTTATCCTTTAAAGCAAACACTTAACACTTTTCTAAGTATACTGTGCCTTTTTACGTTTTATTTTTGTTATTGCTTAAGACTAACTTCTTAGTGTTCTAAATCATACATGCGACAGTTTCTGAAATATGTGCTGGCAACCATCGTCGGCCTTTTCCTTTTTTCATTTGTCGGCTTCCTGCTCCTGATCGGTATCAGCGCGGCCTTCTCTTCATCAGCAGACAAGCAAACAGAGGTGGCCGACAACTCGGTGCTGAAAGTAAACCTTAACGGCAACATTGCCGAACAGGGCGTTGACAACCCGTTCAGCGGTGTTGGCCCGTTCAATGCCGAGTCTGATGTTATTGGTGTTATTGATCTGAAAGATGCGCTGAAAAACGCGAAGGCAGATCCGAATATTAAAGGAATTTACCTGCAGTCCGAATATCCGCAGGGTGGCTGGGCATCGCTCGAAGAAATCCGCAACGCGCTGATCGACTTCAAAAAATCAAAGAAATTTGTTTATGCCTACGGTGAGGTAATGACCGAGAAAGGATATTACCTGGCTTCGGTTGCGGATAAAATTTACGTAAATCCGGCCGGCGGTATCGAATGGAACGGTCTGAATGCCGAATTAACCTTCTTCAAAGGCACCTTCGACAAACTCGGTATCAAGCCGGAAATCTTCCGTGTCGGTGAGTTTAAAAGCGCGGTTGAACCGTTTATTCTCGACAAAATGAGCGCGCCGAACCGCTTACAGGTATCGTCGTTTCTGAATTCGGTGAATAACCATTTTGTCGGAAATGTGGCCGCAAGCCGTGGTCTGACCGTGGCAACGCTGAAAAACCTGGCCGACAGCCTGAAGGTGGAAACACCAACGGATGCGCTGAAAGCAAAAATGATTACCGATGTAGCCTACCATGATCAGGTGGAGACCGATATCCGGAAGCAACTGGGTATCAA
>NZ_CAMFHL010000038.1 GCF_945952095.1 uncultured Arsenicibacter sp. | reverse complement strand
GTAAATCACAATTTTATTACGTCTCAGCCAGTAAATCAACGCAATGAAAATGAGTGCAGTCGCAATTGATGTGAGCAGCCTGTCGAGGCGCGAAACCAATATGTCGATCTTCCTGATCGGGGTGATGTTTTTCATTTTTGGTTTCATTTCATGGGTCAACTCCATTCTGATCCCCTATTTCAAAATCGCCTGCGAACTGACAAGCTTTCAGGCTTATCTGGTCGCCTTCGCGTTCTACATTGCCTACTTCATCATGTCGGTACCGGCCTCATACATGCTCCGGACGCAGGGATTTAAAAAGGGGATGATGTTTGGGTTCTGGTTCATGGCTCTGGGTGCGTTTATTTTTATACCGGCGGCCATGACCCGAACCTACGGCATTTTTCTGGCCGGGCTATTCACCATCGGCATCGGACTGGCGATTCTGCAAACGGCGGCTAACCCCTACATCACCATTCTGGGCCCGAAAGAACGCGGGGCGCAGCGGATCAGCATGATGGGTATCTGCAACAAGGCCGCCGGGATACTGTCGCCCCTGATTTTTGCGGCCGTTATCCTGCGGCCGACCGATACCGATCTGTTTGCGCAGCTGGGCACCATGAACGCGACTGAAAAAGCCGCCGCGCTGGATGAGCTCGTTCGCCGGGTGATTCCGCCGTACACGGTGCTGGGCACGTTTCTGTTTGTGCTGGGGTATGTGGTGTACCGCTCGCCGCTGCCCGAAATCAATACCGAACACGAGACGCCGGAGGTCGCTTCGGCCAATGCGGGTAAAAAAAGCATTTTTGATTTTCCGCACCTGATTCTGGGTGCGGTGGCGATTTTCCTGCATGTGGGTACGCAGGTCATCGCCATTGATACCGTGATCGGCTATGCCAATTCGATGGGCATTGACCTGCTGAAAGCCAAAACGTTCCCTTCGTATACGCTGACCTGCACGATCTGCGGTTATCTGATCGGCATTATCATTATTCCGCGGTATGTGAGTCAGGTAAATACGCTGCGGTTTTGTACGGTGCTGGGTACAATCTTTACCCTGCTGATCATTAATACGAAAGGGACCATAACGTTCCTGGGACATACCGCTGACATATCAATCTGGTTTGTGGTGCTGCTCGGCCTGGCAAACTCGCTGGTGTGGGCCGGCATCTGGCCGCTCGCCCTCGACGGGCTGGGCCGATATACCAAACTCGGGGCCTCTATTCTGATCATGGGTCTGTGCGGAAACGCCATTATGCCGCTGTTCTACGGTTATTTTGCCGATGCCTACGATGTCCGGACGGCCTACTGGGTGCTCTTCCCGTGCTACCTGTATCTGGTTTATTACGCGGCCTATGGCCATAAAGTAAAGCGGTGGGGGCTGGCATGAAAACGGTTATTACCAACGGCACTGTCCTGACCCCTTACCGGACCATCAAAAACGGGTCGGTGGTTATCGAGGCGGGGAAAATTACCGGTGTCCATGCCGGACCGGTTGACGTACCCGACGCTACCGTGATTGATGCGGGCGGGCAGTACATTGCTCCGGGCTTTATCGACATTCACGTGCATGGCGGCGGCGGGCATGATTTCATGGATGGAACCGAAGAGGCATTTTTAGCCATCGCCAAAACCCATGCCCGCTACGGTACGACGGCGTTAGTGCCTACCACCCTGACGGCTGAAAAGGAGGATTTGCTGCACACGCTCGCTATTTACGAGCGGGCGAACCGGAACAATACCGAAGGGGCGGCTTTTCTGGGCATACACCTCGAAGGACCTTATTTCGCCCTGTCGCAGCGGGGTGCGCAGGACCCGCGCTATATCCGCAATCCTGATCCGGCGGAATATGAGGAAATACTGGCCCACTCATCGTCAATTACGCGCTGGAGTGCGGCTCCGGAGCTGGCGGGAGCTATTCCGTTTGGCCGGCGGCTGCGTGAAAAAGGCATTCTGGCCGCCATTGCCCATACCGATGCCGTTTACGATGATGTGGCAGAGGCCTTCGAAAACGGCTATTCGCTGGTAACACACCTGTATTCGGCCATGTCAGGGGTGACTCGGAAACAGGCGTTCCGGTATGCAGGAGTGATTGAAAGCGCCTACCTGCTTGACCTTGATGTTGAAATCATCGGCGATGGCATTCACCTGCCCGCGCCGCTGCTCAAACTGGTCTACAAAATTAAAGGTCCGGACCGTACGGCCCTGATCACCGATGCGATGCGCGGGGCAGCCATGCCTGAAGGTGAGAGCATCCTCGGCTCTCTGAAAAACGGGCTGAACGTGATCATAGAAGACGGGGTCGCCAAACTGCCCGACCGCAGTTCGTTTGCCGGTAGCGTGGCTACCTTCGACCGGCTGGTGCGAAATATGGTGACTATGGCCGATGTGCCGTTGCCTGATGCCGTACGCATGGCCAGCACAACACCGGCCCGCATCATGGGGGTCGGGCAGCAGAAAGGAGCCCTGGCCGCAGGAAAGGATGCCGACATCATTTTGTTTGATGACAGCATACACGTCAGCCTGACGATGGTCGGCGGGCGGGTAGTATTCCGGGAAAATCCGGACGCGAAGGAATATTGATTGACCACATAGCCACATAGGACATATAAGAGAAACTATGTTTTCTAATGTGGCTATGTGGTAAAAAAGAGACAGTATATATGCCATTGATTTTTGAAACAACCGTAGACACTTTACAGGTAAGACAGTTTGCAACACGGCAGGAGTTGGGTGCCGACGCTGCCCGGCAGGCAGGCGATAAAATCCGCGAGCTACTGGCAGCGCAGGAAACGGTAAATGTCATTTTCGCGGCGGCTCCTTCGCAGAACGAGTTTCTGGACGCCCTTGCCCTCCAACCCGACATCGACTGGCAGCGGGTGAACGCCTTCCATATGGACGAATACATTGGCCTGGCGGATGAAGCGCCCCAGCGGTTCGGCAATTTCCTGAAAGACCGCTTTTTTGCCAAAGTACCGCTGAAAACTGTCTTCTACATCAACGGCAACGTCTCTGATCCTGACGCTGAATGCGCGCGCTACGAGGCCTTGCTGCGGGCGTATCCGACGGATATTGTCTGCATGGGTATCGGCGAGAACTGCCACATTGCCTTCAACGATCCGCATGTGGCCCTGTTCAATGATCCGGTGCTGGTGAAAAAAGTCGGTCTTGACCTGACCAGTCGCTGGCAGCAGGTGCACGACGGCTGCTTCCCGACCCTCGATGAGGTTCCGGAATATGCCCTGACGCTGACGATTCCGGCCCTGATAAAAGCGCCCACGGTCTATTGCATGGTTCCGGCTGCCCATAAAGCCGAAGCCATTGCCCATACTTTGCAGGATGCTGTTTCCGAGACTTACCCCTCGACGATCCTCCGGCAACACCCGGATGCGACATTGTTTATCGATGCGGATAGCGGGAAACTGTTGGGTTAGGTTTTTGTTGCTGGTGGTTGCTGGGTTCTGATGGTTGCTGGTGGTTCTGATGGTTGCTGGGTTCTGGTGGTTACTGGTTATTCTGATGGTTGTTGGGTTCTGGTGGTTCTGGGTTCTGATGGGGTTTAAATCAGAACAATCAGCAACTCAGAACCACCAGCAACAAAAAACAAAAAAGTCCGTTTTAGCAGAAAATGCCGGTTTTCTGGATTTTTTTAGCAAAAACCATATTTTTACTAAAAAAAGAGCAGACACCGACGTCTATGAGTCTCGTCAGCGAAAATATAAAGTACCTCCGCAAACTGAACGGATTAACCCAGGAGCAGTGCGCCCGTCGCATCGGCATCAAACGGTCGTTGCTGGGAGCGTACGAGGAAGCGCGCGCCAATCCGAACCCGAATAACCTGATTGCGATTGCTAAGGCGTTCAATGTCAGTGTCGAAAATATTCAACGGCATGATCTGCGAAAGCTGCGCGAAACTCCGAGCCTGACCATGTCTTTTGACCGGCAGGCCGCCCAGTCGCGGGTCGATACAACGGCTCCGCCCCGGTCGATGTTTGCTGATGATGACCCGTTTGGCGACCCGCCACAGACACATCGCCCGGACCTGGCCGATGTGCCCAAACCGTTAGCATCGGTTCTGGAAAAATATTACCGGAACCCGACGGCTGTGCAGCCGCCCGCCGGACCGCACATTGCCGGGCAAAATCAGGTGGCAAATCCCTACAGTGCTCCCTTGCCTGAGCCACCGGTCATTCGTGACCCCATTTCACGTGAACAGGCAATAGGTGGGGGAATGCCCCGGATGGAGCCGGTGCCGGTGACTAAGCCGCCCGTCAGTCAGGATATGCCGCTGGTGTTTAATAACAGCTATGAGCAGGCAGCGGGTGTGCCCGTCGTCAGCGAACAGCCCGCCGCACAGCCGGTACCGCTGGTTATGCAATATCAGTTCAGTGAGTATCAGCAGCGCCATCAGCAGGCCGACTTTATTAACCGTCTGCCAACCATGCGGTTGCCGACGTTGCCAACGGGTAACTACAGGGCATTTGAAGCGGATGCTGATTTTGTGATGCCGGGCGCACTGCTGGTCGGTCAGTTTATCCGCAACTGGTTTGACATTGTGGATGGCCGTCTGTATGTGCTGCTGCTGCATCACCAGGGGCTTGTCTGCCGGCGGATATTTAATCAGGTGAAAGTAAAAGGTACGTTATTGCTGACGGCCGATAAGGCTACGGTCGCCAGCCGGGAGGTACCCCTTAAGGATGTACTGGAAGTCTGGGAAATCAGGGCATTTTTCAGCCAGCAGCTCCCCGAACCACCTCCGAATCAGGAGCGTCTCCGCCAGCTGGTTGAGGAATTACGGTTTGAGGTGAACAGGATGTAAGCAGGAATTACTAAAACTAAAAGCTCCGATTGTCAGGAAACAGTTGGGGCTTTTTTATTTCGTATTAGCATAAATTTATGGACTATTGGCAGTTGCAGTTTGCCGTTAACACACGAATCTACATGAGAATACTGGTAACACTAATGCTGTTCAGCGGCATTGTTCAGGTGTCAAAAGGGCAACAACTGCCTGATTTGAAAGAGCTTAATCGCTATGTTCATGTCGTGCCGGGTGGCACTGACAAGGCCTTGAAGCGGGTCGAACTAACTTCCGATATTGATACAAGCTGGTCGCGCTGGAAAGAAAGGGGATATAGCTTTGGCTTCAATCCATCGCTGACGCCTATGTACACGTCAATAAACGGGATATTGTCGACTCCCTACATGATTCAGGTGCGGGGGAATGCAGAAGAGCGGAATAAAAAACGATGGGGCTATCATGTATTTGAAGGATATGCCCGTGATGATAAATCGCGGATAACGATGCTGGTCAATAAACATGTTGAGCTGGAGCGGCCCGTCGCTGAGTTATATTATTACGGAACCACCTACAACCATTCTGAACAGGCATACAACTGGTTTCGAATCGGTTCGGATGTCCGGCAGCATTCCTTCCTGTTCGGTCGTGATCAGGCCGTGTTTTACGGGTCGCTCAGGCTGACAAATGTGCTTACGTTGGGATCACTCGGAAAAGATAACCTTTCCAGTGAAAAACCGCAGGGCGATGACGAACAGAATTATCGGGAAGATGCGAAGTATGTAAACTATAAAGAGCTGAAAAACAGCGGCGACGGGACCATGTTCTACGATAAAGACAACAAAATCGTGGTCATCAAAGTCGACGGAAAGTGGATGAAGCTCAAAGTTGAAGAGCTACCTGCCGGAGTTGACTATAAGTTTTGAGGGTGCGAAGTGGATGAATCCATCACTGACCAGGGATGGTTAAGACGCATTCAGGCATTCAGCATAATATTTAATACTCCACGCAACGCGTGGTTTGGATTTTATGCTGATTATCAGCGCACGCCGACGTAAAAGACCCGCCAAAAAACAACGTGCGCTGATAAAAACTTAAACCGGAACGACTTTGGGTTGCTCGGTGAGGTAAACGAGCCGGCCTTCAACTTCGTTGTAGCCCATTTCACGGTACAAATTCGTGAAATACCGCAGGCTTTGGGAGTCCTGAGCCGCCATGTTCGGGGCACTCTGAAACTGTACCAGCACAATGCTGCCGTCAGGACGATGCACTACGCGGTGAGGCGCGCTGTGTAAGCGTTTGCGGTTCAGAATGCTGCGATCGGTATCGACGCGCAGGGCAGGATCAAAGAGCGGAGCGAGGTCGGGATGGCTGACAATGGCCGTCAGCCGCTGACGGATGTCGTTCGACTCGGCCGTCCGGATAAGCCCTTCACTGATCAGTTGCCGTAGAATCGGGTCAATGCCGGCTGCACTTTTTAGCAAACTCAGCGCGGCTACTAACTTCCGGTCACGGTCGTGCGTGCGTTCAAACGTACGGGTATCAAATAACCGCTCAGCCTGCCGGCGCAGCTGCATATTCTGTGCACGGTCACCGCTGGTTACGGCCTCAATCCAGATAACCGACTCATCTTTAGTTGTTTGTTTTTTCGGGTAAGCGTCCGGACATGCCGATAAAATGTACGTTGACCGCCCTTCGGACCAGCCACAACCACAGGCTTTGGCTTCGTCGCTTAGCAAAAAAGCATGGAGCCAGTAACTCACCGATTTCTGGGCCATCTGTTTGCTAAAATCCTTTTGCTGGGCAATAATATACAGCCGGTCAGTTGGCCGGGTAAACGCCACATACAACAGGTTCATATTTTCCAGAAATACCCGCGTAGTTTCTTCTTCGTGCTGAGAACGAATGGATTGCGGTAATTTTGCCAGGGCTTCACTACGGAGCCGGGCAGGAGCGTGCCGGAGCCGGATCGTTTCACCCGTTGGCAGGCTGTGCCGCAGCGGATCCGCTTTTAACGAGCTCAGGGTCAGCCATAAATCACCGCGAGGGGCCACTTCCCAGTTAGCAAACGGGATGATGACCACCGGATATTCCAGCCCTTTGGACTTGTGAATGGTCTGGATGCTAACGGCATTCGTCTGCGCCCCTTCACCCACCGAAACCTTGTGCTGCACCGACTCCCAGTAGAGGAGAAAGTCAGCGAGGTGCCCGCTTTGTTTGTGTCCGAAGGTCAGCACTTCATCCAGAAACCGGAACAGGAACGGTGCTTCCGATTCGCGGTCGTACAGGCCAAACAGGTAAATCAGCTTTTCGGCCAGTTCATAGGCGTTCAGCTGCCGGAGCGCATGTGGATTCAGCGAGTGACCATATTCGCGGAAGTAGTTGTAAACCAGCGTGTCGTCGTGAGATTCGGCGAGCGTGCGCAGTTCTGCCGTCTGGGTATCGTCGGGTTGAATGGCCCGCACCACCCGGCAGTACAGATACAGCAGTTCGTACCGTAGCAGTTTCAGATCGGGACGGATCAGCACCTGCATCAGCGTGACAATAAGCCGGACACTGTCGGCATACTGAAGGGACAGTGAATCGGCCGAAACCAGCGGAATCTTCAGGGCGTTCAGCTCGTTGGCCAGTGCTTTTGCCTGGTCTTTTTTGCGGCACAGGATGGCGATATCGCCGTACTGATACCCATCTGCCAGCGCCTGGTTGAGGTGTTCGAGCGTTTTGGCCAGCATCACACTGGTCAGGTCGGCCGACTCATCACCGTCTTCCTTACTGACGAAATCAATCTGAACATGGCCCTCTTCCCGTGCCTTGGGCGAATGCAACTGGTGAAACAACTGTTCCCGGTCGAAGACATCGGCAATTTTGAGGTGATCCCCTTCAAAACGGCGTGCGACATACTCAAAGAGCTGATTGTTGAAGGTAACAATGGGTTTGGCACTCCGCCAGTTGGTCCCCAGAATCTCGCTGTGCAGATTACCGTGCAGACTATCAATGCGTTCGGCAGTGAACGAGGTTGGTGAATGGGCCTGTTTCAGGGTATCCAGGTCGTTGCGGTGCAGCGCCACGATCTGATCCATATCCCCGCCCCGGAAGCGATAGATAGCCTGTTTCCCGTCGCCTACCGCCAGATTGAAATGCCCGAAGCCCAGCGCGTTATCGATGAGCGGAAGCAGGTTCGCAAACTGAAGTTTAGAGGTGTCCTGGAACTCGTCGATCAGGATATGGTTGTATTTCGCACCCAGCCGTTCGTAAAGAAACGGTACCGGCTCGGTCGCGACAATGTTGAGAATCTTTTTGTTAAATTCCGAAATATGCACCCGTCCGTCTTTGCGGAGCAGTTCGTCAAATTCGGTTCGGAGTTGTTTCAGTAAGGCAATTTTGTAGAGGTGCGGCATAATGCCGTCGTAGAGCATCGCCAGGCTCATGCGTTCCTCGCGGATGGTTTCGATAGCCGCAAAGCAGTCACACAACTGGTCAGCCATGCCATCAATCATTGCCTGCACATGCTTCGGTGCTTTTTTAGTATACCATGCACCTTCCTGGATGGCCTTGGTGTGATAGGAGTTCACGGATTTGTACGCGTCTCCTTCGGCAATCGCCCTGAAATAGCCGCCGATCCCCTTGCTGCCCTGCGAAAAATCAGATTCCGACAGATGCTGGTCGCAAATGATCGTCCAGGCGCGGCGGCCGTGTACGACGATATCGTCTTCCATTTTCTGCCGGAAATCCAGCATTTTCCGGCGCATGGCCTTTATGGCGGCCGGCGTCAGTTCCTGAATGGCCAGAATTGCCTCATAGAGCTGATCGGAGGTCAGGTTGCGGCCAAACTCCTGCAACAGCACAGGCAGCTGGTTCCAGTTTTCCCCTTCGGCGGCGGTCTCGCGGTAATACTGCGTCAGTATGTCGGTGACCTCATGCATTTCATCGGCCCCCGCCTTTTCGATCAGGTTATCGACCGCCAGGGCCAGCACTTCGTCGGTATCCATTTCCACCTCAAATGAATAGGGTAGCCCCAGTTCGTCGGTAAAGGCCGTGACAATGCGCTGGGTAAAGCTGTCGATGGTAGTTACCGAGAAATTGGAATAATCGTGCAGGATGGTGCGGTAGACATTATGCGCCCTCGTCCGAAGCCTTTTTTTTGCCACGTCGAAGGCATCTGAACCTGTCTCAACCCCGAACAGTTCCGTGGTCAGGTCATCAATCAGGGGCAACTCCTTACCCTCTGCCATGTCTTCGAGCCGTTCCAGAATCCGGTTTTTCATCTCGTTGGAGGCGGCATTGGTAAAGGTAATGGCCAGAATCTGGCTGAAATAACGTTCACTGTTTTCCGGTTTCAGGGCTAATTTCAGGTACTCCCGTGTCAGGGTGTACGTTTTTCCGGAACCGGCTGATGAACTATATATTTTAAACATAAGGATGCGTCACTTCGGCGGATTGCCGGCAAATAAACAGGCGTTGAGCCATATAAAGTTCGTATATTTCCTGCTCTTATTGATAAACGTTTATGAGACTTGCATCGTCTAACTGGCTTCATCTGGGGTCAGCGCTGATTATTGGCGTGGGTGTTATGCTGGGAACCATGTTTTTCAGAACCATTAGCCGCCAGATTGATGAAGCAGCATGGGTACGGGAAAAACACCAGACCATCAACCAGTTGCTCACCGTAGAAAAATTACTGGTGGATATGGAAACCGGACAGCGCGCGTTCCGGCTCACCAGTCAGAAACGCTTTCTGATACCATTTACGCAGGCCTTACCGCAGGTTGAAATTGCTCTTAAAAAAACCGGTGATCTTACGAAAGACGATCCCCGGCAGCTTGACCGGTTTGAACGGGTCCGGTTACAGACCGGACATCTGATACAGTTCTGGAGCGAACTGTCCGAACACAGCCAGGACAACGATGCCGGTAACGCCCTGCAACTCACTGTCCAGGAAAAAAAACAGATGGATGAAGTCCGGCTTGGGCTGTCGCAGCTGATCCGGGTAGAACAGCAGGAACTGGATGATCATGAAAAAGAAACGGCATCCTGGGTTGAGTCCATGACCTTCAACAGTGTGCTGGGAACGGCACTTCTGTTTTTAGTGGCTGCAATCATTACGTACTTCTACTTCCTTGAATTCAAAAAGCAAAAAGATGTTGAGGATAAATTACAGCATTCGTTTGCTGAACTTGAAACCTTTAACGAGCAGACCCGCGAACGGAACTGGTACCTGACCGGGGTTGCCACGCTGAATGATGCGCTACAGAACCTGAACGAAGTTGGATCGGTCAGTAAGGAGGCGCTGAATGTATTGGTTCAGTATCTGAAAGTACCGGTAGCGGCTTTTTATTGCTTTGATGACCATAAACAGCAGCTGGAACTGATTGCATCGGTGGCGTTACCGGATTCAGCTCCGAAAGTGTTCAAACCCGGCGAGGGACTGATCGGACAGGCCGCCAAAAGCAGGGAGATTCAGATCACGGACCAGATACCGGCAACGTTCTGGCACATTCAGTCGGCAAGCGGGCAGCACGTACCGAAGCAGGTCGTATGTATCCCGCTCTGGAACGGTAAGGAGCTCAAAGGCGTCATCGAGTTCGGAACATTCGATGGATTATCTTCACAGGCGATGACGCTGCTGAAGGGTATTGCTAAGGATATTGCTGTGGCTATCAACGCGGTACAGTCACGGGCTAAAATCATGAGCCTGCTTGAACAGGTGCAGCAGCAGAAAGGCATTCTGGAAAATCAGCAGGACGAACTCCGGCAGACCAACGAAGAACTGACCCGGCAAACCGAAAGCCTGCAGGCGTCCGAAGAGGAATTACGGGTGCAGGAAGAAGAACTGCGCCAGATCAATACGGAGCTTGAAGAACGGAATGCGGCCATGGAGGTTACGCGGCAGGCGCTGGCTCTGAAAGCAAAAGAGCTGGAAATCACCAGTAAATATAAGTCCGAGTTTCTGGCCAATATGTCCCACGAACTCCGGACACCGCTCAACAGCGTGTTAATTCTGGCCGGCCTTCTTTCCGAAAACAAGAATAAAAACCTGACCGATAAACAGGTCGAATATGCCCATGTCATTCAGAAGTCAGGGTCTGATTTACTCAAACTGATCAATGATATTCTGGACCTGTCCAAAATCGAGGCCGGTAAAATTGACTTCCAGTTTGAGGATGTGGCAACCGACAGTATTCTCCGCGACCTGAACCAGCTGTTCAAGGTTGTGGCCGAAGAAAAAGGCGTTTCGCTGGTGACGGATATTAGAAAGTCAGTACCCGAAACGCTGCATACGGATAAACAGCGGCTGGAACAGGTTATTCAGAACCTGTTGTCGAATGCGCTGAAATTTACGCCGAAAGGGGGCACGGTGAGCCTGACATTCGACGTAAGTAATCAGTTCAGCGGCTTCACCAATGAATCCTTGTCATTAGCCAGCCATGTGCTGCGTATTTCGGTTGCCGATACCGGCATTGGTATTCCGCTTGATAAACAGCAGCTTATCTTTGAGGCCTTCCAGCAGGCAGACGGATCGACCAACCGTAAGTTTGGCGGAACAGGGCTTGGTCTGTCGATTGTTAAGGAGCTGGTCCGGCGGTTGGGCGGTGAAATCAGGCTCCAGAGTGAGGCAGGAAAAGGGAGCATTTTTACCATTTACCTCCCGCAATCCGGCGGTATGGCAGTCGAAACGGATCAGGAGCCGGAGCTGGTCGCTGTACCGGCGATTGCCGGGCTACCGAAAACAGACTTGCCCGGTGAGGTAGCGGCAGGTGGTACCGGTATGGCGGAAGACGACCGGGAGGATATCCGGGAGGGCGACCGGATCGTACTGATTATTGAGGATGACCCCGTGTTTGCCCGGATTGTACGCGATGTGGCAAGGGCAAAGCAGTATAAGACCGTCATTGCGCTGCAGGGCGATGAAGGCATGGAACTGGCCCGTCACTATAAACCGTCGGCCATCATTCTGGACATGAAGCTGCCCGTGGTTGATGGCTGGAGCATCCTGAGCTGGCTGAAGAACGATGCACGCCTGAAGTCGATACCGGTGCATGTGATTTCCGGCGCCGATGAGGTCAGGCTCTCGGATAACGGACTACAGGCTTATCTCCAGAAACCGGTAACGAAACAGGATCTCGACAATGTATTTGCGTTGCTGGATACACAGCTGGGCGGGCAGCCTAAAAAAGTAATGGTGCTTTCCGGACAGGAAACGGTACCCGGCTCACTTTCTGCCTTTATCCGGCAGCGCTATGGTGACCTGATCTGTGAGTACGCGGCCACACCGGAGGAGATGCTGCATCGTCTGGCAGAAAATCATTATGATTGCCTCTTGGTGGACATCCGTGGTAAGCTCCGGACCGGTATGACAGAACTGGAGCAGATAAATGAACCGGTAAAAGCATCAAATCTGCCCGTAATCTGTTATATTAACGAAGACCTGACAACGGCCGATGAACGCCGGCTGAAGCGGGTGACCAATGCCGTTATCCGTGAGTCTGCCCAGTCGTCTGAGCGGCTTATGGATGAGCTCGAACTGTTCCTGTATAAAGTACGGGAAGAGCAGCCGGAAAAGCTGCCGACGGCTGAACAACCGGCGGCAACGGCTTCCCTGAAAGGGAAAAAAGTACTGCTCGTCGATGATGACATGCGGAATGTATTTGCCCTGAGTACCTTACTCGATGAGCAGCACATGGACGTGATAACGGCTGATAACGGGCGGGAAGCACTGGAAATGCTGGAAGAACACACCGACATTGACATTGTGCTCATGGATATCATGATGCCTGAAATGGACGGGTATGAAGCAACCCGCCGGATCCGGCAGGAGTTAGGTATGACCGGCCTGCCGGTTATTGCCCTGACCGCGAAAGCCATGCCCGGCGACCGTGAAAAGGTTATTGAGGCCGGTGCATCCGATTATATAACCAAACCAGTTGATAGTTCAAGGCTGTTTTCGCTGATGCGGATCTGGCTGTCCCGATAATATATGTCGCAACCACCCCATGCTCAGCTGACCACTGACGAACTGGATGAAATCATTGATCTCATCTGGCGGCAATATGGCTATGATTTCAGTCACTATGCGCGCGCATCGCTGATGCGGCGGGTAACGCGGTGTATGCTGAATGCCGGATTCCGGAACGGGTACGAGCTTAGATACCACCTGACCAACGACCCGAACTTTTTTTACTGGTTTCTGCAGACACTGACGGTGAATGTAACGGAAATGTTCCGCGATCCGGTGGTGTACCGTGAGCTGCGGGAAAAGGTGCTGCCTAAACTGGCATCCTATCCGGTTATTAAGGTGTGGCATGCGGGGTGTGCTACAGGGGAAGAAGTATTTTCGATGGCTATTCTGCTGCACGAGGCCGGCCTGCTGAACCGTGCCCGGCTTTATGCCACCGATATCAACCCGGCGAATCTTGAGCAGGCCCGCAAAGGGGTCATCCCCGTGCACCCGATGAAGGAATATGCCCATAATTACCGGCAGTCGGGCGGGAAACGGGAATTTGCCGGTTACTTTTCGTTTTTTAACGAAGGCGCTGAGTTTAAACCTGAATTGCGGAAAGACATAATTTTTGCCCAGCACAATCTGGTTAGTGATCAGGTTTTTAACGAATTTCAGCTGATTATTTGCCGGAATGTGATGATTTATTTTGACAAAGTGCTGCAAAACCGGGTTACTACATTGTTCTATGATAGTCTGTCCCCGCTGGGGTATCTGATGACCGGAATGAAGGAGTCGCTCCTTTTTACGAACGTTAGTCCGAATTTTGAGGAAATAAGCGCAGGGTTACGCATTTATCGCCGCAGAAAATGAGCTTGATGACAGGGAAACAGGTCGAGATACTGGCAATCGGCGGATCCGCCGGCAGTATACCGGTTTTAATCAGTTTGCTTAAATCCTTATCGCCCCCGATCCCGTATACTATACTTATTGTCATTCACAGATTAAAAAACGTTCATAGCGAACTTTCTTTATTACTTTCGGAAGGGTTAGGTACCTTGCAGGTAATTGAGCCGGATGATAAGATGCCGCTGTCACCACAGGGCGTGTATCTGGCCCCCCAGAACTACCACCTGCTGATCGAGACCGATCTGACGTTCTGTCTCGATTATTCGGAACCCGTGCTGTTCAGCCGCCCGTCTATTGACGTGACATTCGACAGCGTTGCGCAGGTATTTGGTCCGGGCGCCGTGGCTATTTTACTGAGCGGCGCCAACGAAGACGGTTCAAAAGGGATCAGAAGAATACTGGACAGGGGCGGGACAGCCCTGATTCAGGCACCCCACACCGCTGCCTATCAATCCATGCCACAGGCCGCAATCCGGCATAATGATGATGCAATTGTATTGCAACCAGATGAACTGATTGAGTTTCTGAAGAGCTCAATGGGGTAAACACTCGTTTATGACATCAACGTTACTAAAAAGACCGTTCACCATCTTATTGGTTGATGACCGGGAGGAAAATTTACTGGCTCTGGAAGACATGCTGGAGCAGGAAGGGCGTGAATTTATCAAAGCTACGTCCGGAAATGAGGCATTGCGCCATGCACTGAAAAATGACCGGATCGGGTTAATTATGCTGGATGTGCAGATGCCCGGTATGGATGGCTTTGAGGTAGCCAGGCTGCTTAAAACAAACCCGAAAACAAGGGATATTTCCATTATTTTCGTTACTGCCATCAGCAAGGAGGAGCAGTATATTCTGAAAGGATTTGACGAAGGAGCGGTTGACTATCTCCAGAAACCGCTGGACATTAACGTAACCAAGGCTAAGGTAAATGTTTTTGAGCGATTGTATCAATACCAGCGTGGCCTGAAGGAAACGGTCAGCGAAGTAGAGAAAATCAATAAACAGCTCGAAAAATTTGTTTACATCGTTGCCCATGATCTGAAATCACCGCTGACCGGAATGATCGGTGCCCTCACCCTGCTCGAACAGCGCGAAGCGTTCGGTCTGGATCAGGAAGATGTGAACGAATACATTAAACATTCGAAAGAAGCGTCGACTTATCTATCAGATATGATTAACGCCTTACTTGATTATTCACGGAAAAGCATCACCCAGCAGACAATCGAAGACGTTGATACGCAGGAACTGGTCGGGCAGATTGCGAAACTGCTGTTCCCGCCGCGCGGTATCCGGATCGAGATCAAAGGTACACTGCCGGTTGTGAAAGCAAACCGGATGAAGCTGCAGCAGGTCTTTCAGAACCTGCTGAGCAATGCCGTAAAATACCATGATAAACAGGATGGTTTTGTGGAGGTAAGCTGCCGGGATAACGGTGAATTTGTGACCTATTATGTGCAGGATAACGGGCCCGGTATCCCTATGGAAGATCAGCAGACTATTTTCCGGTTGTTTCAGACGTCGGTAAATCAATCGGGGACCGATTCGAGTACGGGAGTAGGCCTGTCGATTCTGAAACTGATTGTCGAGGAGCAGGGCGGGCAGATTAAACTCAAGTCAAGCCCGGATACAGGAAGCCTGTTTTCATTTGACTGGCGAAAATGAACAGCCATTTTTTTTTCATTAAAAAAGGTGAAAATTGCCAATACCAATTGGTAAGAATGGGAATATGATTGTTTTCTCAAAATTGTAATCGTAACTTAAAGTGATAAAATTTTTAAGTATCGGTTACTTTTTTATATCTGCCGATATTAAGGGAATAACGGGCAGGTGAGGAGCAAAAATGTGCATTAATTCTTGAATAAAGCTACATATTTATTAAAATAGTTATCCGGATTATGGAAAAAAGATACAATGTGATGATTGTTGAAGACGATGCGTTTATCCGCAAAGTGCTCCGGCAAAGTTTACATCAGGATTTTGAGGTGATTTCGCATATTAATGCGTTTGAAGCCATGGACTGGCTGGAGAAGGGAAATCCTGTTGACATCATTCTGACAGACCTGAAAATGCCGTTTATGAATGGCCAGGAGTTCATCCGCACAATTCGTGCCAGCGCATTATTCGGAAAGACGCCGATTATCATTTTATCAACTTTTGATGATAGTGCGACCCGGATTGCCTGTCTGGAAGAGGGAGCTGATGACTACATGATCAAGCCGTTTAACCCAATGGAGGTGAAAGCCAAAATCATGGCCGTATTACGCCGGACCGAACACCGGGTAAAGCCATCTTCTGCCGGTGCTGCTGATTAATCTGTATCCGTCAATAAAAGTACCGTCATAACGATCGTTACCGGACTATTTGCAATCAGCATTGCCCCATGGAACAACAGGAAGAAAAGAAAGTTACATTCCGGCTTCTTCTGGTAGAAGCTGATCCCTCGCGTATTCAGGCGTTTAAAACCAGTTTCGGCGACATGGTACAGATCTCGGCTGAGCCCGACGGAGCCGATGCCTTGTTGTATGTTGAGTTAGGAAATCCGGTTGATCTGGTTATTTTCAATGATGAACTTGGGTACCTGACATTCCTGCGCGGCATCGCCGACAGTCACTTTTTTGACGATACCCGTGTTATTCTGCTGAGCTCCGATACCGGTGTCAAGCAGGAAGCAGCTCCTTACCGGAAGTATATTGTAGATGTGTTTCCGAAAGCCTATACAAGCGAAACGCTCGGCCGGCGGATTCAGTATTTCATCCAGAAAAAGCAGTATCAGGAGGCAGACAAGCCACAGTATAAGCCGGCCCCGATCCGGATGCCGGTCGGAAAGCGGGCGTTCGATATTCTGGTTTCTTCTGTAATGCTGCTTATGCTGTCTCCGCTGCTGATTGTGGTGGCCATTCTGATCCGGCTGGATTCCAAAGGACCGATTTTCTACAAATCGAAGCGGGTAGGTACGGGCTACAAAATTTTCGACATGTATAAATTCCGGACCATGAAAACCGGAGCGGATAAGCTCATTTCGGGCATGGCTTCCCAGAATATGTACAACAAGGTGATCGAAGAGCCGGAAATGGATTTGTGTGACGAGTGTGTGCTGGCCGGTACATCGTGTCAGCGGCCGCTGTTCCTGGATAATGAGCAGGTTTGTGAAAAACTCTATCACCGGAAGCAGAAGGCAAAGGCTACGTTTATGAAATTTAAGGAAGATCCGCGGATTACGGGGTTGGGTAAATTTCTCCGTAACTCCAGTATCGATGAACTGCCGCAGCTGATTAATATTTTCAAGGGCGATATGTCGTTTGTCGGCAACCGGCCGTTACCGCCTTACGAAGCCGAAAAACTCACCGTGGCGGGGTATGCCCGGCGGTTTGCTGCGCCGGCTGGCCTGACAGGGCTTTGGCAGGTAACCAAACGCGGTAAGGCAGGCGTATCGGATCTGGAACGGATACAGCTGGATGTGCTCTATGCCAAAAAATACTCCTTTAAAACGGACCTGATTATCATGATCCGGACGGTGAAAGCCTTATTCCAGAAAGAAAACGTCTGATGGCAACACCACTCGTTTCGCTGATTACGATCAATTATAATCAGGCGCAGGTGACCTGCGATATGCTGGCCTCTACCCGCGTTCTGACCTATCCGGCGTTTGAAGTGATTGTGGTCGATAACGGTTCCCGTGACGATCCGCGGCCATTGATCGAACAGGGCAACTATCCGAACGTAACGGTTATTATGAGTCCGGAGAACCTTGGGTTTTCAGGGGGCAATAATCTGGGAATCAGCCATGCAAAGGGGGAGTATCTTTTTCTGCTGAACAACGACACCATTGTAACACCGGACCTGATTACCAACCTGCTGGGGCCGTTTCTGACGAATCCCTCAGTGGGCGTGACCTGTCCTAAAATCCGGTTTTACGATCAGCCCGGGATACTGCAGTACGCCGGTTATCATCCGTTAAGCCGCTTTACCGGCCGGACCTGGGCCGTTGGGCTTATGGAAGAGGATAAAGGACAGTATAATCAGGGCGGGCCAACGTTTTTTGCGCATGGGGCGGCCATGATGGTCAGCCAGAAGGTACTTGAAGCGGCGGGTTCACTGGACGACAGCTTTTTTCTGTATTACGAAGAGCTGGACTGGTCGGCACGGATCCGGAAAGCCGGCTTTGTGATCTACTACGAACCATCGGCCCTGATTTATCACCGCGAGTCAATGAGTGTCGGCAAGCAGAGCGCCCTGAAAGTCTACTATCACATCCGGAACCGGCTTTGGTTTATGCGCCGCAATGTAACGGGGGTACCGTTATGGATATTCTGTGTATATTACTTTCTGTTAGCCGTTCCGAAAGCTGCATTCGGTTACCTGCTCCGTGGTGAATGGACATCACTGAAAGCAGTAGGCCGGGCCATCGGCTGGAACCTGACGCACAGGCCTGCCTAGCCTATACCATACTTACTGAAAATCCTGACGTTTATGCTAGAAATACTACTGGTTATTGCCATACTACTGGTGCTGTATACCTATGTCGGGTACGGACTCGTAGTCTGGCTGCTCATCAAAATCCGCGGCCCCTACAAAGCAACGGATCGTATAGCTGGTCCGTTTGATCCGGAAGTTACCCTTATCGTTCCGGCATACAACGAAATGGCCTGCCTGCCGGAAAAGGTTGCCAACTCACTGGCGCAGGAATATCCGGCCGATAAGCTGCGGATTTTATTTGTCACAGAAGGTTCCACCGACGGTTCGGAGGAATACCTGCACGCAACCCATGGCGACCGGATTGCTGTATTGGGGGGGAGCCGGCGGCGGGGCAAAGTGGCGGCCATGAACGAGGCCATGCTGCTGGTAAAGACCCCGATTGCCATCTTCACCGATGCGAATACCCAACTCAACAAACAGGCCGTACGGCTGATCGTCGAGCAGTTCCGCGATCCCAAAACCGGTGCGGTAGCGGGCGAAAAACGGATTCTTACCGCCGATAGTGAATCGGCAGCCGGAGCCGGAGAAGGGCTTTACTGGAAATATGAATCGCAGCTGAAAAAATGGGATGCCGAACTGTACAGTATTGTCGGTGCTGCCGGTGAGTTGTTTGCTGTCCGGACGGAACTGTACGAGCCTGTTGAAACGGATACGATCCTCGATGACTTCATTATCTCCCTGCGCATTGCCGGCCGTGGCTACCGGGTTGGCTACGAGCCTGAGGCCTATGCGCTGGAGCATCCGTCGTTTTCCATTCTCGACGAACAGAAGCGGAAAGTGCGGATTTCGGCGGGCGGTTTTCAGTCAATGGTCCGGCTGGCTTATCTGCTGAATCCGTTCCGGTATGGTATACTTACATTTGAGTATGTTTCGCATCGGGTGTCCCGCTGGGCAATTGCGCCGGTTTGTCTGGTGCTGATCCTGCTCCTCAATCTGCTGATTCTGCTGCAACCGGAGGGGGAACGCACTGCGCTGTATCCGGTCTGGGCAGGGCTGATGGCGGGGCAGGTTTTCTTTTATGCCGTCGCCTGGCTGGGTTATTTGCTCGAAAAACGGCAGCTACGCTGGAAAGCCGCCTTTGTACCTTTTTATTTTACCTTCATGAATGTGTCTGCGCTGAAAGGTCTGGTCCGATACTTGCGGGGGAACCAGTCAGGGGCCTGGGAGAAAGTTCGCCGGGCAAACGAGGCTGTCATTCAAAAGTAGCGGGTGGCAGTTTCGTGAAAGGGCTCCCCGGCCAACGGATTGTCCATGCAAATCAATAGCGTGTTAAGTCGTTCCCATCTGGAAAATAAAAACTGGCTTTACAGTGTAGCAGGTACTGCCGCTGCGTTCGTGTGTGGCATTCTGATTGCTACGTTAGGCATTGCCGGTATTGGCCTGTGCGTGGTTGCTCCGGTTGGTATCGGGCTCGTAACGGGCATCCTGATGTCGCCGCGTTTCGGGCTACTGGTGTATTTGCAGTATAGCTTTCTGGTGAATATTCTCGCCCGCTTTCTACCGGTTAGTGCACCGTTCGGGCTGGTAGTGGATGGCTTACTGGCCCTGATTCTGCTGAGCCTGCTGTTCAACGGCCGCCGGTTAAACTGGGCTAATCTGAAGAATCCGACGTTTTTTCTGGTCGGAACCTGGTTTTTGTATAACGTAATGGAGCTGGCTAATCCGGAGGCTCCGTATAAACCGGCCTGGTTTTTCCATGTGCGCGCGTTTTCGATGCACTGGTTTTTTGTCACGATCATTGTGCTGGTGACGCCCATCAAGCGATCTGACATCCTGTTGCTGTTGCGTACATGGCTGATCTGGTCGGTTTTTGCGGCTATCTGGGCTTTCAAGCAGCAGTATCTCGGATTAACACAGTCGGAACTGGAATGGCTTAACTCGGCGGGCGGGAAAACGCACCTGCTTTTCGGGCACCTCCGGAGCTGGTCGTACTACACCGATGCTTCTCAGTTCGGGGCTGAAATGGCGGGTTTGGCCCTGATCTGTCTGATTTTCTTTTTTGAGGAGGATAAGTGGCTTGTCCGGCTGAGCTATCTGGGTTTGGCCTTTGTCTATTTCTGGGGATATGCCGTTTCCGGTACGCGGAGTGCCTTGTTTGTCTTTATTGCAGGCTACGGCTTTTATCTATTGCTGAAACGTGATTTTACGAAGATCGCTCTTGGGCTGAGTGTGGCAATACCGGTGTTACTGATGTTGTTATACACCGACATTGGTAATCAGAACTATCAGGTGTACCGGATCCGGACGGCACTGAAACCGATGGAAGACCCCTCGTTTCTGGTGCGGCTGGAAAATCAGGCTAAACTCGCTAACTACCTGCGCTATCTGCCATTCGGAGCAGGTATCGGTACGGCGGCCGACGCAGGAGCGCGGTTTTCGCCCGGGCATTTTGCAGCCCAGATTCCGCCTGATAGCTGGTATGTCGAACTATGGATCGAAACCGGTGTCGTCGGCGTGTATTTATACGTGGCCATGTTGCTGGCTATCGTTGGGGTCGGGGTTTATCGCATCTGGCATCTCAATGATCCCTGGCTGAGCAAGATCATGGGTATGTTCATTGCCGAATTCGTCGGGATTGCGGTCATGGGGTACTCCAATCCGGTACTGGGACAATTTCCGACCAGCACCATGCTGTACCTGACTTCACTGGCCTTTACGACTTGCAACCGCTGGGATACACCGGCTAAGAAACCGGCCTGATCCAGGCTTGTTGGGTGGCATCGTACTGTTTCAGCAGGCGGGCCGGATTACCACCGACAACGGAGTAGGGCGGTACGTCTTTGGTGACCACACTACCGCCTGCCACGACGGAGTGGCGGCCAACGGTGACCCCGGCTGTGATAACAGCATTTGCACCGATCCAGCATTCGGGTTCGATGGTGATGCGTCTGGTCGTAACGGGTTGGCGATGAATGGGGGTATGGATGTCTTCATATTCGTGATTCAGGCCGGACATGACTACATGCTGGGCAATGATCACATCGGGGCCGATCACCACGGGGCCGATCACTACGGAGCCGATGCCCACCAGTGAATTGTCGCCGATGGAAACGTCACCGACCCCGTTGTTGACGACGCAGAAATCTTCGATGGCGCTGTTGGCACCCATCGAAAACCCGTTAAACGGCAGGACATCCATGCGGGCCGATGACCGGACGGACGAGTGTCGGTGGCGCTGGTGCATAAACGGATTGACAAACCATTTAACCCATAATCTGGGCCGTGCCTGACCTGTCGGAATCAGCATCCAGTGGACCAGTTTTTTTACCGCAGGGCGGCTGTCGAGATATGATTTAAGAGACATAACAGATTAGATGACAGTCAGTTTGCTGACAGCATCAATGAGTTTTTGCATGGAGTTTTCCCAGGTGTGCTCGCGGGCAAAGGCAATACCGGCTTCGGCCGATGACGGGAAGTGACCCTGAAGTGCCTCGTCAACGTACCGGACAAATTCACCGGCATCACGGGCAAGGTAAACGTGATCGCTGAAAATACCCATCGTCTCGGTTTTGACGGCCACGACCGGTTTTCCCATTGCCAGGTACTCGTCGATCTTACGCGGGTAATTACCGATCGTAACCTCGTTGACGATCTGGGGATTAATCAGGACGTCGAGGTGGGCGAGGTAAGCCGGAATTTCATGAGCCGGTTTAGAACCGAGAAACGTGATGTTGGGCTGGGCACTGAGCCGGTCTTTCCGGATCGAATCGTCGGTGTGGCCAATCAGCACAACCTGCCAGTCGGGGCGCTGACGGGCAACGGCCTCAATCAGGTCAACGTCAAGGCGGAGGCCGGTCAGTGCTCCGGCATAGCCGATACGCGGTCCGGGTAATGCCGCCAGATCGACAGGAACGGGTGGTGCAGCGGTCGGGTCAAAAAGCGTTAAATCGCAGCCCTGACCGATGTCGACAGCGTTCGGATTATACCGGGCGGCCTGGTTGGCAAGGTAGAGCGAATTACTCGCTACCAGATCTGCGTTCGCCATGAGCAGCGGTTCAAGCCGGAGACCGTGTTTTTTCCAGTAATCGACCGCCAGAAAATTGTCGCGCAGGTAATAAACGGAGGCCGCCGGCCGGAGGAGTTCTTTGTGGTAAAACCCCTGGATCATGTCATTATCATTGATCAGGACAAACGATGGCCAGCCAAGTTTTTTGATAGACGCCGCGATTTCATGCGCCACAGCCTGACCGTTGCGGCGGTTCAGCCAGTCGAACAACGGACCGTCGGGCAGAAAATTGATGGAGGCGAGGACGGAGGCCGGATTCAGTACCCACAGGTTTGGCTCGTCTTCGAACAGGCGCTGACCCTGGTGCTGGTCCAGAAACTGTTGACGGGCCTTACCGCGACCGGCCGGATCTTTATAAACGGTGGTCCAGTCCATCGGATCGTTGACAAACAGAACGGAATGATTCCGGGCTAAACAGCGGGCCATGTCACGGATGTTGCTGCCCAGATTTTTTTCTTCCCAGGGTTGCCGGGAGGTGATAACGAAGTTCATGCCCGTGGGATGGGTTGAATGAAAAAAAAGTTACCGCTTTGGGCGAATATGTGTTACTTTTTTAATTTGAGCGATATTAACAAACGAAATAAGTTTCATTGTTAACTCAAATCGTAAAGCGATCATATTGACCTGAAAAGCCAAATATTGTCATTAATTTTAAAAAAAGAGCGATTCCCGTACAACTTTTGCTGGTGATTAATGCAGCTGAAAACGGGTTTTCGCAGGTAAATCCGGATCGCAACACGCTATGGGGACACGCAGGTATATACAAAGGATAAAACGACAGATTAAGCCATATGCCCTTATATGTGGGATTGTAATGACCGCATTATCACCGGTCGCCGGGCAGTCGGCTCCACCGGTAGCGGCTGCGCCTCCCGCCGGAGCGGGTATCGTTATTAACGATACGCTCTATTTTGATTTCCGGAAAGACATTTCGGCCCAATTATTGCCGCTAAAAGAATTGAGTGATATGGCTGTGGCTGCTTCCCCTCTGGTGAAATATGAGCATCAGGTGACCATCAGTCAGGGGGAAGCTGTGAGACTGGCGAAGTCGCAGAAATTTACGAATGCGTCCGGCTTTGTCAATTACTCAACCGGTAATCAGGCAATCCTGTCGACAACGCCTACCGGCAACGATGCCATCGGGCAGATCGCCAACGGGTACCGTGCGGGGGTGACCTTGCAGCTAAGTTTGTTTGAGTTGTTCGGCCGGAAACATGAAGTCCGGATGGCGCAGTCGAACCAGCAGGCAGCCGTTTACCGCCGCGAGGCAATTGAGCAGCAAATCCGCCGTGAGCTGATTAACCTGTATCAGGATTTGCTGACGGCCCAGCGGATTTTACTGGTAAAAATGCTGGATGAAGAAAACTCACTGACTGCGCTGCGGATTGCTGAAATAGAAATGCAGCAGCGCAAGCTGGATCCCAATACGCTGGCCAATGTGAGTAACCGCTACTCGATCGTTAAATCGTCGACGGAAGAGGTAAAGGGCCAGTTATTAAAGAGCTTTTATCAGCTGGAAGCGTTGGTCGGCGCACCGATGCAGCAGTTGAGGCGGAAGTAAATTTGCCGGAAGGCAGATCAAGGATTTAAAGGCAGCTATACCGGTCTGACCGGTTTATGATACGATATGATTTCAAAACTATTTCTGCGGATACTGAAACAATATGCTTATTTGTTCGTGCTGTTACCGTTGATTACGGCAGGGACAGTGGCTTTATTGACTCAAAATCAAAAGAAAACGTACTTATCTCAGGCAACGATCTATACCGGTCTGGCATCCGGATACTCACTGAATGCCAATAAAAACAACGCGTCGTTCGACTATTCCGGCGTCAGTAATGCGTTTGATAATCTCCTGACTACCCTAAACTCCAAGGAAACACTACACCAGATTGCCGTTAGCCTGCTGGCAAAACATCTGCAGGTTTCGCAGCCGGATACACTCGTACTGGCCGCGCCGGGCTTCGATAAACTAAAACAGGCGATACCGGATCCGTTGCGCCGTGAGATGCTGTCGGCCGGTTCGCCGGCCCTGATCTATGCCCGGATAGATAGCCTGTCACGCTCCGAAAAAGAGAACCCTGTTAAGGCACTGCTATTTCGTTCGGAGACATATTATTCGGTAAATCAGATAGCCAAAAAGCTGATTGCTAACCGGAAAAGCTCCAGTGATATGCTGGAAATGAGCTATGAAGCCGACGATGCGGCAGTGGCTCAGCAAACCCTGCAATACGCCATCGGCATTCTGAACGCCCGTTATACTGCCCTGAAAAGTGCGGACAGCAATCCGGTAGTTACCTATTACGAAGACAAATCGAAAGAAGCCAAACGGAGGCTGGATGAAGCCGAAGCCCGGCTGCGGTCGTTCAACGTGCAGCATGAAGTCCTGAACTTCGACGAGGAGGCTAAAAATATGGCCTTTTCGCGGGAGACGTTTGAGAATCAGTATAACCTGGAGCTGATGCGGAATAATGCCGCTAAAGCTGCCATGGATGCCCTGATACGCCGGATGGGCCAGCGCGGTAATTTGCTGGCCATCAACAGCGATATGGTCAAAAAGCAACAAGAGCTTTCTGATGCTGAGCTGCAACTGGTGACGGCGATGGCCAATAACCAGGATAAAACCAAATTGCAGGAAACAGTGGCCCGGATTTCGGAAGAGCTCCGCACGATTGCCCGCCGGTATTACGCCGCCGGTGACTCGCCGGAGTCGATTCCGCAGGAAAAACTGATTGATGAGTGGCTGGCAAAAGTTATCGAATTTGAAGAGTCGGCCGCCCGGATCGGCGTCTATAAAAAACGCCTTGGCGAGTATCAGGCCAAAACAAAGGAATACAGTCCGCTCGGGTCCGATCTCCGCGAACTGAACCGCGATCTGAGCGTAGCAGAGAAGGAATACCTGACGTTACTCCAAAGCCTCAACGAAGCACGGATTCACCGGCAGGATGTTTCGATTGACGGAGAACTCAAAATTCTGGACCAGCCGAATTATCCGGCATCGCAGAAAAAAACAAGCCGGATTGTGTTTATTGGCGGTGGTATCGGCGTAGGGTTATTCCTCGCGTTGCTGGTGGTTGTGCTGCGCTTCCTGCTCGACCGCCGCATCAGCTCACCGGATCAGGCAGAGTCGCTGATCGGCCGGCCTGTTTCGGCTATTTTTCCGGTTATCAAGCGTTTCTCTCTCGATGCCCGCAAGAGCCGCATCGCCCTCAGTATGTATGAACAACTGTGTAATGCGATAAACGTTGACATTGCGCGCTCGACCAGTAAAATACACCCGCCGGTCATAACCCTCATCAGCATGCGGGCGAAACAGGGCAAGACCTGGGTTGCTCACGGGCTGGCCCGGCTATATGCCGAATCGGATCAGCGGATTGCGTACTGTTTCCCGCGCCAAAGCGACGAAGACCACGGCTTTGAGCAGGAAAATGTGACGTTTTTCCCGTACCGCGTGTTGCCGGGCTTTATGAATACCATGTCGGTTGATGAGCTCATTCGCCGCGATTACCCGTTCAATCCGACGGATTTCGACAAAATAATTCTGGAGCTTCCGGCTTTTATTAACAGTCCGATTCCGGTTTATTTGGTAAATCAAACCACGGTCGCGGTGATGGTGGCGGATGCCAACAGTGTATGGGGGCGGGTAGAAAAAAACCTGCTTGATTTGTACCTGAAGGTGGCGAATCATCACATGTTGCTTGTCCTGAATAAGGTAGACG
The DNA here is from genome assembly GCF_945952095.1 of uncultured Arsenicibacter sp. Taxonomy (GTDB): domain Bacteria; phylum Bacteroidota; class Bacteroidia; order Cytophagales; family Spirosomataceae; genus Arsenicibacter. The sequence continues at coordinate 16,984 of NZ_CAMFHL010000038.1, read as the reverse complement.
GCGAATATACCGAAGCGCCGAGCGTGGAAGAAGCCCGCATGGTCCGGATTCAGCCCGACCACCTGAATGAAGGGCGTTAATGCCGAAATACTGACCCATAAATAACGTATGAGTACTACCCGGAATGCGATTGACGGCGGGAAATGGATTACCATTTCTACGGTCATATCCACTGTGTTTCAATTTGCCCAGGTGTCGATTCTGGCGCGGCTCTTAGACCCTGCGGTGTTCGGGGTAGTCAGTGTCAGTACGCTCATTATCAACTTTTTCTACATTTTCAGCAATTTAGGATTTTCCAATTCCATCATTTACAAACAGGAAAGCGACCAACGGGTGTTATCAACGCTTTATTACGTAAGCCTGCTGATGGGCGTGCTGATCTTTATACTTGTTTATTTCAGTGCTCCGCTGGTAGTTGCGTATTATAAAGAGCCTAAACTGGACCGGGTGATCCGGCTGGCTTCCCTCTATTTTCTGATTATCTATTTCGGGCAGTTATACCTCTTTATTCTCCAGAAAGAACTCCGGTTTAAATCCATTGCCATTATGGAAATTCTGGGAGCTTTTGTCGGCACCGGCGTAGCCATCGGACTGGCGTATAGCGGTTTTGAAGAATTATCCCTGATCTACGGGCAGCTGGCGATGCACGTTGTCCGGACTGCCATTCAGATAATGTTCGGAATCAAGCTGTTTTTTCCTTCGTTTTATTTCAATATTGGTCTGGTAAAAGAGCACATTAAATTTGGCATTTTTAATGTCGGGGACGGGCTTCTGGGCTTTGTTCAGGGTAATTCCGATAACATCATTGTTGGTGGTTTACTGGGCGTAAAAGCGTTAGGGTTTTACACAATTGCCTATCAGCTGGCGGTCTTTCCGATCAATAAACTAAATCCGATTATTCTGCAGGTAGCCTATCCGATTCTGGCGAAAATGAAAGAAAACGCCGATGAATTAAAACAATCCTACATCAAGATTCTTGACCTGATCAGTTATCTGAACATTCCTCTCCTGGCCGGGCTGTTTATCACGGCCGAAAGCGTGGTGCCGCTGCTGTATGGCGATGGGTGGGAGGAGACCATTCCGCTCATTCAGATTTTTGTCTTGCAGAGCTTTTTCAGCTGTCTGGCGCATCCGCTGTTTACGCTTGCGTTTACGAAAGGGAAACCGAATCTGCTATTTTACCTCAACCTGGCAACGCTGGTTGTCAAGATTCCGCTGCTGTTACTTTTCGGGAAATACTGGGGTGTTACCGGTATTGCCATGGCGTTTGTGTCGGCAACCTTCTTTAATCTGGTTGTCAATTTTGGCATTGCCCATTCACTGATCGGGTCGTTTTTCGGCAAATTCCTGCGAAATATTCAAAAACCGCTCTTGTTCGCGTTACTAATGATCGCCGGCATATATCTATATAAAGTGGGCGTAGGGTATGCCGGTCCGGTACACACATTGGTGGAAATTGCCATCGGCGGACTCATTTTCGGCGCTCTGACACTCCGCTTTAAATTGTCGCTTGCTGAGATAAAAGCGTTCAGACAACAGATGTAATATGAAAACGAAGCATCGTTTTGAGGTTCTCGACATTTTCAGGGGCATCTTTGCGTCGATGGTGGTCTTGTTTCACCTGTCGCCTTTTGCCGATACACCGCTGCTGAACAATCCGCTGGTTGACAACGGCGACATGTTTGTTGACTTTTTTTTCGTGCTGAGCGGCTTTGTTATTGCCTATAATTATGGTGAAATACGGTCGTCGGGCGAAGCAAAAAACTTTCTGTCAAAACGGCTCTGGCGGATTTATCCGCTGCACCTGATTATGCTGCTGGCGTTTCTGGTTGTAGAGCTTTCCAAAAACTCATTAGCGGCCTACATTCATGTTAATAATTCGGTGAAGAGTAATGATGTATTTTCATTTATCTCATCACTCCTGTTAATTAATTCAATTAAGCTGCCCGGCATTCAGGATGTAAGCTGGAATATTCCCAGCTGGTCGATCAGTGCAGAGATGGTAGCCTACATTGTATTTGCGGGTGTTCTGATGCTTATTTATACGCTGAATCTGCAAAAAGCCAAAGGGTTTATCTTTCTCGCAGTGGCCGGTCTGGCTGCGTTTAGTTTAAAAAGCCTTACCGGAACTTACCGCTTGAATTATAGCTTTGATTATGGTTTTCTGCGCGGTATTGCCGGTTTCTTTTCCGGCGCCTTCAGCCTGATTATTTTTCAGATTACGTACGGGAATATACACAAGCTATCCCGCTATTTGTTTGATTTACTGGAACCGGTTATACTCGCTGTTATTCTCTACATGATTGTAAACGGGGAGCAGTTAAAAGAAACCGGACTGGTCTATGATCTGGAATTTGTCGCGGCGATTTATATCTTCTCCTTTGAAAAAGGGTTTGTATCGGCATTGCTGAAAAAGCCGGTTATTTTGTCGAAGGTCGGGATGTACAGCTACTCGATTTACATGACCCACACGCTTATTCTGAGCCTGTTTAATATTGTCTTTATCCGTATCCTGAAATTGCCGCCATCGGCGTACGTTTATTTAGTATTTTTGAATTACTACCTGATTTACAAAGTTTCAGAGTGGACCTATCACCATATTGAAATGACGTTTAAAGGACTACCCGACTGGCTCAGGAAGCACCTGTATCCGTATAATCCTGCCAATCTGCCGCAGGACCGGATCGAGGCCATACGCAAAAAAATAACGGAACAGCAGACCGGTCAGCCCGATGTATCGATTGTGGTGCCGGCCTACAACGAAGAGGCTAATCTGTTACATACGCTCTCGTCGCTGGCAAGTCAGCAAACGACGTATTCGGTTGAACTGCTGGTTGTCAATAACAACTCCGTTGACCGGACACAGGAGATTCTTGACCGCTGCGGCGTACGGTCTGTACTGGAAAAGCGCCCCGGCGTGGCCTATGCCCGTCAGGCGGGCCTGGAAGCAGCAAGGGGCCGGTTTATGGCTAACGCGGATGCAGACTGTATTTATCCCGCCGGTTGGGTGGAAGCCATGATCCGACCGCTCGAAAAGCCGGATGTTGCCTGTACGTACGGGCTTTATTCATTCCTGCCAAGCGGTCATTCATCGCGTCTGGCATTGATGGCTTACGAAAAGGCGGCCCATCTGGTAAATGCCATCCGGAACCGCAACCGAGCATATCTGAATGTATACGGGTTTAATTTTGCCTTCCGCCGTGCCGATGCCCTGGCAGTGGGCGGCTTTGAGCTGAATTCCGGACGCGAAGGTTCAGTGGCTGAACTGATTGCCGGAGGGGAAGCACCGCCTGATTCGGGGCGATGTGAAGATGGCTTAATGGCTATGGCCCTGGAAGAACAAAAGAAAGGACGCATTCTGCGGATTGCCCGACCGGCTGTACGGGTCTGGACCAGTGACCGGCGGCTGGTTGCCGATGGCAGTCTGGCACAGGCATTTACGCGGCGGGTGCGCAAAAGCCTGCAGGAGATGGGTTTTTACCTGTCTTCGTCAAAAACGACCCCGTCCTGATATGAAGGCCCTGCGGCAGCCCGGCCTTTGTTGGATATGCCTGTTAATGAGCCGGCTGCTGTTTGCGCAATGCCCGTCAGGTAAAGGATTGATCGTTGTACAGGAAACATTCGGGACAGGGCCGTCTGAACCGTTGCCGGCCGGACGGATACCGTTTACGTACGTGACCGTTAAATGCCCGAACGATGGCCAGTATACCATTGCCCGGTCAGTCAGCGATACCTGTTATACCGCTACCTGGCATGGCGCGCCATCAGATCGTTCCGGAAACGGCAATATGCTGGTCGTGAATGCCCCTTATCCGGGCGAGTTTTACCGGCAAACCGTCAACGGGCTCTGTAACGGTACGACCTACGTCTATTCGTTCTGGATTGCTAACCTGAACATCATTGTGCCGCCGATGACCTGTGATATTCTGATTCCGCATAACCCGGATATAACCATCATTGCGCAACGGCCCGATGGGAGTCTGATTGATTCGGTCAGTACCGGCGTGATCGACCGGACCACCAGCCTGCAATGGCGGCAATTCGGTTTTTCGTTTACGATCCCCGGCGCAACCTCTGACAGTAGCTCGGTGGTTATCCGGCTGGTTGACAAAGAAAAAGGAGGATGCGGCAATGATTTTGTCATGGACGATCTGACCCTGACCCAGTGCAGCGACTGTTTTTTTTCGTCGGTGTTTGTGCCGGATGCCTTTACCCCGAACGGCGACGGCCTGAATGACGTGCTTGAGGTCTACAGCGGCAAAACCGGCACATTTCTGATGACCATTTATGACCGCTGGGGCAGTGTGGTATTCTCCTCACAAGAGCCTCTCATGCGCTGGGACGGTACCTATAAAGGAGAACCCTGCGAAGAAGGGGCCTATACCTGGCTATTAACATACGAAGGCTTATCGGCGCAAAGCCGGTTTAAGCGCACAGGACGTGTACTACTATTACGTTGACTATGACTACCCCGACCCACAACTTTCCGGGTGTAACCCTGCTGATCACCCATTATAACCGTAGTTCATCACTGGAACGGTTGCTGAAAGCGTTTGACGCCCTCAATTGCCGGTTTGATGCTATTGTGGTTTCGGATGACGGCAGTAAGCCCGAACACCTGGATGCTATCCGGCAACTGGCGCAGACCCATTCGTTCCGGCTGATAACAACCCCGCAAAACCGTGGCCTGGGCAACAACATCAATAAAGGACAGGATGCTGTTCAAACGCCGCTGACGTTGTATGTTCAGGAAGATTTTGTGCCGAAGCCGGCCTTTGTTTCCCATTTTACGGACGCCCTGGCGATCATGAATCAGGACCCTGCCTGGGACATTATCCGGTTTTATGCCTATTTCCCGTATCCGAAATTAAAGCCCTTCGGCAAAGGCTTTTCAGAGATGATATACAGTTTCTGGACGCCCGATCACCTGAAGTTTTATTTTTACAGCGACCACCCGCACCTACGGCGGAGTAATTTCTTTTCGAAATTCGGCCGGTATGCAGAGGGAATTAAATCCGACAAAACGGAATTTCAGATGTGCCTGTCGTTTCTGAAGCGAGGCGCTAAGGGGTTATTTTTCAATGACTTTACGGCGGTTTTTGATCAGGTGAATTCGTCTGACGAACCGAGCACGATCGGTCGGGCTGACTGGCGGCAAAATAAATCGCCCGTCTTTCTGGCGGTACGGCGGATGTACCTCGTTCTGCGGTTAATGAAAAATCAGATTGAACTGGCACGTACAAACTAATTCCATATGCCTCATTATTTTCCTTCTGTTACCCTGCTGATTACCCACTACAACCGAAGCCGTTCACTGGAACGGTTGCTGGAATCGTTTCGGATGCTTGGGTTTGTGTTTGGCGAGATTGTGGTGTCAGACGATGCCAGTAAACCGGAACATCAGCAGGTGCTGGCCACCCTTCAGAACGTGTATAATTTCCGGCTGGTGACTACGCCGGTGAACAAAGGGCTGGCGAATAATCTGAATAAAGGGCAGGAAGCGGTAAAAACGCCGCTGACCTTGTATGTACAGGAGGATTTTATTCCGAAGCCGGCTTTTATTGAGAAGTGTAAGGAAGCGGTTTCGATGATGGAAGCAGAGCCGGTCTGGGACTTTGTTCGTTTTTACGCGTATCTGCGCTATCCGTACCTGAAGCCATACCGCGCCGGATTTTCGGAGATGCTTTATAAGCTCTGGTATACCGACTACCACAAGATTTACCTCTACAGCGATCATCCGCACCTGCGCCGGAGCAGTTTCAACGAGCGGTTTGGCAAGTATGCAGAAGGTATCAAGTCCGATAAGGCTGAGTATCTGATGTGTGTATCCGTACTACAGCACAAGCCCAAAGCCTTGTTTTATGAGGACTTCAAGGGGTTATTTGATCAGGTAAATTCGTCTGACGAGCCAAGTACCGTAACACGCGACAACTGGCGTCAGCAGAGCCGGAACCCTTTAATTGCCGTTGCCCGCTATGTCTACCGGCAACTCAAATACAACTACGACCTACTATGATTATAATGATTGAAGGATTAAATGATTAGTCTGAAAAAAGAGGTGGCACACTTTCGCGTGCCACCTCCAAAAAGCAAAGATATGCGTCAGCTAAAAAATCACGCCAATCATTGAATCACACAAATCATGTGTCCTAGTTTACTTTGATGACTTTCCGGAAAGCACGCTCATTACCACGTTTTACGTCAATCACATAGGCGCCCGGCGCTAACCGGCTGAGGTCAATACGCTCGTTGACGGCGTTGCCGGCCTGCGACACCTCAATCTGCCGGTGCAGCGTACCCGCCTGTGCATCGAACAGGACAATACTAACCGGCTGCAATGACGGATTAGGCAGACTCACCTGTACATAATCACTGGTCGGATTAGGAAAGACCTTTACCATAGTTGCCAGCGTTTCAACTGCTTCCAGCGTAATGGCTACACGGGCGCCGGAAATCTCCAGGGCCTTTACAAATACCGGGGTTTCGGTGACGGTCAGGGTAAGAACGCCCTGATTCACGGCAACAGTGTCGATATGCATAGCCGAGGCACCGGCCTGCGGCGTGAATACCAGGGCTTTGGCAATATTAGTATTGCCCAGATTCAGCGAATAATTGGCCGTACGGCCAACTTCATCCGGAACAACCAGGGCATAGATTGATTTACCGTTTTTCTCGTACCGGTCAACAATTGGGTCGGCATGCAGTGTTTGTTTATACTGATAGTCGCCAAGCAGGTTTTTAGTCTGTAACAGGAAATCGGCGGCTGGCTTACGGCTCTGATCCGGATTAACGAGGCCAGATGAGCCAAACTGAATCGGATTGTTGATGTTATCGTCGTAGAGTTGATAGAAAAACACCTTGTCGATACCGTTGCGTGCGTAGAAAAGCGAGGTGCGCAGAATCCAGTCTGCCTGGGTTTGCAGAACCGATTTAGCGCCAATCGCAATGGCTTTCAGCGGGCTACCCTGATTAACGTCGTAGCCGGTTTCGGTAATCCAGACCGGCATGTCATTTAACTGGTCGTGAGCCGTTTGCAGAATCTGGCCGGCAATAAGGCCCGCAGACGATTTCTCAGGCGCTGCCCCGCGCGTGCTCTGCCCGCTCTGTGATGAATTGGCATTGTCGGGGTAAAGGTGATAATTGATAACATCCCAGCAGACATTAACGGAGCCGTCCGGCCGGTAGCCACGGTATTGGCGGCACCAGTCGATCATACCGCGCAGGTAATCGTCACCGGCATAAACCGATGCCATCCCGCCAATAACTACCTGAACCGATGGGTCCGCATTTTTGACGCCAACACCGGCGCCCATTGTGTTTTTATGGCCATCGTAGAATGCCGACAGGTTCGCGGCGTATTCGCGGGCGGTCTGGTAGCCTTTACGGCCTTTCCACCACTTATCACGCTCGTTATCGCATTCGATGTATTTAATCACGCCCAGGCCGATTTTAACGGTATTGATACCATCACCGGTCCAGCGTTGTGAACTGTTAACATGCAGCAGGGATGGATCGACCGATGTATTACTACCGTAGCGGGCAATATACTGGAAGGCTACTTTGGCCTGTTCAAGATAGGAGAGGGGATCAGCAAAATCCTTGCCATAGCGTACCGGCACATTTTCCGTATCGCGATCCGAAGACGGATAGGTGTTCAGCATCCAGTTTGGCAACGTTTTCAGGCAGGCTAGCACCTCGATACCATCCGCTTTGCAGCGCTCATAAATCACATCGTAATTCCAGCCACCGCTGTGGGTCGGGTTGTAGGTATAGCCTCCCTCGGTAGATTCCAGCTTTTCCCAGTCCATGTAATGGCGGATACCCGCAAACGTTTTTACCGCCTGCATTTTTGTTTCGTTGATAACGGTTGGGTTCTGTCCGTCTTCAAAGTCCCACTCAAAGGCATTTACGCCAACCATGTCCTTAAATTTCGGCGATTTTTGAGGAACGGCGGTTGTTGTTGCCGTAGGCGGGGTATAACTGCCATACAGTTCAATTTCCGTCGGGTAGCCCCACCACGCATTGATGACCAGATAACGGGCATTCGTGATCGGCACGTCCAGCATGAACTTAGCTTCGCCGGATAGCTGACGGTCAGGATACGGACCAACCCAGCCATTGTATTCTTCGCCGGTAAAGGTCGCAATAGGGATACGCTGCCACTGATCGGTGATGACCGACAATGTCATTGGATTATCCTTCATAGAGCCCTCACCGTCAAAGAACTTTATCTTTTCGATGCGCATGGTTTCGCCGGGTTTCAGCGGGTAGTAAGCATCATAATTAGCCAGTACTTTCCCCCAGCCGGTATTTACCTGCGTTTGCGTATTTCCGTCAAACAATCCCTCCAGTCCGTTACTGACGTTGTTCAACTGATACCAGCGTTTTGGGTCCACCGCGATTTTAACGGCCGTTGACGATGCCGGCGGGGTTGGTGGTGTAACGGTGCCGTTACTGCTGAAGCTGAGCCAGTTAAAGTTCCAGTCGCCAACCTGTGCGTATACCCGTAATTTCTGACCACCGGCAGGCAGTGAAATGTTAGTGGTAAGGGTTGTCCAGCTTTGCCAGCCACCGGTTTGCGGTACAGCAAGGGTTGCCAGTACACTGTCAGCGGCATTTTTTAACTGAATAATACCACTCCCCCACGAGTTCGATACCCGGAACGAAGCGGTATAAGAACCGGCAGCAGGAACGTTTACGGCGTAATCCAGCCAGTCGCCGTCGTTAATCCAGCCTACATTCAGCCCGCCGCCTTCATCAGATGTGGTTTCTGTCTGAATGCCGTACATGCCGGAATGGTTTTCTGCCTGGATGACACCGGGAATGTTGGTGGCGGGGGTAAACGAGAACCAGTTAAAGTTAAAATCACCGTTGATGGCATGAATACGAAGCGTCTGATCGCCTTGTGCCAACTTAATTGTCGTCCGGACACTGGTCCAGCCCTGCCAGCCGCCTGAAAGCGGGACCGACGTGCTTTGCAGTACAGTGCCGTTTTCGGAACGGACCTGAATAATGCCGTTTCCATAGCCGTTGGCTGTCCGGAACGTAAGAGTATATAGGCCGCTCTGAGCCACAGACACATTGTAATCCATCCAGTCGCCGTCATTGATCCAGCCCACATTCAATCCGCCGCCTTCATCGGAAGTTGCCTCAGTCTGAACGCCCTGCATGGTAACGTAACTTTCGGCTTCGATTTTGCCGGGAACAGGCTGTAGATTTGTCAATGCAGCGGCCTGCTGACCGAACACCTGTACCTTCTGAGGAATGTTATTCGAGTACTTATGGATACAGATGGCGTCGGCCAGAACAGGGGTTGGCAACTGCCAGTTGACCCAGCTCATGTAGCCGGGGCCGTCGAAACTACCCAGGAATATTTTTTCATTTCCGTTCAGCGCATAAATTAGTGCCGGCTTATCGGTGAAAATTCCCTCATAATCATACAGTGAAATACGGTTGATATAGGATTTGCCTGTAAGTTTGAGAGTAACATCAACGTATTTGAAGTTGTTCTCCCATGCATTCGGCACCAGGGTGTTCAGGTCATCGGTCAGCCATGAAGTATAATCCTGTCCGGTATTTTCACTTGCTGTTATTGAAGAAAAATAAATGCGTGGTGACGTCTGGGCATTTACTGTGATAATAGTTACAAGTGACAAAAAAGTGAGTATAAAATGCTTCATAATTCAATATTTATGAAATAAAATGTACAGGATTCGGCCAAAAGGGTAATTTTATACTGATTTTTCACTAATCAAAGAATGGTGCTATGATAGTTGACAGGGAGGGGTGTGACTAAACTTAGTGGTCTATATACGTTTATGAGCCTAAACATGGATTTGTAACATGACATTTGAAACTTTTTTTTCAATCATCGCCTTTCCTGTGGCTATCTACCTGATGGCCAATGTTTTATATTTATGTCTGTCGGCGGTTGCAGGCTGGTTCGGTGACAGCGATGATGTGCCTGTCCAGAAACAACCGGCGGTTTTCCGGAAAATCGTCGTGCTGATTCCGGCCTACAAGGAAGACAAGGTTATTCTGGACTCAGTGGCTGCTAACCTGAAGCAACAGTACCCTGCTGACCGCTTCGACCTGCTGGTGATTGCCGATTCGTTCAGGGCAGAGACAATACAAGCGCTGAGTAAAGAACCGGTTCGTGTACTGGAGGTAAGTTTCGAGCAGTCAACCGTGCAGAAATCGCTGAATGCAGCACTAGCCTCGCTTGGCGAAAATGAGTATGATATCGTCGTTATTTCGGACGCCGACAATCACATGGCACCTGATTTCCTCCACCGGATCAATCTGGCATTCGACGGGGGCTGGCGGGCCGTTCAGGGGCACCGCGTGGCAAAAAATACCAACACCAGTGTGGCCATTTTTGATGCGATGAATGAGGAAGTGAGTAACCACATTTACCGCATGGGGCAACGGGCTTTAGGGCTATCTGCCCAGTTAATCGGGTCAGGTATGGCGTTTGAGCCAGCGGCCATGAAACGGGGAATGAGTCAGCTGAAAACAATGGGTGGCTATGACAAGGAGCTGGAAATCAGTTTGCTGGCTGAAGGTATTCATATTGGTTATCTGGATGATGCCTACATCTACGATGAAAAAGTGCAGAACCTGGAAGTCTTTGAACGCCAGCGCACCCGATGGATTGCTGCACAGGTGCATTTTGTAAAAACCTACTTCTCCCTCGGTATGCGTGAACTGTTCAAGGGAAATTACCACGCAGCCAACGCCGTTTTAAAATTTCTCATCATTCCCCGCACACTTTTACTGGCGTTACTGTTTACCAGTTGTCTCCTTGGTATTCTGACCGGTTTTAAACCGCTTTGGTCATGGACAGGCTGGATGCTGGGTGTATTAGCGTTTGCGATGGTTATCTCCATTCCCGGCTACCTGTGGAAGCAACTGTCTGTACGGGATCTGACCACGTTTCCAAAGCTGGTGTTCCGCATGATCCGTTCGTTGCTGAAAGTTAAAACAGCAGGGAAAAGTTTTCTGCACACTCCGCACGGTGAGACAAAACCGGACGCAACCGGACACTAAACATAAAATTCAGGAGGCTATCCGGATTAGAGTCAGCGGTTTAGCGCCGCGTACCAAAAAAGCGTTTCCGGTTGATGCCGGAACCTGTTAAATTTGGTATAGTTAATTACTATTGCCCAATCGTAGATTATTATGCAGTTTTCTCACCTTCACTGTCACACCCAATATTCCTTGCTCGACGGGCAGGCTGATATTAAGAAGCTGATCAAAAAAGCGAAAGCCGACAATATGCCGGCGGTGGCCATTACCGACCACGGTAATATGTTCGGCGTCTTTGAATTTGTGGCGGAAGCAGCCAAACAAGGTATCAAACCCATTGTAGGATGCGAGTTCTATGTGGTTGAGGATCACACCAAAAAACAGTTTACGAAAGAGCAGAAAGACGTTCGCTATCACCAGCTGCTGCTGGCTAAGAATGCGACCGGCTATAAAAATCTGGTTAAACTCTGCTCCCTCGGCTACATGGAAGGGCTCTACGGAAAGTACCCCCGTATCACGAAGGAACTGATTGATAAATATAAGGAAGGGCTGATCGCTACGACCTGTTGCATTGGTGCCATTGTTCCGAAAACCATTCTGAAAAAAGGCGAAGAAGCCGCCGAAAAAGAGTTCAGATGGTGGCTCGACCGCTTTGGTGAAGACTATTACGTTGAGCTGCAGCGCCACGAAATTCCGGACCAGATCAAAGCAAATGAGATCTTGGTCAAATTCGCGGTAAAGTACAATGTGAAGATCATCGCATCGAACGACTCCCACTATGTTGACCGCGATGATTGGGTGGCACACGATATCCTGCTTTGTGTCAATACTAACGAAAAGATGAGTACCCCCTCTGAGAAGGAATTCAACGACGAGGAGGGGCCTAAAAAAGGGACACGCTTTGCGTTCTTCAGCGACCAGTTCTACTTTAAAAATACGCAGGAGATGAGTACCCTCTTCAGCGATATGCCACAGGCCATTGACAATACCAATGAGATCGTGGATAAGGTGGATACACTGAAGCTGAAACGGGATATTATGCTCCCTAACTTCCCGATTCCCAAGGAGTTTCAGGTTCACGAGGATGATGTGCTCAACCAATGGGAGTACCTGAAACACCTGACCTTCGAAGGGGCGCGCAAACGATACGGCGAGATTGAATCACACGTGCAGGAACGCCTCGATTTCGAGCTGTTTACGATTAAGACGATGGGTTTTGCCGGATACTTTCTGATTGTATCCGACTTTATCCAGGCCGGCCGTGATCTGGGCGTAATGGTAGGGCCAGGGCGTGGTTCGGCGGCCGGTTCGGCAGTGGCCTACTGCGTTGGCATTACGAACATCGACCCGATAAAGTACAATTTGCTGTTCGAGCGTTTCCTGAATCCGGATCGTAAATCAATGCCCGATATTGATACCGATTTCGACGACGAAGGCCGTCAGCGGGTGATTGATTATGTAGTACAGAAGTACGGAAAACAGCAGGTTGCCCAGATTGTTACGTATGGTACAATGGCGGCCAAATCGGCCATTAAGGACGTGGCGCGGGTGATGGAGCTGCCGCTTTCCGATTCCAATGCCCTGGCAAAACTGGTGCCGGACAAGCCTACGTATAACATGAACCTCCGCCGGATTTTCGAAGATCCGATTGATGGTCCCGGTGGTCTGACTAACGTTGTGGCTCCTGAAGAGGTGGAGAATGTTAAGCGGATGCGGCAACTCGAACAGGGGGACGACCGCACGGTAAGGGAACTCAAACTGCTTTCGGACTCCGAAAAGATTTCACAGGTTTTGCGGCAGGCCCGTAAACTTGAGGGAACCGTCCGTAACACCGGTCTGCACGCAGCGGGAATTATCATTGCCCCCGATGACCTGTCGAATATTGTACCGGTCTCAACCTCAAAAGATACTAACCTGATTATCACGCAGTACGAAGGGAAAGTCATTGAGGACGCGGGGGTAATTAAAATGGACTTTCTGGGGCTGCGGAACCTGACCATTATTAAGGAGTGCCTCCGCCTGATCCGGCAGAACTACCATAAAGATATCGAGATTGATAATATTCCGCTCGATGATCCGGAACCGTACAAGCTTTTCCAGCGTGGAGAGACCAATGCGATCTTCCAGTTTGAATCCGACGGGATGAAGAAGTACATGAAGGACCTCAAGCCTGACCGATTTGAGGACCTGATTGCGATGAACGCTTTGTACCGTCCGGGCCCGCTGGCGTATATCCCGACATTTATTAACCGGAAGCATGGCCGCGAAGAGGTAAAATATGACCTTCCGGAAATGGAGGAGTACCTGGCTGAGACCTACGGTATTAACGTGTATCAGGAACAGGTAATGCTGCTCTCTCAGAAACTGGCCGGATTTACGAAGGGTGATGCCGATGTGCTCCGGAAAGCGATGGGGAAAAAGCAGAAGGACATTATCGATAAGATGAAGGGCAAATTCATGGATGGTTGTGAAAAGAACGGCCTGAACCTGAAAGCTTGCGATAAGGTCTGGACCGACTGGGAAGCCTTCGCATCGTATGCCTTTAACAAGTCACACTCAACCTGTTATGCATTTGTTGCGTATCAGACGGCTTACCTGAAAACATACTATCAGGCCGAATACATGGCAGCCGTTCTGACCTCCTGTCTGGGGAACATTGAAAAGATTACGTTCTTCCTTGAAGAGTGTAAAAATCTGGGCATCCCTGTATTGGGCCCTGATGTAAATGAATCGGAGCGGGTATTCGGGGTGAACGGCAAAGGTGAAATCCGGTTTGGTCTGGCTGGTATCAAGGGGGCGGGTGATGCCGCCGTTGAAGCCCTGATTGCCGAGCGGATGGAGAAGGGAGCGTACAAAGACATTTTCGATTTCATTACCCGTGTCAACCTGCGGACGGTCAATAAGAAAACGCTCGAAGCCCTCGCCTATGCCGGAGCCTTCGACGCGCTGGATGAATACCACCGGGCGCAGTATTTTGATATGCTGCCGACCGACACCAGTACATTCCTGGAAAAGCTTATCAAATATGCCAATAACTATCATGCCGATAAAGCTGCTGCGCAGAGCTCGCTGTTCGGTGCCATGATGGGAGGGGATGATATGATGATTGCCCGGCCGAAAGCACCGGTTGTGACAGAGTGGAACCAGATTGAAAAACTGAAGTTTGAAAAAGATGTCGTTGGTTTCTATATAACCGGTCACCCGCTGGACGAATTCAAACTGGAGCTGGATGGCTTCTGTAACTGCACGACCGATCAGATATATGAAATTAAAACGCCCGAGATTAAGATCGGCGGGATTGTATCGTCAGTTATCAACAAGATTGCCCGAAACGGCAACCCGTTCCTGATCTTTAAGCTGGAAGATTACAACGGGTCGGTTGAAATGACACTGTTCGGTGAAGACTACGTAAAAATGGGGCAGTATATCGAAGTGGGCCGGTTCCTGCATATTACGGGAAAAACCCAGAACCGCTGGAACTCCGATCAGCTGGAATTCAAGCCGGCAAACATACGCTTGCTCTCTGAACTCCGCGACAAACTGTGCAAGGAAGTCCGGGTCTCGCTGTCCCTGGAAGCAGTTACGGCTCAATTGATCAGTGAGATCAATGCCTTGATTACAGCGCATCCCGGAAACTGCACCCTGTTACTGAACGTTACTGATCCCGACGAGCGGATGGAGGTGAGTATGCTTTCGCGGACGGTGAAAGTTGCCCCGAACAACTCCCTGCTCCGTGGCCTGGAGTCACTGGATGGTGTGGCGTGTAAAGTAGCCTAGATTCTGGTCCATAAAAAAGGCCCGGACTAACAGTCCGGGCCTTTTTTTACGTAGCTATTACCGGTTGCGTGGCCGGCCACCGCCCTGGCCACCTGTGTTGCCCTGGCCTTGTTGTTGCCCGCCGCCATTGTTATCACCGCCGCCATCTCCTTTGACGTCGTCGTTATTAACCGATTTTTTCTTACGTCCGCCGCCAAAGCCCTGACCGTCCATACTCATCTTACCAAAGCGGTAGCTGAAGTTGACGCGAACGCCGGCGTTGTAAAAACTGGTCAGGCTGGATTGGGTAAATGTAGCTGACGCCAGTTCGGTACGGACTTTGAACGGATGATTGAAAAAGTTCTCTCCTGCCAGTCCGATGCTGCCCCGCTTGTTGGCAAATTCCTTTTTAACACCCAGGCTGTAGAAGGCAAAACTACCCTGTGTTCCCTGAAGTTGAACCTGCCGGCCACGCGCGAACCCAAAGCCCTGAATACCCCAGCCATTTTTCAGTGTTACGTTCGTGAAAAGTCGTCCTGAAATGACAAAACCGGAATTGCTTGATTTCAGCGATGGATTCGGGCTGTTGTTGGTCAGGAATGTGTAGTAAGCATCAAAGCCACCGCCGATCTGCCACTTCGATAAAATTGTGGCATTTCCGAACAAGTTAAGGCCGTACGATTCCTGCTGCCCGATGTTATAATAGGTAGTCCGGATAACCTGCTGCAATACTGGATTAACAACATCGCCGGTTCTGATACTGTCTGTAGTCCGGACACTTTCAATGGAGTTGCCGGTAAACCGCGCAAACAGGGAGCCATTCAGGTAAACACTTTTGATGTAGGTGCTGGTACTGAATTCAAAGTTGTCGGTTAACTCCGGTCGCAGGTTCGGATTACCCTGTGTAATATTGGTCGGGTTTGATGCGTTCACGTTCGGGTTCAGGAACTGAATACCCGGACGCTGCAACCGGCGGTTGTACGCCAGCTTGATCGTCTTACCACCTTTCAGCGCTTTTGAAATATTGATGCTTGGAACAAGGTTCCCGTAATCCGGCACATTCACCGTTGGCTGACTTGTTGAAGTCCTTGACGTGAAGTCGGCATTAATGAATGTGTATTCATAACGCGCGCCAGCTTTAATAGTGTATTTGTTCTTTGTTGAATAAGTGTAAGAGAGATACGTTGCTGCAACGTTCTGATCGTAGTTCAGCGTGTTCGCAGGACGCACATCGCTGTTAATCGGATTGAATCCACCGTTGGCTCCGGTCGCCGAATAGTACTTAAAATCACTGTTTACCTGACGGAAGATCCCTTTTCCGCCAAATTCGAGCATTTGGTTTTCTTTAACCGGCGTCTGGTAATCAGCCTGAACGGTTGTCTCCTGATTATAGCTCAGGTTCTCATTTTTTTCCCGGCTCGTAATTGTCTCCATATCCACATTATTTAAAATGTTGGCAATGAAGTTGTTAGTCCGGTTATTCCGGCTATACTGGGTGAGGATACTGAATTCCTGCTGTGGTTTATTGAATGTCTTGGTGAAATCTACGTTTACGTCAACTGTACCTGAGTAGTCCTGCACATTAACATCACGGATACCCAACGTTCCTGTTGCTCCGCCCGGCAAAAATGTGCGTGTCGTTAATTTATCCTGAAATGAGTTGTTGTTGCGGAGTCCGTACCGTACACTCGCCGTGATAGCCGTATTTTTATTCAGGTCATAGTCCCAGCCTAACTGATACTGACCAAACATCCCGTTGCTGCGAGTGTCGGCAGATTGCACCGTCCGAGACGTTGAGCCGCTGCTGTTCCGGACCGTCTGATCATTTTGGTAAGAACCGACAACGTTGTAATTTCCGCGACCATAGCCACTTAGGGAGAAGCCCATCTTGCCGGTACGCAGGTTTCCGTTCAGGCCGAGGTTTGCCCCCCGGTTACCCACACCAGCGTCAGTATTCAGGGTGAAACCTTGCAGGGTATTCTTTTTCGTGATGATATTGATGATGCCGGCTGACCCCTCAGCGTCGTATTTGGCCGACGGGCTGGTAATCACCTCTACCGACTTAATCATATCGGCGGGGATTTGCTTGAGCGCATCCGCAACGCTGCTCGCAACGATAGTGGATGGTTTATTGTTAATCAGCACCCGGACATTGGAGCTTCCCCGCAGGCTTACATTCCCGTCGAGGTCAACCGAGAGC
>NZ_CAMFHL010000037.1 GCF_945952095.1 uncultured Arsenicibacter sp. | reverse complement strand
CGCCTTTTTGGTAACGTCGAAAATATCACGGTAGGCAGGCATCACATCCACGTTGTACAACGTCTTGTTGGTAATAATCTCCTCCAGTTTGGCGGATGCCAGCGGCCACTTTGCCACATCATTCACCGGATAGCCGGCCATTACCATATACACATACCCCAGCAGGGCTTTCGCAGCCACGGCCGTCGCCCGGCCGCCGTTGGCTTCCGTATAGGTGTAGTTCGGCGCCAGGTTCCTTTCGGCATACTGTAGGTCGTCGATAATCTGTTTGTAAACCTCCGCTTTCGGAGCGCGTGCGGGATACAGCGTCTGATCGTCGGTAGGCGTCAGCACCAGCGGCACATCCCCGTATAACTGTACCAGCCGGCTATAATAGAACGCGCGCAGAAAACGGGCTTCCGCGAATGAGCGTCTGACAATCGCCCGGTTCAGTGTCGGTATACCCAGCGTATCAACATAGGTAAGCACTGCGTTTGCCCGCCCGATAGCCTTGTAGGCTGTATTCCACACGGCCCGGATAAACGAGTGCCGGGAGGCATAAATCAGGTTTTCTACTTCCAGACGTTCCCCCACCGGTGTTCCTCCCGACTTTGCATCGTCGGTGGTCATTTCTGCCATCCAGACCGGGGAGATATTTCCCGTCACATCTTCCCGCATGGCGAGATAGATGCCATTAACGGCACCCACCACATCGTTGTCTGTTTTGTAAAAATTTGTGGTAGCAATCAGACTTTTGGGTTCTTCTTCCAGAAAAGAACTACAGCCCGTCAGGGAGGTAATCAGGCAGCAAAGGCTTATGAGAATAGTAAACTGTTTCATTGTCAGAGATCGTTGACGGTTGATAATGGGGCTGTCTGCCTTATAGGGTGAGGTTTATGCCCAGCCGGTAGTTTCTAAAAATCGGATACGTTCCATTGTCGAGGCCGCGGGTCGCCAGGCTACCGGCACCCACTTCCGGATTGAGGCCGGAGTACCGGGTCCACGTTATCATATTCTGGAGGTTTACATATACCTTCAGGTTACTGATCTTTAACGTTCTGGCCAGACTGCCTGACAGGTTGTAGCCGATATTGATGTCTTTGCAGCGCAGAAACGAACCATCCTCCAGATAAAAATCTGTTACCTCACGACGGTCAAACGTTGAGCCGGCCGTTGGAACGCGGGTGACGGCATTATTGGCCAGAATGGCCTCGCGCCGGGACTCATCGGCAGCCGTCAACGCCGAAAGCGGAATATAGCGGGCATCAAACGTGCGCTGGTACACGTTATTATCCCCGCTCATATTGGTCATGTTCCAGTCGTTCTGATTAAAAATCTTATTACCGTACGAGAAATTAAAGAAGGCTGCGAGGTCAAAATTGAGGTAGCGGAATTCTGTCCGGAAACCGCCGGTAAATTTCGGCAGGGCCGATCCGATCACTACCCGGTCATCATTGGTAAGCAGGCCGTCATTATTTACGTCGGCATAACGCATATCGCCTTCGCGGGCTCCGGGCTGAAAGGTTGCCGGTTTGGTTTTGATCGTTTCGGCATTCCAGACAGGTTGAGCCAGTAAGCCGACAAACTGACCGATAGGCTGGCCAGGCTGAAGAATGAACAGATACGAACTGCCGATTAACTGATTAATTCCCAGAAACTCGCCCGAATTACCGGCCAGTTTGTTAACTGTATTCCGGTTGAAGGCGATATTGACGCTCGTTGACCAGCTCATGTTTCTTGATTCGATATTGACCGTAGAGAGCGATAACTCAAGTCCTTTGTTGGTCACACTGGCAACGTTCTTGGTGTAGTTTGTAAACCCTGACGTGCCCGGCAAGTCAATGGTATACAGCAGATCATTCGTTTTTTTCTGATACAGATCTACCTGAACACTAACCCGGTCTTTAAACAATCCCAGATCCAGGCCGAGATTGGTTTGTCTGGTACTTTCCCAGGTCAAGCCGGTATTTGGCAGGCGGCTCAGTGAGTATGCCGCATTGGCCTGGGCATTCCCAAAAATCACTGTCCCCGGACTGAGGGTAGACAAGGTATTATAGGGGCCGAGCGCCTGATTACCGATTACGCCGTAACTCGCCCGAAGCTTCAGTTCGCTGACGGCGTTCAGCTCTTTGATAAATTTCTCATTCGCGATACGCCATGAAGCACCTACCGACGGGAAAAAGCCGAACTGATTGGCCTTAGCAAACTTAGAGGAACCATCGTAGCGGGCCGAGACGGTCAGATAATACCGGCTGTCGTAGTTATAGCTGGCTCTGAAAATCGACGAAAGCAGCTGATAGCCGCTGTAATCGCTGGCCGGCGCCTGTGGCACTTGCCCTGACTGGATCGAATTCGGGCCGGTTAAGTCATTGACGAATCCCTGCGAAGATACTGTCTGCCGCTTTTCGGTATACTGTTCGGCCGTAGCACCCACAACAGCATTCAGATTGTGCCGCGCTATTTTTTTATCATAACTCAGCGTCGCCTGATACAGGAGTTTGCTGCTCTGCAAATTGCCGATGGAAGCAACTCCCCGCTGTGTGGTAAAGGCCGGCAGAATGGTCGATGGCAGGTAATTTTCCAGTGTTCCGTTGTAAGTGGTCACCCCCAGTATGCCGGCAAGTTTTAACCCGTCCGTAATCTTATAGCTCAGCGTTGCGTTACCGATGATCTGAGTATTCGTATTCCGGTTGATGGTCCCTCCTCCCTTCAGATTACCGTCTATATAGTTGGCCGGGTTATTGGCAAAACTGTTCGGGCTGATATTGGCCAGTACCTCCGTAATTGGAAAACGGGGATTGTAGAATATCCGGCCGAACGTAGGATCATCATAGGGCTGTGTGCCGTAGTAATAAGGAATAGTAATCTGGTTCAGGTTACCTTCAGGCGTATAAAAGGGCAGAATCGGAGCCCAGCGCTGGGTAGTCTGGATAATGTTACTGGTTAAATTCCCGTTCGACGAACTGGAGGTGATATTCAGGCTGGTATTGAGCTTTACCTTTGAGGACAGTTCATTTTCGTAGTTTACCTTAACATTATAGCGCTTAAAGCCGGTTGATTTAATCAGGCCCTGCTGGTTAAAATACTGGCCGGAGATATAATATTTTGAGCGGTTCTCACCCCCCGAGATTGCGATGTTGGCATCCTGTGTAATTGCTTTTATCGTCACGGCCTTCTGCGGATCAAAGGCAACCAGGCCGGGAATTTCGCTGTCCAGGTAAGGGACAAACGTGCTCGCCGGATTGCGGTATTTATAGGCTTCATTGGCCATCCGGGCAAAATCTGCGGCACCAAGTACGTCAACCTGTTTCAGGGGAGTAGCCATTGCCGTCGAGTAATTGAACGTAATTTTGGGTTTCCCTTTCTGGCCGCTTTTCGTCGTTATCAGAACAACGCCGTTTGCCCCGCGGGAGCCATAAATAGCCGTTGCCGACGCATCCTTCAGGATTTCAATGCTGGCAATATCGTTTGGATTTATGGCCGACAACGGGCTGGCGACTGCACCGCCCGATAAATTGGTATTGGCGTTCAGCGCCCCGACATTCGGCGATTCCAGCGGAATGCCGTCAATAACATAGAGGGGCTGTGTGGAAAAATTCAGCGAACCCGCCCCACGGATTTCAATCGACAGCGCCGATCCGGGCTGACCTGAGGTTTCATTGACCACTACCCCGGCTACCCGTCCGGCTACTGCCTGCTGAAAATTGCCATACCCGCTTTCTTCAACAGTCTTTGTCTTAATCTGCCCGACCGAGCCGGTCAGATCCGATTTTTTCGCCTCGCCATATCCGATAACCACCACTTCATCCAGTACCTTGTCATCGGGGTCTAACCGGACTTCGAGTTTAGCGGCAGCGCCGGCCTTTATTTTTTGCGGCAGATAACCGACAAACGAAAAAACCAGTACCGCATTCGCGTTCGGGACATTAATGATAAACTCCCCGTCCTTGTTGGTCGACGTTCCCTGTGTTGTGTTTTCAAGCACTACGTTTACGCCCGGCAGCCGTTCATCGGTATCGGCTGCGAAAACCACCCCTCTGACCAGTTTTGTTTTCTGAGCAGTTGCGCCGGACGGCAATAAAATTATTCCGCCCAGTAAGGCCAGAAAGCAGATTAGCCTGCATGTGTTAAGTCTGGTAATACCTGTGTTCATAGGAATCGGTTTTGAGTGATGCCCGGGCTCTTTATCCTAACCATTCAGTCCGTTTCCGTTTACTGAAGAGGAGGTGTTAGCAGGCATTGGTTTAGTTGAATAATTAAAATTATACTTCGATAAGCACAATACATTCTTGTTTACGCCGACTTTTTTCATGGGAACGCTCCCATTTTGTGGGAGCGTTCCCATGAATTGTACCATGCAATTATGCAGACCTGCCTCCGGTCAGTCTGTGCCGGTATGCATTTCCAGCAATGTCAACCCGTTGACCGGAACGGCAAAAACAGCCCTCAATTTTAACGGACACCACTATACGTATCCTGATTTCCGGCCATAGCCGGTGCCTGCACAAACCCTACGTTTGCAGACCTGCGCAGGCCCGCAGATTGTCTTCCTGTACGAGGTTAGTTGTATCGCTTAGTTAATACCTAAGCATAACAGCGCACCTCCATCAACGCCGCCGGAATGTTTTCGTCAGGGTGCTTCAGGTGGATTGTCAGACTATTAGTTATAACCGGCTGCTCAAAGCGGACTATGTGGCGGGTTTGATAATTGTCTGCTACCTCATATATCCGTTGTTTTTGATCATTACAGATTACAATGTCCCGGATACAGAAGGGTGCTGCTGTTTCCGGATGCGTCATCAGCACCGATTCGAGGGGGTGATCGAAATCGGTATCAACGCTCAGTATGATTTCGCGGATTAGTTTTTTCTCCGTCCACGTCAGCGTCAGCGACGGCCGGTTATCCGCCAGCCCGGCAACCCAGGCATTGGGTGCGTTCGTAGGGCGTTGCAGGCCGTTCCGTACATTTGCGGCACCAAACAGCCGTATGCCGGGGTTGATGCCGACGGCCAGATTATGTCCTCCCGGCCGGCGTTCCGGCGTCCAGAACTCAAAGGCATCAACGCCAATATCCTCCGTAGGCTCCTGTTTACCATAGTTCGATACGGCGGGGTTTGTTTTGTTAAATACCGATACCAGACCCGAAATCCGCTGCCGGCTGTATTGCATCGCCACCGCTTCGTTTTTCAGAAAACAGATAAAACCATATCCTTCGTAGGGCATCGGTGTATGAAACTGAAGAATGACCGGTTGTCTGCCCTTTCGCAGGCTGATCTCCTGCCGTTCCAGCACCGTGTCCGGCGTGTGATTCTCCGGTTTGCTGCTCACACGGAATTCTACCGTCAGCGTGGTTTCCTGACCGGCCACTGCCCAGAAGGTAAGTTCCGGAACCGGACCGGCAGTCAGCGGAAGCATCTGCCCTGCCGAATGCCGGAGCGTGTTCAGCGGCCCGTCGGGTGGCAGTTCACTAAGAATCAGCTCACTGGATACCGATAGCGTTGCCTCCTGCGTCAGATCTTTTGTATCCTGCAACCGGACACCGGGAATATGCTGTCCGGTGCTGAGCAGAGCCTGCTGCAGTTCATGGATTAACAGCGGTTCTGCTGTAATGTCACGGGGTAATATTCCTTTCCGGCTGCAAAGTGCGGCAGCCATGCCGACCGCCTGCCCTCCGTGAGCACTTGTCCCCATTACCCGCGACGAGCCAAACGCCACGTGTGAGGCAGAAATAATCCTTCCTGCCAGAAACAGGTTACTGACATTCCGGCTGTAAAAGCACCGGAACGGCAGGCCATAGATTCCTTTGCTGTGCCATTGATTGCAGCCCGGTTTTTCTGAAAACACGCCGTCGGCGGGGTGCAGGTCAATACTCCAGCCGCCGAATGCTACCGCGTCGGGGTGCTGCCGCTGTTCTACGATATCCTGTTGCGTCAGCATGTAGTCGCCTTCAAAGCGGCGGCTTTCCCGTTTCCCCGGAATTTGACCCACCCATTCAAGGGTCAGGTTTTCCGCTTCGGGGAATTTTCCGGAGTTCTTGATGTAATTCCACGCGCCATAGACCACCCGCCACAACTCCCATTTTATGGTTTCTGTATCATGCACGGTATCGTGCCGGCCGCCATACTCCAGCCACCAGAGCCGGCAGCCATAATCACTGGTATTGAACGAGCGGAACCGGGGAATCCGGGTGATATCCGACAGCGCGTAGGCCGGCGGCACATAGCGAACCGGCTTACCGGTATCTTTAGAGTAGAAGTACAGGGAATGGCCCAGTAAACCGCCGTAATCAGCCGACGGGGCAAACTTTTCACCGAACTCCTCTTTTGACTCCGCACCCATCCGGAAAGCCGCACCTGCCTGAAAGGCCACAATTCCGTCGCCCGACGCATCACAGAACAGCGGTGCCGTCAGTTCATAGCCGGTGCTGTTCTGCGCACAGAATGCCTGCACCGATCCGATTTTACCGGCCTCCTCCGCAGACATGGTCACGTTATATACCGCTGTGTTCAGCAGCAGGGTGATTGCAGGTTCAGCCGTTATTTTCTCCAGCAGGATGGTGTCAAAAATCAAGGGGTTTCCTTCCGGATTGCGGTACAGGTTTTCCAGCAGCAGTTCATCAATTACACCGCCTTCTCTGGCCCAGCGGTTGTTGTTCCCCATGTGTGATGTGGCGCCCAGAATCCAAAGCCGTACCTCACTTGAGGCATTACCGCCCGGTACGGGTCTGTCCTGTACAAGTACGACCTGTACACCGGCCCGTGCTGCCGTAATGGCACAGCATACGCCCGATAGCCCCCCTCCGATCACCACTAAGCCGGCCTCATGCCGGATTGTCCGTAACGGACGTTTATCAGTTGCCTGTTCCCGTATCATTTGTTAACGTAATCGTTATGTAGCCAGTACGAACCGCAGTCAGGTATCCTGCCGGTTCAGCACGGACCGGTTTTATGTTTTTTTTTATTCCTGCACAGCAGCAGGCGTACTGGTTTCAGGCGCCGGTTTCATGGCGGATGCAGCCCGCCACGGAATCAACGCTGTTACGAACACTATGCCTGCCAGCAGCGCCGTAACACCTGCACCCTGCGTTGTTAACAGACTCAGCCCGAACAGAATCAAGGCGGTAACTACCAGCGAAACGGCAATAACCCGTAAACCAAACTGATTCTGCCGGTGAATTTCAAGGGCTTCGTCGGCCTGCTCCTGTACCGTACTGCCCGGTTCTTCTGCCCGGTTCAATTCGTATTGCCGGTAATCCGGGCTATCCTCGCGCTTGCGTGAGGCCAGCCATTCTGCAAGCGCCAGAAAGCATAACGGAGCACCGACGCCAATGACAATTTCCTCTGCCATGCTGAGTTTCATACCGAACAGGAAAGGCAGCATTATTTTCCCGGTCAGATTCAGCGCCAGGGTAATCAGGGTGATTCGCAGCGTGGTGTGTCCGGTTAACCGTTTTGAAAAGAGCGCCCAGATCGGTGGTGCAAGCAGCGGTCCCCCCGTTACGGCTCCGATTGTGAGGACAACCTCAACAATTCCACCGATATAAGGTACTAACAGGGCAATGACGATCATCCCGATACCAAAACCCCATGACGATAGTCTGGCCACCCGGATCAGCTGCTGATCGGTAGCTGAAGGATTCAGCAGGCCTTTGTAAATATCATTGGTAAAAACGGCTGACACTACATTAAGGGTCGTATTGGCGCTGGCAGACGTTGAAAAATACATCCCGGTCAGCATCAGTCCAAGAAGCCCTGGCGGTAATACCAGCCTGCAGATTTCGAGATAGGCATTTTCTGTATCCAGTCCAGTCAAAGAAGGATTGATGGTCTTATAAATCATTGGTGGCAGCATCCAGATAACCGGACTGATGAGGTAAAGCGCGGCAAAGAGAAACGCTACTTTCCGGGCTGATGCGGGGCTGTCGACACTGGTATACCGTTGTACAAATGTCCAGTTCCCGCCGATATAGGCTACCTGATAGACAAAGAAGGCAAGCATGAACCCGAATGTGTATTCGCCGCTGAGGAGGTCAAAAAAACCATCCGGCGCCTTACTGATAAACCCTGCCGTCCCGCCTGCGTACCCGAAAGCCAGCGGCAGTAAAATACAGACGGCGGCCGACAGCACCACAAATTGCAGTATATCGGTGACCATCACCGCCCACAGCCCTCCTACCGACGTATAGGCAATCATAAAAATACCCAGTCCTATCGTTGTCGGTACCAGCGGCAGGCCCAACGAAACACTGACCAGTTTGCCCACCGGATACAAAACAGAGCCTTTAATGAAAATGCTGACCAGAGTAAAAATGAAAATGTACGTTTTCTGAACCGTCAGTCCAAGCCGCTGCCGGATATACTCCGCGGCTGTCAGAACACCCGTTTTTTTCCAGCGAGGAGCCAGCCAGAGGCCCGTTACCAGGGCGCCTGCGCACATCATCCACTGTATGGTAACCGCTACCCAGCCGTGTTTATAGGCAATGCTGCCCCATGCAACAAACGTACTTGCGGAGAAAAAACTCATAAACAGCGATAAGCCCCCGATAAACCAGGGGACAGCCTCGCCCCCCGCAAAAAATGATTTCAGGTTACGGCCTGTGCGGGCAAACAGCAGCCCTATACCGAGTACGAAAGCCGAAAAAATGACGATGACGGCAGTGTCTATTGTTGTGTTCACGCGTTGAAATGGTCTGTAGGTTGTCTGGTTTCAATAAACCTGTTCTGCTTTCCGCTCTTGTGCGGCAATATCCGGGCAGATCCGGTTTGTTACTGCGGACAATCAGTCCGGAGGCCGGCTGATAAACCGGGCCGTTTTCTGCCCGATGTCGTTTAGTCCGGTTTGATTATAGTGCACAAAATCCTTCATCCAGCCCCGTCCGTCAAACTCATCCGTCTCACGGTATACAATATACGTACGTGCAGTACGCGTTGCGACGGAAAGCTGAGCCGCCCGTACCGCATCACTACCGGCTTTGGTGCGTCCTGCCTGGTAACCCGTCAGAACGATGTAAACCGGTACGTCGCTGCCAAGCTGCTGTCTGAATCGGCTGATGACACCGGTAAGTGCCGTGGCGTAATCGATACCTGACATCAGGCTATCGGCAATGGCATTGGCGTCCCGTTCGCCCTGCATCCAGATAATTCCCTGTAGCGGAAGGCCGGTTTTCTGCCTGGCCCGTCTGGTTTTACTGACCGCTTCGTCGAGCAGCGGCAAGCGGCCGCTTTCTGCCCATGTACCATAATTTCCCAGTTCGGCGCGCTGATGACAGGAAGCGCCGCCGCGTGCGGCCGAAACCATCACGGCAACCGTTCCTGTCAGCCGGTGGTATTCGTGCGCAAAGGCCGGAGCAATGCTGCCGCTTCCGGCCTGTTCAAAATGCCCATCTTTTTCCCCGAACGGATCAGTCAGCGGTACCAGCGAATCAGCGGCCGCCAGGTAGGCCAGAGCCGTTGCCGGAGCGCACTTCACTGATTCAGTACTATTGCCCTGGCCGACCGCATTACTCTGGCCCGCAATCAGAAACAGCTGCCGTTTTTGGGCGATTGTGGTCGTATAGCTCATAAACAGGATAATTCCGCAAAGCCATCTCATTTTCATAGGCATTAATCCAGTTGATCGTGGGTAAAGGGTTATTAGTCCGGCACCCCGCCTCTCGTAACGCTATACATGATACGAAACGCGTTTAATGGGTTTATACGAATAATACAAAAAGCGGTCAGGCCTCAGATCCAGCTACCCTTTTACACTACTGTCTGACATACATTTAAGTACATAAAGACGTAAAACGAAGAAAATGTACAATCATGATCTTCTTCCCTGAATCCGTACAAATATTAAACTATATAATACAATCACAGTTAGCCATTTTATGATATTTTTTCTGGGAACGGTTCCATTTCATGGGAGCGTTCCCAGAAATTATTTTAATCACTTCATTTGCTTAAAGCGGGTTTTCCTGGTTATTTATAATTTCAATTCATCGATGCAATGAAGCGCCACCAGGTTACCATTATTGATATTGCCCGAAAACTCAACATTTCAAAGTCTACGGTTTCCCGCGCCTTAACCGGACACCCGAGTGTGCGGCCCGAAACCAGACAATCCGTTATGGACCTTGCAGAAAGCATGGATTACCAGCGGAACATGCTTGCTATCAATTTATCATCCAGTCAGAGTAAGACCATTGGCATTATTGTGCCTGAATTTGTCACATCCTTTTTTCCCATTGTTATTATGGGTGCCCAGGAGATAGCCGCCGAAGCAGGGTACTCTGTGCTGATCTGTCAGTCAAATGAAACCTACGAAACAGAAGTCGTCAATGCACGGGTTATGCTGGCCAACCGTGTTGACGGTGTACTGATTTCAATGACACGGGAAACGAAAAATTTTGCTCACTTTGAGATTTTCAAGCGGAAAGGTATACCCATGGTTTTCTTTAACCGGGTCTGTCATGAAATAGAAGCTCCTAAAGTCGTTGTTGATGACTATGAAGGCGCATTCAAAGCTACCGAACATCTGATTTTTTCCGGTAAAGAGCGCATCGCGCATCTGGCAGGTCCTCCCTCGCTTTACATTAGCAGAAAACGACTGGAAGGCTACAAGGATGCACTGCGAAAACACAAGCGGCCGATCATTGACGAACTGATTATCAGTTATGACCTTAATCTGGAGAATGTAAAGATCTATATTAAATACCTGCTTGACCTTCCGCAACCGCCTGATGCGTTATTTGCCGTGAACGACCCTACTGCAATTGAAGCCCTGAAGGTAATCCGCGAGCATGGCCTGAAGATTCCCGAACAGATTGCCGTTGTCGGATTCAGCAACGATTATGGTTCAGCGCTGATTGAACCCGGTCTTACTACCGTTGCTCAGCCAACACGGGACATTGGACGGGTCTCCGCGCAGCTTCTCCTCGATCAGATCAATACGGATTCGTCCTTCTGGAAGCCAATTACCCGTGTCCTTAAAACCGAATTAATCATCCGTGGATCAAGCCAGCGGGGCTGATACGAGGATGCCCAAAAGTGCGTCATCCGGCTCTGACCGCCGGCAGTCAGTACTGCAAGCCTGACTGATCAGCTTCTTTAAGATAACCTCAGCAAGGTTATTGCCGGTTAATGACCACGGTGTTGCCGGTGGCCTGAACTGTTTCCCGACAAATCAGGCCGCCTTCCTTTCCGGCCAATTCCGCTATGTCACAAGGTTTTTCTGTAAACCAGACAGTTAACACCATTCCGTACGTCGAACCGGTATTCCGGATTACTGAGATACTGTTCCAGACTGGCCTCAAATGTTTCGTACGGTGAAAGTCCTTTGCGGAACATTGCCTCCCACCCTTTTCTTAACTCATCCAGTGCGATAACCTCCTCAATAACCTGTACGGATTCTTTTGTAGCAGGCGATTTATAAACGGGCTTGTTTTCTTTCCAGTGAGCAAATTCCCCTGCTAATTGCTGGCTGATGATTGCCTTATAGACAATGGCAGCCAAAGAACGGATCTGTGCCTTATGCTGCAACTGATCGTAATATTGCAGCACAAAATGGATATATTCTTCTTCCAGTTTACCCTGCTGATACCGTAGTTTAATGTCTGCCAGCGCTTTCAGCGACAAGCCAAGCGCCGTCAGGCGGTTGTGAATTGTTTCGGGTAATTCCGCACTGATCATGTTCACCATCGTAGGTCGCAGCAGCGTAAAGGTAACTCCTGTCACAGCCCTGCCCTCCTTTGTCGGCAAATAGTCAAATGCCATATCAGTCGTCCTTAATTCTTCCTGCGCAACATCCAGTACAAACCGCTTAAAATCCGAGAAATTAGCATATTTGCCCACCAGATTAAACATCTGCTTCATTTCCGGTATGCCCGACTGGATAACATCCCGCTTATAGGCCGACAGTTTCAGCAGCCAGTATATTCTGAAGGAATAAAAGCTGCGGAAACTCATCAGGGTCAGTTCCTGTGCCGTAGTGAAGCCTCCGCTCAGTTCTAATAGATAGGGCTTCACAAAATTATTGAACTGCGCCATTACGTAGCCCGACTTTTCCTTATAGCGACAGGTCGCCATCAGCGGGTTACTGATAATCTCGCGGTTTCCCTTATCGTCCCTCGATTCAACCGTAACTGTGCGGCCGGCCAGCCTTACAACAGCCTTTTTGATTTGTGAATACGTTTTGCCGCCTACTTTGGAAGGCGTTTTATCGGTACCATCTTCGTTATTTTTTTTATCGTCCTGATAAAACAGTTCGCTTACCGGAATTTTACAGATCGAAAATTCCTTATCACCCCGGTTGATGCGGGCAAGCAAGGCAATAAACAACCGCATTTCCAGCAGTGACATATCGTACTGAGCGCGGATAAGATCATTATGTTGTGTTAAAGGGCGGTCCTGCCGTTGATCAGCGCTGAACAAATCAATTTGTGTTCCCGTTACTGACTCAGCGTTTATGCCTTCCTCTTTACGTTTAGCCATTACTCACCCTCCTGAAATTTAAACAAACATACTTAATCGCACACATATCTTCTAATCTTCTGCGGGTTCTCCCGCCATACTTTGCTGTAACCAGTATTGCCCCGGCGCTGCCTGTAGTCTTATTTGTGTTACTAAAAGGTTTATGCCGCAGCCCATACTGCGAGAAAAAGCCCGTCTGTTTTCGTTCTGGCCAATATAACCGGTTGCTGATCCTTTTTTATAGAACTCTACTTTCCCAAAACAACCTGTTTACAATACGCTTTTCCCGTTATTCTGCCCTCAATTAGTACACTATTCAAACATCCTGCTGTACAATATTACTCAATATCTGACAAACCGGCCTCCGGTGACGCCTGCATTTACTTACTGTCTTTACTTTGACGGTACTTTTCTCGTAGCTGACGGTACTTTCCTCATAGTAACGGTACTTTCCTCGTAGCGACGGTACTTTCCTCGCAGTGACGGTACTTTCCTCGTAATTGACGGTACTTTCCTCGTAGTGACGGTACTTTTCTCGCACTGACGGTACTTTTCTCGTAGCTGACGGTACTTTTCTCGCAGTGACGGTACTTTTCTCGTAGTTAGACGGTACTTTTCTCGCAGTTAACGGTACTTTTCTCGTAGTTAGACGGTACTTTTCTCGCAGTTAGACGGTACTTTTCTCGCAGTTAACGGTACTTTTCTCGTAATTGAGTGCTTTTTGTAATTGAAAATCAATAGGTTACAGCGCCCTAATAGTTAATAAGTTAAAAGGTTAAAACCAACTAATTAGGAAAATGGAATTTTTTAGATTTTTTTTTTTTTAATGGGTTTAATTAAGTGTATCCTATTCCTTAACCATTTTGTTGTCCCGAGACGGTACTTTTCTCGTAGTTAGATTTTTTCTGCCAGCCGGTTAATCAAACAGCCTAGTATCGATGGAATCTGTAGTATAGAAAGCCGCTATTCAGCATCAGTTGATTATTGATTAAGTGGTTG
Source organism: uncultured Arsenicibacter sp. (assembly GCF_945952095.1). Classification (GTDB taxonomy): domain Bacteria; phylum Bacteroidota; class Bacteroidia; order Cytophagales; family Spirosomataceae; genus Arsenicibacter. Next base: position 29,647 of record NZ_CAMFHL010000037.1, on the reverse strand, counting down.
TACAAAAATAAATACACATTATGTATATTTGTACACAATGTAATACATCATCCAAATGCCTGTTACTAATACACAAGTCGTCAATTTTCTCAGGAATAAGGAAGGACTTACCTTATCCAAGGTCGAAAAGGAAGCTGGTATTCCAAGAGGAATGCTTTCTAAAGCTGTTTCCGGTGAACGGGAATTAAATCAGGACCATCTGGCCAAACTCTATCCTGTGTTGGTGGGCTATGGCTGGAAAGAATTTTATAAAACAAAGGCTAAAGTAATTGCCGTGGTGAATCACAAGGGAGGTGTCGGAAAAACAACAACGACATTGAACCTGGGCAGGGCCTTGGTTTTACTTGGTCATAAGGTGCTGGTCATTGACATGGATTCTCAGGGCAACCTATCGCAGGCCCTTGGTGTTGATAATCCCCAAAAGCAGGTGATGCATGCCTTAATTGATGATGAGCCGCTTCCGGTCTACCCTATTGCTGAAAATTTTGATCTTTCGCCGAGTGACCTTACCCTGGCCAGCCGCGAGATAGAAATGATCAGAATGGTGTTAAGTGAATTACAGCTGCAGCGCGCGCTGGAGCCAAAACTGAGTGATTACGATTATATTTTAATAGATTGCCCGCCTGCCTTAAATGTGTTCACGACAAGTGCCCTGATTGCTGCCAATGCCTGCATGATTACGCTGCAGCCGGAAATCTCGGCACTTAAAGGCGTCAGCGGCTTGTTTGAGCATATTTTTCAAATCCAGCGCCGGCTGAACAGTGGTTTGTATATCGAAGGTGTGCTTATTACGATGGTCGATCACCGGTTTAACATCCACCGTGATATTATTGACCAGGTACGCAATCAGCTTTCTGCCTTCAGAATTTTTGATACCCAGATTCGCCTGAATGTTGCGCTTAAGGAATCACAGATTTCTCAGATTGATATTTTCCAGTATGAGCCGACGTCGAATGGTGCCAAAGACTACATGAACCTGGCGAAAGAGATAACCCGTTAACCTACCCTGACCCATGGCTAAGAAGTACCAGACCTCACTGGGAGAGCAGAATATATTTCAACGCTCAGCTTTCCTGCAGCATGAAGAAGTAAAACGCCGGATAACCGTCCTCCCTGAGCTTGAAGCGTTGATCCCTCCGCTGAATGATGATGAAAAGGCTCAGCTTGAAGCAAATATTATAAAAGAAGGATGCCGGGAAGCACTCCTGATCTGGCCGACTACCGAAATGATAGCCATCCCGGGCTCTCTGTCGCAAACGCCTGTGTATATTTTAGTGGATGGGCATAACCGGTACCGGATATGTCGCCACAACAACCTTGACTTCCCGGTTCATTTTGTCCGGTACGAGAGTCTGGACGAAGTCAGAGCCTTTATGATTGATAATCAGCTAGGCAGACGCAACCTGAGCCCTGAGCAGACATCTTATCTGCGGGGTATTAAATACCTGAACGTACGGCAGGCTAAAGGGAAATATGAGCGGATAGATCATAAAGATCAAAATGATCCTTATGATCTATCTGAGGTATCATCCCATAAAGATCAAAATGATCCTTATGGTCAATCGGTACAAAAAAGGAGTACGGCCGAGCAACTGGCAGCAGAATTTAATGTCGGGCAAGCTACGATCAAACGAGACGCTGAGTATGCACAAGGCCTTGACATGCTCACTCCATTACTGAAAAGCGCCGTTTTGTCGGGGAAAAGTAAGGTGAGTAAACAGATTATTCAGCAACTGGCAAAAAGCAGCGGCCTTACGGAGAAGCTGGATTCGGTGGAAGCCATCAACAGTTTTTTAAACATAAGTCCGGTAACGGAATCCGCAAACGTTCCGTCAGTGCCTAAAACCCGCAGTGATGCCCATATCATGAAGGACTTTACAAGGTTACTAAAGGAGGTAAAATCAAGCTCCGGAAGAGAAGCGTTGTGTAAAAAAATGATTGAACTGGTCACGCAGCTTACCGATGCAGAACGGTAACACCGATCCGGAAACAGCGTGAACCTGACGGAACAGGTAAACCGGATTGTTCAGCAGGGAAGGGGTGCTCCTGTCCTGGATCCGGTTCAACTGCCATGCTGCCGGTAGGCGCTACAGCAACCAATGGCCGTATTACCTATACAGTAAGAGGCCATTCTGTAAATATCCGTATCTGACGGCACCTGTTTAGGCATAAACCATAGTAAATTTGGTTCCGGCCTTGCAAATTCTACACACAGGAGTTGAGCGTTTCCATGATCAGAAGTTGCAGGGTAGCCCAGGCCCGGGGGCTTTTCCGGCGGAGGGCAAATTCACATTTACGCAGTTGAACAATGAACGGTTATCAGCAGCACCCTGATTCAAACCATAAACTAACGCAGCGACTCGATATTGACTTTGCCCTTCAGGCAGCCGGGCTGGGCGTTTGGGAACTTGACCCCGTTACAAAACAAGTAAACTGGGATGACCGTTGCCGTGAACTCTTTGGTCTGGCAAAGCACAACCGCCTGGCGTATGATCAGGCCATTCAATTTATTCATAAAGACGATGTAGAGCGGGTAAATCTGGCGGTTCAGCAGGCATTGAACCCGCAATCCAGGGGATTCCTTGATGAGACCTACCGGACAATCGGCGCTGATGACAGCAAGTTACGGTGGGTGCGTTTTTATGGCCGGAGTTATTTTTCGGAGTCTGGTGAACTGTACCGGTTTGCCGGAGTTGCTCAGGAGGTAACGCAGTGGGTGCAGACAAAGCAGCGGGAAAAGGCAACGCGCCGGTATGCTGAGCGGCAACAACGGATTCACGAAGCGATTACCGCCAGTACACCCGATCTGATGTATGTCTTTGATCTGAATTACCGCTTTATTTATGCTAACCAGGCATTACTCGATATGTGGGGTAGTACCTGGGAGAAGTCGATCGGGAAGAATTTGCTGGAGAACGGCTATGAACCGTGGCATGCCCGGATGCATGAACGGGAAATCGATCAGGTAGTGGCCACGCGGCAACTGATTAGGGGTGAGGTGTCGTTTCCGCATGCACAGCTCGGAAAACGGATATACGATTATGTGTTTGCTCCGGTGCTGAACGAAAACGGGGAAGTAGAAGCCGTGGCGGGTACTACCCGGGACATCACCGAAATCAGGCGGGCAGAAGAAACCCTGCGCGAGTCTGAAAACAATTACCGGACCCTGTTTGAATCCATGCAGGAAGGCTATGCCGTTTGCGAAGCGATCCGTGACGCGTCAGGAAACATGATTAATTACCGGTTCCTGCAGGTCAATGCATCCTTTGGCAAGCTGACCGGTCTGACACCCGAGCAGACGCTGGGTAAAACCGTACTGGAAATCCTGCCGGATTTAGATCCTAAGTGGTTTTCCGTTTATCAGCAGGTTATCGACATGCGTCAGCCGATACAGACTGAAGACTATATTGGCGGATTGAACGAATGGTATGAGCTGACTGCTTTCTGGTTTGCGGATAATCAGTTTGCCGTACTGTTTGATCAGATAACAGAGCGAAAACGGGCAGAAGCCGCCTTGCAGGAAAGTGAAGAGCGGTTCCGGTCGTTCGTTACGGCAAGTTCAGATGTAGTCTATTCTGTCGGAGCAGACTGGAAAGAAATAAAACAGCTGACCGGTAAACCGTTTATGCAGGATCTGCAGAAAGCCGGCCATGACTGGATACTGAGTAATGTGCATCCCGAAGACCAGCAGGCGGTAAAAGCTGCTATTGACCAGGCTGTGGCTACCAGAGAGGGTTTTGAACTGGAACACCGGGTCATGCAGGACGATGGCCGGATTAGCTGGATCTTTTCACGGGCAGTGCCTATTCTGGATAAGCAGGGCGTAATTCTGGAATGGTTTGGTACGGCCAGTGATGTGACCGAACGCAAACGGGCAGAGGAAGCCCTGCGGCAGAGCGAAGAACGGTACCGGCATCTTTCTGCCGAATTAGAAGAACGGGTAAAATCGCGCACACTGGCCTTAAGCCAGGCCAATGCTGATCTGAAGCGTTCAAACGAAAACCTGCAGCAGTTTGCTTACGTGGCGAGCCACGATTTACAGGAGCCGCTGCGCAAAATTCAATCCTTTAGCAGTCTACTGAGCCAGCATTACGGGGAGAGTCTGCCTGAGGACGCTAACGATCATCTGCAGCGTATCGGAGCCGCCGGTGCTCGGATGTCGGCCTTAATCAAAGATTTGCTGGCCTATTCCCGTATTTCGACCCTCAAACAGGTATTCGGTCGTGTGTCACTGGAAACCATTGTGGATGGTGTTTTTTCTACGCTGGATTGGGAGATCAGCCGGTCAGGTGCTGAAATCCATACCGATGCCCTGCCGGTTGTCAGAGGTGACGCGTCGCAGTTAGGACAGCTGTTTCAGAATCTGATTTCGAATGCTATTAAGTTTGTGATCCCGGGTAAGTCGCCTCAGATCAGCATTCGCGCTTCGGTATGTTCGGCGGATGATATACCGCCGGGAATACTGCAGGGCGCCGGCGGAACGCCCTGTCACCGGATTGATGTAGCCGATAAAGGGATCGGCTTCGACGAAAAATATGCTGACCGCATCTTTCAGGTATTCCAGCGGCTTCACGGCAAGAATGAATATGCCGGTACGGGCGTAGGATTAGCCATTTGTCAGCGGGTTATTGATAATCATGGGGGAGCTATTACAGTCAGCAGTAAACCCGGTCACGGTACTACCTTTCACGTCTATTTACCCGCCGGATAATCACCACCTTAAGAAATCTTAATGGTAAACTAAGGTCAGCTTCACAATAAGAGGCCAATTTGCTGCTAAAACGGCAAATTACCGTATGGCACATCCGCAGATAACACCGTTGACTTTCATTCAGGACAACCGGCACGTGCAGGAGTACGCACCGGATTATACGGCTTACAACAGCGCATATGAATCGAAAACTTTACATTCTTTTAACCGTCATGCTGATTACCGGTAATCTTAAACAGGCAGAAGCGCAGGTAACGGTTTCAGGAAAGGTGATTGGGTTCGTTTATAACAGGATCGGAGACTATGACGGGCTACGGGTGCAAACGGAACAGGGGACGGCAACCCTGGCATTTCCCCCGCACACGGCAGCCCGTGTGCGGGAACTGGCTGCTGCCGGACAACGGATCACGGCCGGGACAGAGTCAGGCCCTCATCCCCCCGGCCCGCCAGCACCGATGCCGGGAGGGGAAGGACCGGAAACAGCCGGAACATTCCGGTTGAAAAGCCTTCGCAATGATGCATCCGGTAAGCAGCTATCCCTCCGTGACATACCGCCGCCTTTGCCGAAAGCCGGGCAGCTTATTCAGTCTGAAGGTGAGCTGGTATCGAAAATCGTTGACGGGCAGGGACAGTTAGCAGCATTGCTGACTAAAAAATACCTGATCGAACTAAAACCACATCAGGCGCAGCAGATCAGTTCTATGTTGCCGGGTGTTCAGCGAATCGGGTTTACGGGTTTTGAACGATCGGCGGAGGGGTTTGTTAACCGGACCGGCCGGCCGGTCATTCACCCAACAACATTAACCATCCATGGCCAAACGTTTGCTCTCTGATGAAAATCCTGCTGATAGATGATGAAGAAAAACTGGTAGTACATCTGCAGAAAGGGCTGCGGCAGGCCGGTTATGCCGTTGATACCGCCCTTTCAGCGGCCACCGGTCTGGAAATGGCCGCTGTCGGCGACTATGAGCTTATTCTGCTTGATCTGATGCTGCCCGGAACAACCGGCTTTGATGTATTACGTACGCTCAGAGCGTTTGGGCTTAATGCTCCGGTCATGATCCTGAGTGCGCTCAACCAGTCGAAACACGTGGTTGAAGGGCTGGACTTAGGCGCGGTAGACTACCTTCGTAAACCGTTTGAACTGGAAGAACTGCTTGCCCGGATCCGTACCGTTCAGCGGAATCAGGCTGGAAGTAAGCTTGCCGTCTGGCGGGTTGGTGATCTGGTGATGGACCTTGCAACCCGAAACGTATCACGGGCAGGTCAGACAATCGCGCTGACGCCCCGCGAGTATCAGCTGCTGGAACAGCTCATGCGGCAATCGGGTCGTGTATTGTCAAAAGCGCAGCTTACCGAAAAGGTCTGGGAAACCGATTTTGACCGCGGGAGCAATGTGGTTGAAGTACACATTCACCAGCTTCGCAAGAAGATTGACCGTGGGTTCGGCGTACCGTTGCTCGAAACCGTAGTGGGTGTGGGCTACCGGCTAAAAGGCGCTCTCGAAATAAATTAATACGCCTATGGCAGGTATATGGCCGGTTCGCAGTATCCGGTTTAAGATTGGTCTTGTGTTCGCAGGAACCTTCTTTCTGGGGTTCTCCCTTGCAGCCGCCTATGTGTATGTTCAGGTAAAGGACGTACTGATCAGGCAGGAAAATCGTATACTCACAGAACGGGCAATCAGATTATCTGAACGAACATCGCTCTATCCGCTGGTAATTCCCTTACCCGAACAAGGTGAAGTCATCGCCTTATGGTATACTGCCGGTCGATTCAGGAAAAAAATCTATCAGTCGCCGAATTTTCCGGATTATTACCCAATCAGGAGCGATTCTGTAGTTACACAGTCCGATACCTTTCAGCTGGTTCGGTATGAGCGCACTCCGGAAAACGGATACGGCCGGCTCACGACCGTTCTGGGGCACAGCAACCGGCCTTTGGTCCGGCAGCTGCAGTCAATCGGGTGGCTGTTGACGGGAATTTTATTGCTCAGTGTGTTATTCTCCGGACTCGGTGCCTGGGTGTTCAGTGGCTTATTACTGCGGCCGCTGAAGGCAATCATTGATTCCGCCCGCTCGGTCAATCTGGCCGAGGAAGTAACGCCCATACCAACCCCGGACTCTGACGATGAGTTGCAGGAACTGGCCAGGACGATAAACGATATGCTGGCCCGTATCCGCAGTGCCGCCGATACACAACATAATTTCTTTGCTGCCGCCTCTCACGAACTGCGCACACCCCTGAGTATACTGCGCACGGAAATTGAAGTTGCGCAGCGGGAAGTAACAAATGAGCGTGAGCGCAGATTCCTGACCAGTCAACTAACTGAGCTGCGCCGGTTAAGCCGCCTGGTCGACGATCTGCTGGCCATGAGCCAGCTCCACGCCGGAACGCTACAGTTACGGATGGAATCAATTGAACTGGATGACCTTACCTTGCGGCTGGCAGAACGGTATCATGGTTCCATAAATCAGAAGCAGCTTTTTCTGGCCATTGCGCTCGACGATGATGCCGCTTCGCTAACGGTCTGGGCCGATCTGGATAAATTAACCAACGTCCTGCTGAATCTGCTGGACAACGCTGTAAAATATGCCAGAGCCGGCTCCCGGCTTGAGTTACGGATTATGGCGGGCAACGGTTCAATAACCTGGAGACTTGTGAATCAAACCGATATTCCGGTACCCGATCCGGGGCGGTTAACCGGCAGTTTTTACCAGGCAGACAGCCGGCATGACGGATATGGACTGGGCTTGTGGATCAGTCATCAGGTAGTCAGGCTGATGGGAGGGGAGTTTACCGTTTCTGCTGTCAGCGGATCCTTTCAGGCAGAAATTAGTTTTCCGGCTCATATAACGGAATGAGCCGGAAAACATCCTCATGACTACTTACCCGCGCGCTTCAGCCATGATCAACTCACCGGATGCCGTAAATCTGAGGGTATACAACTGCTGACCGACAGCCAGATCAATTTTGTATTCACTGCCGGACTGGTGCGGAGGTGTGTGAACTTCCGCAGCCAGAAACGTATAACTGCTGAACGTAGCCCGCAGCAAGGCAGTAACAGCTGCCGGAAGCTGATCGCCATTCAGAATAATCAGCGGGGCAGCAGGTCCAGCGGTGGATGATGCCGGCGGAGTTGGGCCTCCCGGTTTGGGCCCCTGACCGGCGACCAGGGTAGACGATACCGGCACGCCCGTCGGCTTTCCGGGGGCAACGAGTGACCCTGCGGTATCAAAATGCAGTACAAACAGTCTAGAGCTGCCGAATAACTTCACGTCATACGTAGTTGTCCCGTCATGCACATGCTCCTCGGCCCAACCATAGGTGTAGGTTGAATAAGTGCTGCTCAGTGCATTTTTTATTGCTTCAGACAGGTTATCGCGTGAAACATACCGTACTGTGTGTGTGGTTGCCGGATTGCCCGGAGCAGTATGCGCATCCCGGAACACCCCGCTGCCATCAAAATGAACATCGACACGCTGATTGTTAGTCAGTATCTGTATTCGGTATTCCTGTGCCGCCCCGTTAATCTGCATTGCTTCAGCAACCAGCAGCTGATAACCAGCGTATGTCTGTCCCAGATAACTACGCACAGCGGACGGCAGCTGATCGCTTGTGAGTGACACAACGATTTCTCCCCGTGGACCGGCCGGCCTGGTCGTAGGTGCTCCGTTTGCATCAAAATAATAAGCTACCGGCCGGTCATTCACCTGTACAGTTACTTTTGTACCCGTAAAGGTTGTGGTCCCCGGCTGATATTTTTTTTCAACCTTAATCAGGGTATAGCCGGCAGCAGACTGATCGAGCCAGGATTTAATGGCTGAAGGCAGGATGGAAGCCGGTAGTGCAGCTGAACCCGCAGCAGCCCGTGCACTGAACAGGGAACTGGTTTCAGTGTCACTGTACTGATCGGGCATCATTGTGGATTTGTTGCAGCCTGCGGTAAGAAGCGTTGCCAGAATGGCAACTGTCAGGACGGATCGTTTCATTGGCGTTTTTTTTGTTTTACCAAAGTTGCCCGGCCGGATTAAAGATTCGCTTAAGATGAAATTAATTCTGTGTCGCTGCGGGTGATGGCAAAAAAAAACTCTGATTCATCGCCATTGCCGGCGTGAATCAGAGGTATACCGGTAAGCAGGACCGGTTTAACAAAGCGGTTACCGCATCAGGAATGATTTACCGTTTGCTGAAATAAGCGACGCCTCAACAACCGTCAGTTTCCGGAGCCGTATTTGGCCCTCGCCCAACGGCTTCACAAACCCGTCCACGGACACCTCACTGGCTTTCGGGACAATATCTCTGATTTGTGAGCCGATATGAGGCGGCACATGTACTATTGTCTGATCGCTGAGCTGCAGACCGTTTATCTGGCCCTGCTTATCGAACTGATAGTCGAGTACTTTTCCTTTAACGGTAATAGCTTGTGGGGTTGCCGGTGTCAGGGGCAAAGACGGGGGCGTATCTGCCACGGTGGTTCCACCGGATGTCAGATTATAAAGCCTGAAAACCGATATGCCTTCAGGTGTGACCTCATTCAGACCGGTGATGGTCACGTTACTGCCTGTTTTCCCGGCCGACTGAATTGCCTTGCCTAAATGCGCCGGAAACCGGACGGTCGTTGTTGCGGATCCTGTGTTCAGGGTAAAGCCGTTCAGAATGGCTTCGTCATTCGTAGTGAACTCCCCGATTGTTCCGTTGAGGGTGGTCAGCGCGACCAGGCCCTCTGCCGGACGAGGACGGTTTTCAGTCGCGGGTCTTCCTGGCTTACCGGGGCCGTGCGGTACCGGTGGCTGAGCCTGAACGGCGCTGAGGCCTGCTACTATACCTGCCAGCAACATGGCTGAATACTGAAGTTTGCGTGTCATAGCTGTACTGTTTTTGATTACAGCACAAACCTACCGCCAGCACTTAAAGACGGGCTTTCGTAAAGATTAATTCTTCTTAAGGTCTTGCTTAAGCCGTGATGGCCGGACACGGCAGCTGCATTTGTGGTAAATAATTACGGTATATTATTGTTTATCAGGTATATACAAAATGTCTACACTTTTGTCTACACCCATTTTATGGCATTTTTTACGCTTATGCTAATCTTTGACTTTAGCTGCCAAGCGGCAGTGCCGGTCATGGTCACACCCTACTACTGTCTGGTAACGGGCTTTGTCCGCCGCTAATGTTACGAAACCTGAATAATCTGAACGGAATACGAACTATGTGCTACGCTTACAAAAAATACTGTCCACTCCTATGTAGCCTCCTGCTGGGTTTATTGATTTGCTCCGGCGCAATGGCAAATACCATCCGCTATGTTAAGGCTACGGGTACCGGTTCAGGGACTAGCTGGGCTAATGCCAGCAAAGACCTCCAGGCGATGATTGATGCCAGCTCACCGGGAGATGAAGTCTGGGTAGCTGCCGGAACCTATAAACCTTCAGCAAATAGCCTCATTGCAAGCTTCAATTTGAAAGAGGGGGTGATTATTCTGGGAGGCTTTCCCAATATAAATACACCTCTTTTAAAAGACCGCGATTACACGACCAATATTACCATTCTTTCCGGCGACCTGAACGGTGATGACGGCCCGGACTTTACCAATATAAGTGACAACTCCTATCACGTCGTTCAAAGTGCGAACAATCTGACAAACGCTGCGCGACTGGATGGCTTTGTAATCCGCGGTGGTAATGCCAATATCCCGACAGATAAGGAAAATCCTGATCCTGATGATGATGGTGGAGGCCTGTACAACATAGGGGGAAGTCCTACGATTGCAAACTGTAGTTTTCAGGGTAATAAAGCAAGTTTTGGCGGGGCTATCGGTAATCGGTATGGCGGCACACCTGTAGTACTAAACTGTAGCTTTCAGGGTAATCAGGCAGGATATGGCGGGGCCATAGGCATGCGCGATAATAGCAACTGCATAGTGATCAACAGTAATTTTCAGGGAAACAATGCTAGTATATGGGGAGGTGCCATTTACCTGCAAGGCAACATCTATTCAGCCACCAACTGCAGCTTCATAGGCAATGAAGCCTCCTCCGGGGGAGCTATTTATCATAATACAAATAGTAATCCTATATGTGCACAAATAACCAACTGTAGCTTCCTGAACAATAAAGTCAGCAATGTTGGTCTGGACAACGGCAGTGCAATCTATAACTATAGTGCCAACCCGTCACTGATCAACTGTATTTTCTTTGGCAATGGTGGAAACACCACAATAAAAAACTTCCAGAATTCCACTGTTACGGCCCGCTATACCCTGTTCGAAGTTGGTGAACAGGACTTTATTGCTGACGCCACCAACTTTACAACCGCCACCACACCGTTTACAAGTACTTCGTCGGTTGCGTTGGCGCCCTGTTCTCCTGCCATTAATGCAGGCAGTCCTGCCAGCCAGACGGCTGTGTCTGGACCCTACTCGGAAACTGCCGTGCCGGCTACTGATCTGGCCGGTCAACCCCGTATTGCCAACGGACGTATCGATCTCGGCGCTGTTGAGTATCAAAGCACGGCTAACATTCCGCTCGGTATTGTGAAACAACCGGTTGCCGGATCGATTGTCTGTGCGGGCAGTACCGTGGTGATGAGTGTCAGCGTAACGGGGTCAGCGTCCGCCTATCAGTGGTACAATAGCGGTACGGCTCTGTCGGGCATTGCCTCGGCGACGACCGCCAGTCTGACCCTCTCCGCTGTGCAGGTGAGCCAGGCAGGGATTTATTCGGCAGTGGTTACCGGTAATTGCCCCGCTGTAACGTCAACAGCCTTTAGCCTGACCGTAAACCCGCTGCCATCCGTGACCGTAACCGCCGCACCTTCGGCCACCCTTACCTGCACAAACACGAGCCTGACGCTGACGGCCCAGACATCGGCAACTGCTGTTATCTGGAACAGGGGGGGGAGTACAGCCCTCACGCTGCCCGTAAATCAGACCGGCACCTATTCGGTCACCGCCACAGGAGCTAATGGCTGCACGGCCGTGAGCAACAGCATGTCCGTCAGTCAGGATAATACCAGCCCTTCGGTCAGCGTGACGGCCCTAAACAATACACTTTCCTGTCTGCAGCCGCAACTGTCGCTGACGGCTACTTCATCCGTGACGGCCCTGCACTGGTCAACCGGCGAAAGTACCACAACCATTAGCGTCACGAACACCGGCACCTATTCGGTCACCGCCAGAGGGCCAAATGGCTGCACGGCTGTCAGTAACAGCCTGAATATTAATGAGAATTTCAGCCTGCCATCCTTCACCATTTCCTCGGCAACGGTCTGTCCGGGCGTGGTGGTGAGCCTGTCGGCCAGCGGTTGTACCGGTCAGGTGCGCTGGTCAACAAACGCAACCGGCGCCGTTCTTACCTTGACGGCTGTCAGTAACACCAGTCTGCTGACAGCCACCTGCACCACCGGTGTCTGCTCCACCACCGCCGCCGGAGCGCTCACCGTCAGCGGCATCCAGCCCCCGCCTGCCAGCATCATCAGCTTCACGGCTGACGAATCCGCCTGTCCGGTACGGCTCACGGGCCGTGGCGTAGCCAGCACCTTTACCATGACCGGCGCACAGGGCTATGTATTCAGCACTGTTTTCCGTGAGGGCGGTATGCATGATGCGGTAGGGCTCAACGTAACAAGGTCCGGTGTATATACCCTGACGACCACCTATACGACCAGTTGCGGCACGAGTGTGCCGGTCAGCCAGTCGGTAACCGTTGGACGCAGTTGTCCCTGATTGACGCAGCAGCGCTGTTTGTACAGTATTCGTGGAAACGGAACCTGGCCCTCGTAAATTCGGGTATCAGGCCGGATACCCGTCACGTATCAGCGTCAAATGCCGACCGTCTAGTGTGTAAATCAGAACGCTTACCGGGTTTTGATACACACTAGACGGTCGGCCTGTAATGCACAGCGTCAGGGTAGCCTAGAACTGGAAATAAATAAATGAACCGCTGCTTTTCTGCGTCAGAATAACCAGAATCAGCATAACTGCCCATCCCAGACTCATGACCCACCATGGCAGACGCTTTGACAGCTCCGACAATGAGCTGTTTCGCAGCAGCCAGTGGCAGCCAATGAGCACTACGGTTACGGTCAGTACGGTAATGATGGCCGTAGTGGTCAGCATCGTACCGCCGTTCGGAATCACGCCGAACATCGACAGCAGCAGCAGCATGGCACCGTTAAACGTGGGTGCCCGGAAAAATACCCAGGTTATGTTAACAAAAAAGAGTGTCAGCATAGCGAGCATAAACTGACCGAACGCACTGCCTGAGGTGACCGGCGGAGCCAGTGATGCCTGATTGATGACAATACCCTCTGCCAGTTGAGTGGCTGCGGCCGTACGGCGCCTGCCAGCCGTTTGCCGGATGATCCGCTCCACACACAGAAACAAACCATGTAAGGCACCCCAGACAACAAATGTCCACGAGGCTCCGTGCCAGAGTCCGCCCAGGAGCATGGTAATCATCAGGTTGATATACGTGCGGAAGGCGCCATGCCGGTTGCCGCCCAGGGGAATATAGAGGTAATCGCGCAGCCAGGTAGACAGCGTGATGTGCCAGCGACGCCAGAAATCCTGGAAGCCGATGGACGCATACGGATACCGGAAATTGTCGGGTAAGACGAACCCCAGGCACAGGGATACGCCGATAGCGCAGGTTGAATACCCCGCAAAATCGCAGAAAATCTGTGATGAGAACGCCAGCACACCGGTCCAGGCATCCAGCATCTGTACCGGAAACGGCAGCGAAAAGATCAGATCAGCCGTATCGGCCAGAAGGCCGTCAGCAACCGTTACTTTCATGAACAAACCCAGTGAGAGCAGAAAAAGCCCCCAGCTCATCTGTTGAGCCGTGGCCCGGCGCGGACTGTGAAACTGCGGCATCAGGTCTTCCGGCCGTACAATCGGACCGGCCACCAGATGCGGGAAGAACGTTACAAACAGCGCAAAATTAAGGAACGACGGCTCCGGCTCAAACTTACGCCGGTAAACATCCAGCGTGTAGGAAAGCGTTACAAAGGTGTAGAACGAGATCCCGACGGGCAGAATAATATCCGGTTTGGCCGCCTGAAAGGAAATCCCCAGTGCAGACAACAGAGCCGTAAAGTTTTCGAGCAGGAACCCGCCGTACTTGAAATAGCTCAGCATACCCAGATTCAGTACCAGGCTAACCGTGAGCAGCAGTTTCCGGCGAAGTTGCCGCTGTTCAACGGCAATCAGGCGGGCCATGTAATAATCGACCACCGTTGAGAGCCATAACAGCAGAATAAACGGTGGATTCCAGAGTGCATAGAACAAATAACTACCCAGTAACAGGTTAACCTTTTTGGTCTTCCAGGAAAACGGCAGGTTGTGCAGCAGCAGTATTACGGCAAAAAAGACGATGAATGTAAACGAGTTAAATACCATAGCAGGAGTAGATTATAGTCGGAAAGTCGACGGGTTCGGACGGTTATCAGATAACTTCGGGCCGATCGGCCAGCCTGTTTTTTCGGCGATTATCGGTATCAGCGCTTCGGTAAACAGAATAGCATCCTGCGGAGTCAGGTGTGACCATTCCGGACAAACGAACTGGTTCAGAGAGGTATAGTCCTCAAAATAAATGCCCTGGGTTTGTGTATGAGCCAGTAGCCGGTCCCAGTATTTTGCACGGGGATACATTTTCTTTTCGACCTCCCGCATAATACCGGTCGATGGTGTCCGGACGAACAGTACCTGTCCGCCCCGCGCCCGGATCTGGTCAATTGACCGTTTGGTGGCATCGAGTATTGCCGTCAGGGCCGGACCATCAACGGGGTTCGGCGGGCTGTGTGCGCCAACATCCAGCCAGACCGCTTTTACTTTATTCTGAAGTGCGGTGTCTGCCACAAAGGCCGGTGTCATTGCTGACTGCCGGTCCCGGTTGACAACATAGAATTCACGCGGGAACTGTGGTCCGCCCCAGGCACCCGGTCGGGCCGGCAGCGGCAGCAGATTCAGGAGCGGGTTCAGCGCCAGGTTCCGGTCGTCAAGAAAGAGCAGCGACGACTCCAGAGCCCGGTTCATGTAAAAACCGGCCTGCTGTGAGAGCGACCAGTTTGGGTAAGCCGTTACCCGCTTGATTGCCTCTTTTTCCGGAAACGATCCGTCAGGAGTGAAAAACAGCATCTCCGTAACATCAATAATCAGGGTACCGGCAAACGCAGGATCATTACCGAGATCCGTCAACATGGGCCTCGGCGATGTTCCGTCCATCGACAGCTGAACCGGCTTTTCGCCGGTAGTGTGCGCCCAGGTACTTAAATCGAGGCCAAATTTGATCCGGGATGATCCGATCACTACCGGTTTCGCGGGCGTGCTACCATAGATTTCCCGCCGCTTGCTGGCCCACATACTCTCGTCATCGTTGTACGAGAGCGGCAGGCCCTGGCCCCGCCAGTACATCTCCCAGCCGATAACGAAAGCAAGGACAAGTCCGAGGGTTAGCCAAGCTGTCTTTACGTAGTTAGTTGCATTCATACATTTTTGAGGGATAGTTTGGTTTTACATGGATTTTACTACCCCACAAAAAAAGCCTGTTAGCCCCTCCGGCTGTTAGCTCATTTTGGACATTCTTTTGCTCATTTTCGACATCAGTAATATTTTTTGCAAAAAAATAGCCCCAAACGGGGCATTAAGGAGCTATAATGAGAATAAAGGTAACTTGTTAGCAGCCTGCGTTTCCTTAAGCGTGAATGCCTGTTTGTGTCGGCGGGCACTGTGTCATTGATATAAATTATGGGCCAGACAACGCTATTTTTCAGGCAGACTTCCGGCACAGGCCGCCTGTTGCCTATCTTCAATATAAAGGGGTTGCCACCATTTTTACATAAAACACGGAACAGTGAAATGACCGGTCTTATGTGGTGACCATTGATAAAATTAATGAGATTAAGAAAAACAAGATCTGGATTGCCGACAACATTATTCAGGTAAGCGATACGTATGCCAACGGCTTTTACAAAAGACTTAACAGGTTGCATTAGACGTGGATGGCCTGATGCCGGCAAATGCCGGATTACATCAGGAGCCATGCTGCTGCGCTAACGGTACTGCCAGTATATCAAAGCCGTCGGTAATACATTATGTCAGACCTTAAAAGCGTGGGAACCACGTTCTGCTGGCAGCGCTTAAGAGCCAGGTAGCACGATAACAGTAGAAATGAACGAATTTACAGTTGTTTGAGGGTAACTAGATTGGAAGGTTTTAGTAGTCCGTACGAATTTTAGTTGGAAACCTGTCCGGTAGTGTATACTTAAAAAATAGGCAGTTGTGTATTGTGGGATGAAAAGTAAGGATGAACGTACAGATTAACAGGATGAAATGCAGTTAAAAGTTAGAATATAATAAGGTGTGAGGTTTATTTTTGCTACATTTGATTTAAGATTTCCGACCTAATTGTAAACAAGCTTAGTAAACACCATTTATAAACTTCAGCAAAGCGCCAAACAATGAAAACGGGTACATTAAAATATTGTATAGTTCTTTTTTTAATCGGCCACTATTACGCAAATGCACAAGTAAAAAATATTAACGTAAATTTTGCATATAGAGGAACAAAAAGTATTAAACACTTAAATATATTTTATGATACTGGAGAATCCATAAAAAAGATTGACTTGAATAAGCTAAAAAATGGAAAGCTATCCGTGACCTGTTCAAGTAAATTTCATTATTTAAAAATAATAATTCTTGGCCAATATAAAGAAGATCGGTTCGATAACGTTGAAAATTATTATATTACAAAAAATAATACTACATTCAATATCATTTATAATCCGGATACTAAAAGTAATTCGATTTTTTTAATCAATACTATAAATGATACTACAACGGATTTAAATAATTTTATTGCTTTCAATAAAACATTAAAAACGGATATTTCACATGTCCAGAACATGTTAGTGCAATATAGGCAGACAGAGTCTGATTCATTAATGGGCCAGATCTCTACATATAGTATGAAAATTGAAGACAAAGAACTTTCATTCATAAAAGATAATTCCAATTCGGTTGTAGCTCAGGATTTATTTTTATCTAAGCTTAGAATTTATCATTATAACAGAAGTAAATCAGAATTACTTAACTACTTTACATCCACATTTTCAGATAATATACAAAAAACTTATTACGGGATCGTTGTTCTAAATAAAATCAAAAAACTTGACTTAGATTTACATACCATTGCACCAAAGTTTACAGTAAAAGATATATATGGAAATAACGTTGATCTGGAGTCATTTAAAAATAATTATATTGTTATAAATTTCTGGGCAACATGGTGTAAGCCTTGTGTGAAAGAATTACCTGTATTACAAAGTATCATGAAGGATAATAGTAATAAACCTGTTAAGTACATCGCTATCTCGTCTGATAATAATCTGGAACAATTAACCAAGTTCATTGCCAAAAACAACCTTACTGGTATAAATATAATTGATTCAGATTCTACTATCGGGGCATTATGGGCTATCGATTCTATTCCCAAGACTTTTGTTCTGGATAAAAAAGGTAGAATTATTTATAGTAGCGCAATAAGCCAGGATCCTGATTTAAAAATCTTAGCGGACCTGATGAATTCACTTTAAACTTGCCTTTCACAAGAATCCTGCTCAACATTCCGATTCTATGCCTTAGTGTAGAGCTGGATAATGACAAACGGCCCGGAAGACCGGGTTAGTAATTCGGTGATACATTCCTCAGCTTCTTCTCTGGTATCGAACCGGTAGCGGTTCGGAGCATACCCGTGGCCCTGTACGTGACTGTAATCAACAGGCAGTAGTTTAAACTCATAATTTCCTGTTGTATGAAACTGATTGAGCATAAAAACTTCGTAATTAATCTTCATGAGTCTTACTGATTTAGGTGTCAGTAAATTATGCTTAAACAATAACAGAGTCAATAATGGTCTGTTTTTTCATGAAAAAATACAATATAAGCGTCAGTTTCTGCCTGATTCGGGTGTGACTTTCACCTGCCGTTTCTGTGAAAACAGCCAGTCCAGTATACCGGGAGTAGCATCTAAGCCGGGGGTCAGGTAATGCCCTCTTTCCGGAAACTCAGTGTACCGGGGGTGACCGCCGGCCTGCCGGATGGCCTTGATAACGCGCCGCGAACCTTCGACCGGTACATTCTGATCGTTCTCGCCATGAAAAGCCCATATTGCTACCTCTTTCATATTTTGCGCAAGAGTTGGATCACCGGCACCGCATAAGGGGATGGCAGCGGCAAAAACGCCGGGACGGGTTCCGATAAAATACCAGGTTCCATACCCACCCAGCGATCCGCCCGCCACATACCGCCTGTCAGGATCAATACTGTATTCTTTTTCCAGCGCGCTCATTAACTCAAAAACAATAGTGTCCCTGGCAACCAGATTTGGGATACCGCCCCAGCTTGTCCCCCGGGAACACTGGGGGGCCAGGATAAAAGCCGGGTATTTTTTTTGGTTTTCCGGTTCTGAAAGCTGCTGAATCTCCCAGCTGGCTAACTGCCGGATATTATCCGTACCGTAACCGGCTCCCCCGTGCAGACTGACCAGCAATGGGTAGCGTTGGGTTGAATCATAGTCTATTGGCTTTAATAAGCGGTAAGAAAGGGTGTCGCCGCGCGGGTTTATGAAAATTCGTGCAGCCGAAACGCCGGCCAGCCTGACGGCTTCTTTCGGTGGATGAATGGCTTTTATCGCTTCACCGAACAGGCCCACACCGGTAAAGAATATTGCGGCTACGCTGATGACGCGTGCTGCTTCGAGGAGCGTTGACTGTCCGGAGGTACCCTCTTGACCATCGGATTGCTGACTGAAGAAGCCAGTGAACAATAAGGGCTGTAAACCGGCAAAAAACGAAAGAAAGAGCTGAAACCGCTCCAGTGACGGGGTACTGCTACCCTTGTGCATCTGAAATGACCAGAAGAGTAAAGCCAGGGCACAAACAGCTATGAGGACACCCAGTATACCGGCAGCTTTTAACCAGCCGTTTTTGCCGGCTCGTGACCAAATCAGGCTTATTGCCGCTGCAAGTGCGGCGACCAGTTCCAGTACCAGAAAGACAGGGTAATACTGTTCGGGCGCTCTGCTCAGCGGTACCAGCAGACAATAGAGTACCATCGTACGTAATAGGGCTGTTCCGAAGGCAACCAGACCCGTCAGTAAGGCAATACGGTAGTGCAGGAGGTAGTATGACCGGAGCAGAAATACCGTTGCCGTACATGATATCAGCGTAGCAGTCATAAAGTAAGCCGGAAATGCCGGTCGTGTTATCAGGTCGGGCCCGACATAGACATACAGCAGATTCTGAAAGAGCCCTGCTACAACCGAAAGGCCCATGAAGAAGATGGCATGATGGCGGAAGTTTCGTGTTGTAAACATGCGTTATTGTACTCCGTAACTTAATTACCGTTTATCAGAATTGTACCCTGCTGATGTATCAGCGTGCCCTGCAGAACCAAATGCCGGCAGACAGCCTTTGGCGTCTGCTGATCCAGGGTGACTGTGTGTCCGGCCTTTATGACCACGTTAGTTTGTTTGTCGGGTACGTGCCCGCAGGACCATGTTGCCGGATCGTACCAGCTGCCTGTCCGGACACTCTCACAGGCAGGGGCTACAATCATGAGCCCATACTCTTCGATTTCGCCGAATCCCATTCCCGGTCTGCCAGGCAGCGAACAGGACGTGGGGGCCATATAACCCATATCAAAAATAACCCGGACGCGCAGAACCCGGTTAAGGACAGCATTTGCCGGAATAGTCACCGACTGAACCGAGGTAAACAAATCAACTTCGTTGATCGTGCGGAAAGACATGACCAGTTCCGAGGATTCATCAAAAGCGCCATCTGCGTTATAATCAATGTACACCCTGCCAAACGTTCCGAATCCGCTGACGCTCAGAAAAAGGGGCTGACCTGCTGTTGCATTGGCGCGATAGGAGCAGCTATAATCAGTATACTTACTGCTGGTGACAGCGGATGCTTTGGTGAATGAGTTAATGCTGACGGCAGAAATACCAAAGTAGTAGCCCGTCACAGCAGGGGGCGTACTGAGCTGACAAACCGGAGACGCCGGTAGTTCGTCAGGAGTCAGAGGCCTGTAAAAACCGGAAGAAGCCAGCCAGTTGTCTTCATTGGCTAAAAAATACCGCATACGCGCAATCTGTCCCGGTGTAAACCGGTCCTGATCGCAGCCAAAAGTCATCAGGTTACGGAGTTGCGTACCAAACGGCAATCCGGTACAGGAGTTGATGAGTTCCCCGGCATCCGGATTACAGGCAAAATAAGGATCCTGATTCCGGGTCGGCTGGGTATCCTCCACCAGATCATTGTACGTATCAGCCGGGCAGGTATACTGGTCGCCCTGCTGAAATGATCCTTCATAGGGATGAAACAGGTGCAGGCTATGACCCACTTCATGGGTCGGAACATAATTATACGGATTCAGATCAACTTCACCGGGGACAGTCATATGGACTGCCCCGCCGTAATAGGCAAAAGCGCCGCCCCCCACGCGATGGTACAGGTTGATCACAAGCACACCGCTGCGGGTTGACTGATCAAAAAAGTCGGGAACCAGCGCTGCCAGCTGTTGTTGTATGTTATAATCCGTATTGCCGTTCGCTTCGTAGCCGGGAACGCTGCGGCCATCGACCCGGATAATTCCGGACGTAGCATTACAGCGTTGGGTCCGTTTGGCAAGCAAAAAACGGATTTTACTATCCTGCCCCCGGTAGCCATTCACCCCGATGCCCGCAAAACGTTCATTGATCAGGTTCAGAACATATCCGACTGACTCATCCGAAATATTAGAGCCGGTTCCCTGCGGCTCCCCTAAATGGTAAATGATGAATACTACCGGAATACGATATGTAGACGTATCTTCCTGAGTCGCTTTCGGGTAAAAACCGGAATTCCCGTTACGGGAAAAGCTGTCATAACCGGGTGGTTGCCTGACGGAATCGATACCACAGCGATAGGGCACCTGCTGACCATAAACACTGACGGCCGAGAAGGTGATGCAGGAAAAAAGCAACAGATAAACCAACCGGCTCAGGAATAGAATACGGTTATGCTGTTGAAACCACGGGTAACTCTTGTCTTGTCTCATCCTGAATCCGCTTAAGTCTGACCAATAGGGATGCCCGAATGACGGTTGGCGGGCAGCTGGTAATTCCACATTCAACTTCACTGACCGGCACGACGGAGCCTCAATAATCAGGATAGGGGAGGGGCACCGAAAAATCAGCACCCGTTATCCGGTTACATTTTTGTTAACCAGTCCCATTGTATCGCGCTGACGTTGTTCTACAAGTTTACGGGCGCGGGCTGCTTTGGCTTTTGCCGCTTTCGGATTCCTGGCCATAGCCAGTACCGTTGGTACATAGCGGGATATGTCCTGCTCATTGTCCATATCAAACAACCAGTCATCAAGGCCGATGTCTTTCCACATGAACCCCTTGCTTGTTTGTTCGGCAAATCGTCCGACAATGGCGGGAATACCGTTCCCGATACACATAATGGGCGAATGCATTTCCAGACCAAATAATCCGGCCGAACGGACATAGGTACTGACGGCTTCATCCGTAATCCAGTAATGATCCCGCCAGACGACCCGGGCCTTTACATCGTCGGGCAGTTTATCGTAGAGGATTTCCTTGCCAAGCCGGACCTGCGTTTCGTCTTCAGGGCAGATCAGGATTTTCATTGGTGTCTGCCGAACCACCTGAATAATGGCTTCCCGCAGCGGAGCATTGTCGTGCTCTTTCATATCCTGATTACGGGCGTTACGCTTTTCATCGAACGGTGTTTTTTTAGCCGGAATTTCCCAGTAAGGCGTAAAGCGGTTCCTGGGAATGACGCACATGAATGTACCGGCCTCAAGGCCATGCGCACGCATAAAGGACGTGGCCGCCTCATCGTTTCGCAAATCCACTGCAAACGCGCCGTCGGGACAGTATTCCATTACCGCGTTCTGAACCCCGTTCTTCCTGGCAAACTCAAGCGAAACGGAATCCCTGAAGAGCGCAAAACGGGCTTTGTTCAGTAGCTCGACATCCAGTGGATTGGCAGTAACCATTGCTTTCGGATCCGGACTGTAAACGCCTGGAAACGTAATGCCATACACGCCGAATGGTTTTCCGGTTTCTTTATCCCAGCGACCGACATCTTTACGGGCAACCAACGATGGTCCGGAGCCGTGTAACAGAAAGACGCATTCGCTGAAGGCCCGCGTTACTTCGTCAGCCGTCCGTATGATTGGAACATTGGGAAACCGCCGCCGCAGTAACGTTTCTACCCCGTTATCGAGGCTCGTCGGCCATAGGCGCACCTCTACATCCGGCAGGTATTTTTCCAGTAACGTCAGAACGCCTGGTGTATGCCCGATATCGCCGATATTAACGGTTTGCCACGATGAGCGGAGTATAATTGCTTTTTTAACGGCAGGCTGACCGTTGTCGTCTGTACGGGCAAATGCCGGAAGGTTCAGCAAAAGACCGGCAAGTGCGGGTGTATTTCGGAGAAAATTTCTGCGGTTCAGCATCATGCATGTTGGATAAGGGCGTGTATACCGGATTACTGACACGGGCTCTGTTTACGTTTCAGGTCAGTATCCATACAGGGTTTTATTTCAGGCGAATTATAAGGTAAATGCTGTATTGTAGCATTATGTATAAAATTGTTTACAAAAGCCGGTTCCCGCAGGTGTTCTACCCGGCAAACCCTTCTATTTACGGGCTACACACTAAGATTTGGTATGGGGGCAAGGAAAAATAAGTAACGTTGTTATGGTTTGTTACGAAACAGGTGGCATTAAAGCCGGTATTTTCAGTCCATGCCATTCAGAAAATCTTGTCATTACCCTGTGAATCAATTAAGCAACGTATATTATCTCCGGTTGATTCTGCTTGCTGGCCTCAGTTTATATAGCAATGTAGTTTCTGCACAGTTAACCAGTGATTCGGTTAAGTACTATACAACCCAACTTCAAGAAGGGCATACTTCGCTGGAGCGAGCCAGATTACAAATCAGGCTGGCCCGGTTTCTAAGCGAAACCGGAGAGTCCGGACAAGCGACCAGACTCACGTTTACAGCGATTGAGGTGTTCAAACAAAATCAGTCGTATAAAGATCTGGTACAGGCGTATACCAATCTGGCCCAGATCTTCCACTTTGAGCATAATCCGGACAAACCCACGCAATACGGAAAAATTGCGCTGGATTATGCCAGACGTTCCGGGGATACCAGTGAGATTTGCCGGACCATGCAGAACTATGCAATGGCGCTTGGCGAAAATGGCCGGTTTGATGAGTCCCTGTCATTTTTCAGGGAAGCATTGAGGCTTGCCACAACGCGGAAGGATTCGGCAAACCTGATGCTTACTTACCTGAATGCGGCCAGTATTCTGGTTGAAAAAGGCGATTATCAACAGACCATTACCTATGCGCGGCAGGGGCTTTTGCTGGCCACCCGCCGGAAACTGAACGATGAAATACTGCGGGCAGAAGCAATCATCGGGGCGGCTTTTACCAGGCTCGGCCGCTTTACCGATGCTGATAGTCATTTCAAACGTGCAGAAGCCTTGCTTCCGGCCATAGGCTCCCTGTTCTTTGATCGTGAAATGGCCTTTATCCGCACACAATGGGCTGAAAAACAACAAAACTTCAAGGCAGCCTATGCCTACCATAAATCGTATTATACGCTGGATACATCCTTAGCCAATCAGGCAAGCCGGCAAAAAATAGCGGAGCTGGAAGTCCGGTATAAAGTCCGTGAAAATGAACAGAGTAAAGCCCGTCTGGAGCAGGAGCTGGTTTATCAGCGCTGGCTGTTTACGGGAGGAGCTCTGCTGTTTATGCTGATTTTGGCCGTGATCTACCTGCAGCGTAAAGAATTGAGAAAGAGAAATCAGCTGCTTGAAGCGAGGGAAAAAATGACAGCTCTTCACTTACAGACAGCAACGGAGCAATTATCATTTTTTGCGGATTCAGTGGTCCGTAAAAATGCTTTTATTGATCAGATATCCAGTGAACTCGATCAGCTCACAGCAAGGGCAATAAAGGTTAGCACCTGATTGGTTGAACAACTCAATCAGGACCGGATGCTTACGGATGCGCAGTGGGATGATTTCCGGTTAAAGTTCGAACAGTTACATCCCCGTTTTATCGACCGGCTTCGGGGACTGGTACCGGGCTTAACCGATACAGAACTAAAAATGGCCTGCATGATCCGGTTGCATTTTTCGGCAGGGCAGATGGCGGGCATGCTCGGGATCTCGGCAGACAGTATTAAAAAGAACAGGTACCGGCTGCGTAAGAAAATTGACACCGAAGAGTTATCTTCTTTTTTATCAGCAGTTTAATCAATTGTCCACTTTTTGTCCACCCTGCATTCTGACGTAAAAGGGGGCTTTTTTCTAGGTTTGTGCGATCCTCATTGCCATTACCGGCGCTGGGAAAACACGCTAACTGAATGAAATTATTCACAACCTCTTTACTTGCCCTGCTTTTCGGCTTATTGTCCTGTCAACCTAAAAACGATCCGGATGCGGGTAGTACAAACCCCGATGACTGTGTGCTTACGAAGATTTCGTATTCCGCCACAAATTACGATGTCCCGGCATATGATTCCCGCGGGTTAATTACGTCCATACAGTCGTATGCAAACGGGGCCAAAGCCGCCTTATATACGAACGTGTTCGATGCAGACGGAAAAATTACCAGCCAGAATCTGAATGGCTTTAACGTAAGCTACGTCTATACCGGTACGACACTGACTAAAATTCAGTTGGTAGATGCCGCCCGTACATTGCTGGGTGAGTATGCCGTTACATTCGATGCTTCAGGACGAATCGGCGCGCTGAAGGTGCAGAATACAGTCTCAGCATACAGCTACTTTGAAGGGTATAACTCAACTTTTACCTATGATAGTCAGGGTAACTGCACAAATATTGACCTCAAAGACAGTCAGGGCCGGGTTCTGAGCCGGACGGTCTACAGCAATTTTGTAGCCATTAAATCCCACATCACTAAATTCAAAAACCAGTACATCAATCCATATACGAGTTCTGTAACCGAGAATCTCCAGTTCGCGCTGATTCACAAACAGCCTGATACATCCCCGAATCGCATTGAACTCTATTCTGCGTTGAATAGCACCGGTGATTATACCGGTACACTGACTAAAACGTCCGATTATGTATATCAACGGACCGCCAATCAAAGTGGTTTGATGGCTAAACGGACATATACTGTTACCGGAATTACGAATGAATCCGGTTCTGCCACCTACGAATACAGCGGTTGCCGGTAAGTGCTTTCCGGGTATATCCTTCCCTCCGTGTGGTAAAAAAACGACTGCCAAACGGAGGGCTATCACCAAACATGCTGACTCTTCCAAACAGCGTACTGCCAGTACGTTGTTTGATTAGCAGCTTATTTATTTTTAACGCTTATTTTGGTCTCGAACGAACTATTAAATTTTACCGAACGTTCGGTATATATAAAAGAAAGGAAAATAAAATGGCTAACGTAAAAGTTGAAACGGATGTAGTCCTCGACCGGCTCATGGATGTATTTCGCTCAGTTGGCTATGATGGGGCGAGTATGGCAGCATTAGCCGACGCGACCGGTTTACAAAAAGCCAGTTTATACCATCGTTTTCCGGGGGGAAAACAGGAGATGGCAGAAGCCGTACTCGATCATGTATCGGAGTGGAATCAGCAGCAGTTTACAGGTGTTTTGTATTCCTCATTACCGGCTGAAACCAGGTTAACGGCCGCTCTGACGGCTATATATCAGTTGTATGAAGGGGGACAGGTGGCCTGCATTCTAAGGGCCTTATCTCATGGGACGGCGGCTGAGTTATTCCGCGAACGGATCTCCGCTATGTTTAATCAATGGATTGAGGCATTTGCTCATCTGGCTCAGGATTTCGGGCTCGACTCCGAACCGGCAAGGCGTTTAGGTGAATCTACGTTGATCCGGGTTCAGGGTTCGTTAATCCTCGCCCGGACGCTCCGGCAACCATCGTTGTTTACACAAGCGTTAGCGGACATAAAAACTGATTTTACTGACCTTTAGCGAACTAAACCTATTTACTCATAACTTTTGATTTTATTTTTACCGATCGTTCGGTAATTTCAACTACTAAACTATCACTAACCATGTTACACGTTACAGAAACAACCCGCGAAGAAGTCACAGCCAGCAGTACGGCCGATGATGCCTATGAAGAACCCTTCGTCAATGATGAATGTGGAGATACGATGTGGGATATGACGATGCTGAATCAGCTGACCGAAGTGCTGACGGATCAACATACCCAAACCGATAAAGCGTCAGCCGAAGCAGAACCGGCTGAGTAATCATCCATTCAGACTAAATCTCATGGCACCCAATTATGCGTCAGTTGCCTTTACCGACGTAGTAAAGGCCTTACAGGAACAAAACGGAAGCCGCAAGGCCTATGCCAGGCTCGAAAAACAAACGATTGTGGACGGGCTTACGGACCGGGAGATCCACTTTATTCAGCGTATGGATAGCGTTTATATGGCCAGTATCGGCACCAACGGTTTTCCGTATGTCCAACACAGGGGAGGCCCGGAAGGCTTTCTGCGTGTGATCGATAGCCAGACAATCGGATTTGCCGATTATCAGGGAAACAAACAATACATCTCGGTGGGTAATATCCAGTCTAATCCGCAGGTTTCGCTGCTGTTGATGGATTACGCCCGTCAGGCACGGCTGAAGATTTATGCCAGAGCGGAGATTGTGCCAATAACGGATCAGGAAGCGTTGTTAGCCCAGCTCGATCCGGTTGATTATCCCCATAAAACGGAGCGCATGATCCTGCTGCACATTGAGGCCTATGACTGGAATTGTCCTCAGCATATTGTTCCAAGGTATACGCAGGAGGAGATTAAGGCAGCAATCGCCCCGATGCAGGCACATATTGCCCGGCTGGAAGCGCAGATTGCGCAGTTAACCCAACGGGATAGCAACACGTAGATTCCTTGTTTTTCAAAAACAGGAATTCACTGTATCTAATGAGTGACGTATATACATGAAGGTACATTGGTTTTATCCTGAATTACCGGAACAAGCGCTAATTGGGTTTACTGCTTAACGTCCGGCTTCTATCCGGCCTTAACAACTGTTTAACAAATGATCAGGCCGGAAAGCGATATGTTTGTCTGAACGCTATAAGCAAGCGCTGACATAAGTCGGATATGAAGTATACCTCCCTGTTTATCTGGTTGTTTATGGCCATGATTCGTGTTTCCTGTGAGGCGCAGACCGGAACCGGTCAGGCAGCTGATACAATTCGTGTCCAGATGAAAAACCTGCCAACTGCCAATGGCCCTGCCACATCCGTACGCACCGTTTTACAGGACCGCCAAGGCAACATGTGGCTGGCAACTAACGAGGGTATTTTCCGGTATGATGGCAAAACATTTACAAATATCTCCGCTAATCTGACAGCAGTCCGTTTCTTTTCAGTGATCCAGGACCGTAAGGGGAATTTCTGGTTTGGCACCTATGGGTCAGGGGCTTATTATTATGATGGTACGGCATTTGTGCACTTTACGAGCCGGCAAGGACTCGCCAATAATCAGGTATCTACGCTTTTTGAAGACAAAACCGGGAGCATCTGGTTTGGCGTAAACGGTGCGGTAAGCCGCTACGATGGCAACTCATTTCAGACGTTTACCATTGATGGTGGTGATGTAAATGCAATTGCGGAGGACAAAACAGGAAGGCTATGGTTTGGCTCCAGAGGGAGTACGTACACCTATGATGGTCATACTTTTTCAATTTTCACCCATAAAAACGGCACATTCGGCGAAATCTGGTCAATTATCGGGGATCAGGACGGCACTATCTGGCTTGGCGGTGCTAACGGGTTGTGGCGGTATGACGGCACTACTGTAAGTCAGCTGTTGCAGACTCCTGTTCTTCGTGTTTTTAAAGATCAGAAACAGAACGTCTGGATTAGCTCGGCTTCTGCTCCCGGCATGTTTGCCCTTACCCGGTACGATGCAGCATCATTTCCGGAAACCAAACCATCAGGTATTGTCATTGGCCGTTTCCGGAATCTGTTCGGGATTACAGAAGCGCGCGATGGTAGCATCTGGTTTGGTACCAATGAGGGGGTGTTTCGCTGTATTGGCAATAATGCTACCGGCTTCGGGCAGTAAGATTGCTTAAAATCAGCTTGTTGAGTAGTGTATGAAACTGTTATTGCAAACTGACAGGACGTTGCAGCAGGAACGATGTTTTACTGGTGCTCCCGGCGGATGAATCCACTAAATAAGGGTAACCGGGAAAACCTTTCCGGGTAATGATGGGTAGCAAACTTTGCCTTACCTTTACACTTGTATGATTGGTGATGCTGAGTCGCTCGATAACGAAGCCATTTTCCGTGCCCTGGTGATGGAGTCCCCTATACCGATTGCCCTGCTCGTTGGTCGGGAAATGATTATTACCGTAGCCAATGAACCGCAGCTGGCCGTATGGGGAAAAGGAGCAAATGTATTCGGGTTGCCGTTGGCCAAAGCCATCCCCGAAATGGAAGGGCAACCCTTTCTGGCTATTCTGGATGAGGTCTTTACGACAGGGGTAACGTTTGCTACTGACAATACGCCTGCTCAAATGGTGATTGACGGAGAGATTAAAACCGTTTATTTTGATTTTTCCTTTAAGGCACTCCGCAATGCCCGGGGAAATGTTTACGGTATCATTGCTACAGGTGTTGATATTACCGCGCAGGTTGCCGCCCATCAGGCGCTGTTAGCACGGGAGGAGCAGTTACGGCAACAGTCGGGGGAGCTTGACCGGCAGGTTGCCGAACGGACCCGGCAACTGGAAGACACGGTGCAGGACCTGAAGCGGTCAAACCAGAATCTTCAACAGTTTGCCTATATCGCGTCTCATGATTTACAGGAGCCGCTACGTAAAATTCAGCAATTCGGTGACCTCCTCCTGCAGCGATACCGCACTGAACTGGGCGAAGGCGCTTCTTTTCTGGAGCGGATGCAGGGCGCTGCGCAGCGCATGTCAAGTCTGATCCGGGACTTACTGATCTATTCGCGGATCTCAACCCAACGGAATACCAGTCAGGTGGTTGCGCTAACGACTGTTCTGGATGCTGTCTTCCAGAACCTGGAGCTACTGATTCAGGAAACCGGAGCTGTCATTGAGGTGGGTGAATTACCCCGTTTAGCCGGTGAGGCGACTCAACTGGAGCAGTTGATGCAGAACCTGGTCAGTAACGCCCTGAAGTTTCACAAACCAGGAATACCTCCGCATATTAAGATTGTAGCGGGCAGGGTTGACGCCGCCGAACTACCGGCCGGTTTTAACGTTCATCGGATTGCAAAAGCCTATTACCGGATTGATGTGGAAGACAACGGAATTGGCTTTGAAGAAAAATACCTTGACCGTATTTTTATGGTATTCCAGCGTTTACATGGCCGGAGTAACTATGCCGGAACAGGCATCGGATTAGCCATCTGTGAGAAAGTTGCCCTGAATCATGGAGGCTGGATCAGTGCCCGCAGTGAGCCAGGCCAGGGCGCGACTTTCAGTGTGTTCCTGCCCGAATAACCGGAGGGGCCGCAGATAAGCCCTCCGCTTCTTTTTTCTCAGGTGCAGTTTATCGTACTGAGCAGGCTTTTTTGATCACGTGCAACCCTGGGCTTCTTTCTGGCCTCCTGTTATAGAACTTGATCTGGTAGACCTGGATTCAGTACATACGTTTCTCAGGAATTCAGGGTAGAATTCAGATGGGAAATAGACGATAGAAGCTTCATTACTACCTTATTGGAATCCAATGGTTTAATGAGTAGCTTTAAGCGCCTGTCCAGGCTCCGGCGTTAAACTTCCATTTATGATTCGTACCTGGCGATATCTGTGCACTGGCTTAATTTTACTT
>NZ_CAMFHL010000036.1 GCF_945952095.1 uncultured Arsenicibacter sp. | reverse complement strand
GGAATAAACCACTCAGCGTAACCTGACCGAACGGCATGGCCGCAACTAGTTCTTTACGGTCACCGGTAGCATTGGCGCGCAGGTAAAGTGAGTCAATCGGGTAGTCCTGTCCCTGATAGCGTATGAGTGCATCCTGCGCCTGAATCGTACCGATTGGCCGCGCCGGATCTGTCGAGGTCATATTAATGACCAGATTGCCGCGCATCGACAGGGGCTCTTTGTAAAAATTAAGCGTAGTAACGTCCAGATTAGCGATATTGACTGTACCGTTAATGCTCGGGTATTCGGTATTCAGGTTTACCTGCGTATTGAGCGCTACCCGTGCGTTCGGATCGTCAAGGTTCCCGTCGAGTACCAGGTTGCCGTTGGCAAGCCGTCCTTCTGCCTGAAGCTTGCTATACCGGTATTGATTATAAGTCGCTTCGTCGATGGCAACCTGGAACGACGTATTCATGGTTTTTACATCAATCCCGCGGCCGTTTACCGTCGCGCGGCCGGTTGCCGGACCGTATTGCTGGCTCATGAGCCATTTGTTGAGGTCGAAGCGGGCGAATTGCAGCGTTCCCTGATAGCTCTGGTTTTTACCGGCCATAAAGCCCTGAAGGTTGCCGTCGAAGCTGGCAGTGCCCCAGTCGGTCTGAAGCTGCGTATCAAGGGTAAGATTATTCAGCAAGCCCTTCACGTGCCCCGTCAGCCGTAGCTGATTCGGTATTCCGATTGAATCAGGAAGGGAGCCTTTTGGCACCAGCTTTTTGATATCGGCCAGACGGGTGGTTGCTTCTGAAATGGTTAAATCAACGCCCATGCGGTCAGTATCGAGCACATTCGTCAGGCGGCCGGCTGCTTTGAGTCGGGTGCCTGATAAGGTCGACATATCAAACGACGGAATGTTCAGCGCCGCGAGCGTTCCCGTAACGCTACCGTTTACATTGATCGTTGCGCCCTGGTTACCGGCAAAGGGTGGTGTTGTACTCAGAGAGGGCACCAGTTGCAGAATATCGTTGATGGTAAGTGTACTCTGACGCAGGCTTACCTGAACATTGACACGGCCGGCCTGTGCCGGAAGGCTCAGCTGGGCCAGCGAATCATACCGCAAGACCATTTTGTCGCGGATGACCGATGCTTTCTGCCCTGGTTTGCCGGTCTGGACCAGTAAATTGGTCAGTGAGGTGGTGGTGTTCGCGTAAATCACGTCAGCATCCAGCCGCTGGATACCAAAACCGCTTTTGTCCTGAAATTTTCCCTGCCGCAAACGGGCCGAAGTCCGGTCGGGTGTATACGAGATCGCCTGTCCGGTCAGCGAGAGACCAGTTAGGTCGAGGTGGCCGTAATCGAGGCCTTTTGGCTGGCGGGCTTGTGTCTGGTCATCAAAGCGAAGCCGGTTATTAGCCAGCTGCAATTGCTTCAGCACAACCGACCAGCCCGGATCAGTGGCAACCTCCTGTTTAGCCTCTTTTACAATTTCTTTCTTTTGCGCCGTAGTGGCTTTCGTGATCGGCGGCAGTTTCGTAACAGGCTTAGTCAGAATCGCAGCAATGTCTGAGTTACTGAGTTGTAGAGAGCGGATACCGATTTTTTGTCCGTTCAGGTAGAAAAAATCTGATTCCATCGCGAGACTGCCAATCTGACCTCTGGACTGAAAATTGGCTTCATCAACCTGTATATCCCAGGCAGACCGCCGGATCTGCCATTTACCTAAGCCCAGATCGAGGGTATCGCTGGGGTCGGGATCACGCTCTTCGGTAGCCGGCAGACCGGGGTAAATACGGGCTTTTGCCGTCAGACCGTCTACTGTAACGTCCTTAATGTGGTAAACAGACTTATCCAGAATAGTTTTGTCCAGATTTGCCCGCAGGCTGTCGACCGAAGCATTCACATCAGCTCCGGCAACGTCATCCTTATACTTTATACGGACATCTTTCAGGAAGACGGCAGCCAGGTTAAAATCGAGTGGTGCGGCGGCTGTATCGGCTTTCTGAACCTGTTCGCCGGTTTCTTCGGTATCAAAGGCATCAACCAGATACTGGAAGTTAAAGGTCGTATCGGGGAGGGTACGGGTGAGATTCAGCCGTACACGCTCCAGATCAATCTGATTGAGCTGAATACGTCCTTTCGTAAGACCCCACATGTCGAGGTCTACAAAGAGACGCTGGCCCGAGAGTAAGGTATCGCCTTTAGGTGTAATGAACAGTACATCTTCCAGCGCTACATAGTCAGGAATCTGGTAGGAAACGCGGCCGATCCGGAAAGGCGAGCTTAGTTTCTTGGCCAGATAATTATTGACCTGTTGCGTAACGATCTGCTGCCCCCAGCCGGTTGTGGCGATGAAAACAACGAAGCCAGCCACCAGCAGGACAAGTGCCAGTATGATGAGCAATATTGTTGTAACAGCTTTTTTCACAAGTATAGAGGAATGTTGGACGAACCCTGTTGACGGCCAAAATAACGATTTGTCATTTAGAAAGGGCCATATGTAAGGCCTAACGTCAATATACGGCATTATGTTACTAAAACTTAGCCAAATCCGATGTCAGGAGTTACATGCGTAACCAGAAAACGGCTATAAAGCAAGAAATCATCCGAGAAATGTTTTGATTTTCAAGGAGGTTTGTCTATCTTTGCACCTCAATTTTCGATAAGACTGTAATTATCAATCAATTCTTATAATGCCTACCATACAACAGTTAGTGCGTAAGGGTCGGGAGAAGCTGGTGTGGAAGTCGAAATCACCGGCGCTCGATGCATGCCCTCAGCGTCGGGGTGTTTGTACACGTGTGTACACAACGACGCCTAAAAAACCAAACTCGGCGCTGCGTAAAGTAGCCCGTGTACGCTTGTCACACGGTAAAGAGGTTAACGCCTATATCCCTGGAGAAGGTCACAACCTGCAGGAGCACTCAATCGTGCTGGTGCGTGGTGGCCGGGTAAAAGATCTTCCGGGTGTACGTTACCACATCGTTCGTGGTGCGTTAGATACAGCCGGTGTAAACGGTCGTCTGCAAAGCCGTTCTAAATACGGTACAAAACGTCCTAAGCCAGGTCAGGCTCCTGCTAAAGGTGGCAAAGGTGCACCGCCGGCAAAAGGTAAAAAGAAATAAAATGAATTAACTGCCCGCCCTATATGAGGTGGCAGAGTAAGATTAACATCTGAAGACACAATGAGAAAGGCAAAACCGCCCAAAAGATATGTCTTACCAGACCCGAAATTCCGGGAAGTTCTGGTAACGAAATTCGTTAACAACCTGATGCTCGAAGGTAAAAAGAGCTTAGCTTATTCTATTTTCTATGATGCCCTGGACGTTGTACAGAAACGTACAAACGAAAACGGTATCGACGTATGGAAAAAGGCTTTGAACAACGTAATGCCTTCAGTAGAAGTTAAAAGTCGTCGCGTTGGTGGTGCTACCTTCCAGGTACCTACTGAAGTTCGGCCGGATCGGAAAGTCTCGGTAGGCATGAAATGGCTTATCCGTTACGCTCGTTCACGCGGTGAAAAAACTATGGTTGACCGTTTAGCAGCTGAAATCGTTGCCGCTTCAAAAGGTGAAGGTGCAGCTGTGAAGAAGAAGGATGATACGCACCGTATGGCCGAAGCCAACAAGGCGTTCTCGCACTTCCGGTTCTAATTTTCGGTTACGACACCAATTTGAGAGCCCCTCCGGAATCCGGAGGGGCTTTTTTTATGATCTATATCCGGATTAGCCTTAACCGATGGATCGATTGTCTGTAATTTGTCCTATTTTTACGGGTAATCATCACATACTACTATTAGAGAACTCATGCGTCTTTTCAGACAAATTCTAATAACCCTTTTTCTGTTACTTATCCTGGCCGGTGTTAGTATCTGGCTCTGGCTCCGTAGCTTAAATCCGGACTACAATGCTGAAGTAACCTTGCAGGGGTTATCAGCACCGGTCGACGTACTGTACGACGACTATGCCGTTCCCCATATTTATGCGCAGAACGAAGCCGACTTGTTCTATGCCCTTGGCTATGTGCATGCGCAGGACCGGCTGTTTCAGATGGAAATGATCCGGCGGCTGGCCGATGGCCGGCTGGCAGAATTATTCGGTGCCAAAGCATTGGCATCTGACCGGTTTTTCCGGACACTCGGCTTTCGGAAGCATGCGGAATGGTCAAATGACTCGCTGCGGCGGGAAAATCCGGATGCACCCCACTGGAAAGCGGCAGATGCCTACCTGAAAGGCATTAACGCGTATATTAAAAAGGGAAAAACACCCGTCGAGTTTACTATCGCCGGCATTCCGAAATCGGAGTTTACGCTGGAGGATATGCAGATCATTGCCGGATACATGGGCTATACATTTGTCGATGCCTTCCGGACTGAGGCAATGGCAACCATGATCAACGCTAAACTCGGCACGGAATACTTTAACGATGTCATGAATACGTGGCAGGAGGGAGATCCCAAAACGCCGGTGCAGGCAACTCCCGGTGATATTCTGGCCGCCCGGTCATTACTGCGGATGAGTGAGCAACTGACTCAACTGGAAAGAGTAGCTCCTTTTCCGCCATACCACGGCTCAAACGGTTGGGTGATCAGCGGACAGAAGACAAAATCAGGGAAGCCTATTCTGGCGAATGATACCCATATCGCCTTTGCACAACCATCGGTATGGTATGAAGCGCATCTGGAATGCCCCGGCTTCCGGTTCTACGGCAGTTTTCTGGCGGGCTCGCCGGTACCGTTGCTGGGTCATTCTGAACACGGTGGGTGGGGCCTGACCATGTTTGAAAACGACGATGCTGATTTCTTCCGCGAAAAAGCTAATCCGGCCAATCCCGCTCAGGTCTGGTATAAAGACCACTGGGAGAGCCTGACGATCCGGAAGGAAACCATTAAGGTGAAGGGCGAAGCGGATGTGATACTGCCGGTGAAACAGTCGCGCCACGGCGTAATTCTGAATGGCTCATTTGACAAAATCGAGGGCGAGAAAGAGCCGATTGCCCTGTGGTGGATTTATCAGCAGTTTCCGAGCCGGAGTCTGGAAATGTTTTATGACTTGGCACACGCAAAAAATGCGGCCGAGGCCCGGAAGGCTGCGTCGAAGCTGACATCGCCCGGCCTTAACATCATGTGGGCCGACACGGCCGGTAACATTGCGTGGTGGGCAGCCGGAAAATTACCGAAGCGGGCGCCGGGCGTAAACCCGATGCTGATCCTTGACGGATCAACCGGTAAGGACGACCCGCAGGGCTGGGTTGATTTTGACCTGAATCCGCAGATTTTAAATCCGGTTTCAGGAGTACTGTATACGGCCAATAATCAGCCTGATGATATGGGAAACGGACTGGTAGCCGGTTATTACGTGGCCGGTGACCGCGCCGGCCGCATCGACCAGCTGATCCGTACGCCGAAAAAGGACTGGACCGAAGCCGATGTACGGAAGGTGATCAATGATGTAACGTCGCCGGTCAGTGCGTCACTGCTTAGGGATATATTGCCCGTCGTTGATAAGACAAAGCTTACGCCGCTTGCCAAAACTATAGCGCAAAAACTGGCAACATGGAATGGTCGTCATAACCGCGAAGATGTAGAACCGGCGATGTACTATAAGTTCATTTACACAATCCTGCGGAATGCCGCTGAAGATGAATTGGGTACAGAGACGTTCCAGGCGTTCGAACATAACATGAATATGGAACGCAACATGCCGCACTGGTTCCGTAACGACGCCTCGCCGTGGTGGGATAACCGGAAAACGCCGGCTAAGGAAACACGGGCCATGATCTTGACGGCTTCGTTGAATGAAACCGCCGCCGCACTGGAAAAGCAACTGGGCAGTGATGCTGCCAACTGGCAGTGGGAGCGCGTCCACACGGTTGAGCATAAGCATCCGCTGGGCATTTTGCCGGTGATTGGTAAATGGTTTAGCGTAGGCCCGCTGGCAGCATCGGGTGGCCGGAACACCATCAACAATATGGATTTCCGGATGGATTCAACCGGTTTGTATAACGTGAGTGCCGGACCTGCCCTGCGCCGGATTGTTGATTTCGGTCAGCCGGAAACGGGCCGCAGCGTGTTGCCGACCGGCCAGTCCGGGTATTTTATGAACCCGCATGCGAAAGATCAGGCGCAGCTGTTTGTTGATGGCGGCTCGCGGCCCGAACGGATGAACCGTGCTGAGATTGAAAAGGTAGCGATCGGTAAGACGATACTAAAACCGTGATTATGTGTATCTGTACGGGCTTTTTAAACAGGCAGGCACATGAAAATGCAGGATCTTATAGCAGAAAATCAAAATACGCTTATTTTTAAGGTATTATGAAAAAACTGCTGTTTAGCCTTATACTCATCACAAGCCTTGTCAGGCCGGGATACGCCCAGTCGCTGACGCCCGACCAACTGGAAACGATCACACAGAAACACGTACGTAAGTCGTACGGCGATCTGTTCAACTTTCTGTCGCTGCCGAATAATGCCCACATTGATGCCCATATACAGCCGAATGTCGATTGGCTGAAACAGGCTTTCGCGCAGCGAGGGTTCTCCGTTGAGGTATTGCCCACAAAGGGCGGCCACCCACTGGTGTTTGCAGAACACAAAGCCGATGTGACGCCGAAAGGTCAGCTGAAAACGCTGCTGTTTTACATGCACTTCGACGGCCAGCCGGTTAACCCCGCCGACTGGCAGCAGGAATCGCCGTATAAGCCGGTGCTGAAGAAAAAAATGGCGGAAGGTAACCAGTGGGAGGCTATCGACTGGGCGCTGCTTCAGTCGAAATACGACCCCGACTGGCGTATTTTCGGCCGGTCGTCGTCGGATGATAAAGGGCCGATTGTCATGCTGCTGAGCGCACTGACGGCCATACAGGCAGAGAAAATTCCGTTCCGGTACAACATCAAGGTGATTCTGGACAGTGAGGAAGAAATCGGGTCGCCGTACCTGGCCGACGCTGTACTGGCCTATAAAGACAAGCTGGCTGCCGACTTTATGATGATCATGGATGGAGGCCGGCATTTGTCAAACCAGCCGACGCTGGTCTATGGTTGCCGCGGCATCGCAACGGTTACGCTCACAACCTACGGCCCGCGCGGGGCGCAACACAGTGGTCATTACGGGAATTATGCCCCGAATCCGGCTCTCCGGATGGCACAGTTACTGGGTAGTATGAAAGACGAAGACGGCCGGGTAACGATTCGGGGCTATTACGACGGTGTTACCATTGACGAAGCGGCGGCTAAAATTCTCGCTGCCGTGCCCGACGATCCGGCTGAAATTCAGCAGAAACTGGGCTTTGCCGCACCCGACAAAGTGGGCCGGAATTATCAGGAAGCGCTACAATATCCGTCGCTGAACATCCGTGGTTTGTCGAGCGCCAACGTTGGTAAGCAGGCCGGAACCGTTATTCCGGATAAGGCGATTGCCGAGCTTGACCTGCGGCTGGTACCTGAGTCGGACCCTGAGCGCCTGAAAGCGCTGATCCGGCAGCATATTGAACAACGGGGCTATCAGGTGATTGATCACGAACCGACGGAAGCCGAGCGGGCGCAATACCCGAAGCTTATTCAGATGAAGTCCGGTGAAGCGGCCATGTTGCCCTTCCGGACCGATTTCGGCGGTATTGAAGACAAGTGGCTGACCCATGCCATGCAGCGGGCGTTTGGCCGTGATCCGATCAAGATCCGGATGACGGGCGGCTCGGTTCCGATTGTACCGTTCCTGCGCACCTTAAATATTCCGGCCATTCACGTGCCGATGGTGAATCTGGACAATAACCAGCATGCGGCAAACGAAAACCTGCGGCTGGGCAATTATGTGGAGGGCGTGAAAACCTGGCTGGCGATCTTTACGGAGTGATTGAAATAAGCAAAAAGCGGCCCTGAGCCGCTTTTTGCTTGATCTACCTTAAAAATGGCCCCAGCCCTGCGCGCGGAGCTGCGAATGCTGACCGGCGCGGGTCGACAGAATGATCTGACTCGGGTCGGCAGTCATGTAGCCAATGGCCGTGATGCGGGAATGATTCTTCAAAACCTCAAATTCCTGCGGGCGGACGGTAAACAAAAGCTCGTAATCTTCACCGCCGTTCAGCGCCGCCGTCAGCGCACTGATCTTAAATTCGGTGGCCGCCAGATGGGTCTGATCATCAATCGGGACGTTTTCGTCAAAAATGACGGCACCGGTATTCGACTGCCGGCACAGGTGCATGACCTCAGAAGCCAGTCCGTCGGAAATGTCAATCATAGCGGTCGGGCGCAGGCCCAGATCCCGCAGTTCATGAACAATGTCGGTCCGGGCGTCGGGACGGAGCTGGCGCTGCAGCAGATACGAACGTTCTTCCGACAACTCCGGCTGCATATTCGGATCGGCCATATAGGCTTGTTTCTCGCGCTCAAGCAATTGCAGACCCATGTAAGCCGCGCCTAAATCACCGGTTACGCAAATAACATCGTTAGCCTGTGCCGTATTCCGGTACGCAATCAGGTCTTTCGGTACTTTACCCAGTACCGAAACTGAAATAGTAAGCCCCGTACGCGATGACGTCGTATCCCCGCCGATCAGGTCTACTTTATAGGCCTCACACGCAGTGCGGATGCCTTCATACAGTTCATCAATTGCCTCTACCGGAAAACGGCTGCTTATACCGATGCTGACCGTTACCTGTGTTGGGATGCCGTTCATGGCGGCAATGTCGGACACATTAACGGCAATTGCTTTAAAGCCGAGGTGTTTTAGCGGCACGTAGGTCAGGTCGAAGTGAATGCCTTCGAGCAGCATATCCGTCGAAATCAGGCCAAATTCGTCGCCGCCAAAATCGAAAACGGCGGCATCGTCGCCAATACCCCGGATTGTTTCGGGGCGGACCGGTGGAGGGGTTGCCTGCCGGATCCGGTCAATCAGGCCGAATTCGCCTAACTCTTTCAAATCTGTCATAAGTATACTGAATGCTCTGGCTGAGCGGATGGTAATAACAAAAAGCCGTTCCTGAAAGAAACGGCTTAGAAAGAAAATATGTTCGTTTCCGCTTACGGATTTGAAAGCGTATACACGTTGATCGTACCGCCGGTTTTCTGGCTGGCCGTTGTACGGGTCAGTTTCAGTTCGGTATCCGTCAGGCTGTTGATGGTAAATTCGATCGTACCGTTGGTACCGGTCGGTTGCGGATTCAGGTTGCTCAGTACCAGTCGGGTATCGCTCGGTACAGACCACTGTCCTGTAAACTTACTGCCGTCAAATTCAACCAGGCTGGCCGTTGTGGCACTGCTGAGGTCTATTTTAAAGCTTGAATAGCCCGGGCGGACATTATTGGTGCCTCCCCGCGTGTAAACGGTTGTCTGGTTTTCGTCAACGATGCGGGCAGTCCAGGCTTTGGCAATCCGTTCAGATACAGGTGGTGTAACGGGTTTTTTACACCCTGACATGATAACGAATAAGCCCACTAATAAAGAAAAGGCTACAAGCGAGGTCTTTTTCATGATTGTTAGTAATCGTAACACAAGTGGTTAAAGATACAGTAAATTTGTGTGCATTCGCAAATGGAGTCAGCGTAAGACGGATATTTGACGGGATGAACTGTCAATTAGTACGATGATTTGCTGACGGGTGTTGCTAAGTTAATAAAAGAAATAGTGAACGAATTACCTGCTTACAGCCGCGCACAGCTTGCTTTACGGAATGGATCAGACCGCGAAGAAATCTGGATTGCTTTTCGCGGAATTATCTACGATGTAACCGGATCAAGGCTCTGGCGTAATGGCAGGCATTATGAGCACTGGGCTGGCCAGGACTTAACCGATGAACTCGCCGATGCCCCGCATACGGAACAGGTCTTCGGACGGTTTGCGGCAGTCGGCCGGCTGGCCTGATGCATATCTATAAACGAATGATACGCCTGATTCGTATATGAAGTTACTTCAACGGACGAACAGGTACTGAAACCATATGATTTTACTGGCAGACAGCGGCTCAACCAAAACAGACTGGCGGCTACTAACCCCTTCCGGACCGGCGCAGCAGATGATTAGCGACGGCATTAATCCTTATTTTGAAGATCCGGAACAGATCATCACAAAACTACGGGAGCAACTGATTCCCTCGCTTGACCCGACCGCTGTTAGCCGGATTTATTATTACGGTACAGGCTGCAACAGTCCTGCTTCCTGCGGAACAGTAGAAACGGCATTGCGGGCCTTGTTTCCGAACCTGACCGCTGTTGAGGTTACCAGTGATATGGTGGGAGCAGCCAGAGGGGCAGCCGGGCAGGAACAGGGAATTGTCTGTATCCTGGGAACGGGCTCGAATGCCTGTTGTTACGACGGGCACGATATTGTTCGCTGGGGGCAGCCGCTGGGTTTCTGGCTCGGTGACGAAGGCAGTGGCGGCTATTTAGGGAAAACGCTCGTGCGTGATGCCTTCCAGAACCGTATGCCTGCTGACCTGAAAGCGGCCTTCGACCGCCGGTATGATCTTGACCGCGCCACGCTACTCGAAAACGCCTATCGGAAACCCTTTCCGAACCGGTATTTTGCGGCATTTACGCCGTTCCTGTCGGAGCATCTGGCACATCCTTACATACAGCAGCTGGTCCGTCAGGCGTTCCGTGATTTCCTGACTATTTATGTAACGTCATTTCCGGAAGCCGCTACGTGGCCGGTACACTTTGTCGGCTCAATTGCGTATTATTTTGCGGATATCCTGCGGGCGGAGGTAACCGGAAACGGTTGCCGGATGGGTACTATCCTCAAAGCACCAGGCGATGGGCTGGTACAGTATCACCGGCAGCTGCTCACGCAAAACGGATAATTTTTTCTTTTTACAAACTACAGCTGACAGGTCGTTGTTACATAAACAACCTCACTAGTCAATTATCAAGTACAACATGTGCCGGAGAGGCCGTGTTGCATCGCGTCAATTATGGCAAGTCGTTATTTTCTGAAAGTAAAAGATATTACGCGTGAAACGCCGGATGCTGTAACGGTCAGCTTCTGGCATCCGATCAACGAAGAAGTTCGCTACCAGCCAGGACAGTTCCTGACCTTTCTGATGACCGTCAACGGCCAGAAAGTACGCCGCTCGTATTCCATGTCAAGCTCACCGCACACGGATGTATCGTTGTCTGTAACCATCAAACGGGTGCCGGGCGGTCTGGTTTCCAATTATCTCCTGGATCGTCTGAAAGCGGGTGATGTGTTGGAGAGCCTTGAACCAATGGGTACGTTTGTGCCGAAGCTCGACGGTAGTAACAGCCGGCAGGTTGTGCTGATCGGAGCGGGTAGCGGTATTACGCCTCTGTTCTCGATGGCCAAATCGATTCTGCATACCGAGCCGAAAAGCAACGTGTGGCTTATTTATGGCAACCGGAATCAGGATTCGATCATCTTCAAGGCCCATCTGAATGCGATGGAGCAGGCATACGGAGCCAATCGCTTTCAGGTTACGCACGTGCTGAGTCAGCCAAATGATGGCTGGAGCGGCCTGTCCGGCCGGTTGAACCAGCACATGCTGGTGAGGTTGCTGGAAAATATGCCGGCTGCTGAACGGCAATCGGCCAGTTTCTATTTATGCGGGCCGGATGGTATGATGGATGAGGTACGCAATGCGCTGTCGATTCTGAACGTACCGGCTGACCGTGTCAGTAAAGAAAGCTTCCTGACGGCGGCCCCAACGCCCGGCGAGGTGGTTGAAAATACAACCGAGGAAAGCAGCGGTTCGCCGGAAGTAACGGTATTGTACGAAGGTAGTGAGTACAAATTTCCGGTGGCCCCGCACCAGACCATTCTGGAGGCGGCCCTGGAACTGGATATTGATTTGCCGTATTCATGTCAGGCAGGGATGTGTACAGCCTGTCTGGGTATGTGCACGTCGGGCAAAGTCAAACTCGATGAAGAAGATGGCCTGACTGAATCAGAGCTGAAAGCAGGCTATGTGCTTACCTGCGTGGCCCATCCGCTGACAAAGGATGTGGTGATCGAGATTGAGTAATGTGGCTTAATGGACAATGGATACTGTAGAATGAATAATGGTCATTTGCCTGTTATTCATTCTACAGTATCCATTGTCCATTTTACAGTATCATCAATCGTTCTCCTGTTTAGGAGCGGTGGCTGGCTTCGGGGCTTTTGGCGGCACGGCTATGCGCTTCCATTTGGTGCGCGGTGCTTTCTGAATCCGTGGAGGAGCCGGCCTTCCTTCGACGGTAACCGGGTCAAGCGGGTCGGGGGGCAGGAGATGGCCTTCAACGGTAACGGGTTCCAGCGGAGCGGCCGGAGCCAGTACACCTGAGGGTTCTGGCGGCGTAGCCGGTATCGGCACACCGCTGACAGCGCGGGGAGCACGAGGCACGCGGGGAACTCTTGCGGCACGCGGTGCCCGTGAAACAGCATAGCCTGATATACGAACGTTCTCATCTGACATT
Organism: uncultured Arsenicibacter sp.; assembly: GCF_945952095.1. Classification (GTDB taxonomy): domain Bacteria; phylum Bacteroidota; class Bacteroidia; order Cytophagales; family Spirosomataceae; genus Arsenicibacter. Next base: position 31,177 of record NZ_CAMFHL010000036.1, on the reverse strand, counting down.
CGGGGAACTCTTGGGGCTCTTGCTGCACGCGGTGTCCGGAAAACGCCGTAACCTGTTACGTGCACGTCTGCATCTGCCATTGCGTCAAAATGCCGTTCCTGTTGCCGCATCAGCAATTCCTGCTGCCGTTCGAGTTGCTCCATCTGCCGTTCCAGTTTCTGATACGGCTGCCGGATTTCTTCCTGCGTCTGTTTCAGCTTTTCCATATCCTTGCTCAATGCCTCAATCTGAGCTTCGCTTTCCTTTATCTTTGCCTCGCCATCGCGTACCATCTTTTCCATGTCTGCCTCGGAAAGCGGTTGCTTTGTACTGTAGAGTGACTGCCGGCTTTTGTCAATGGCTGCTGCCCGTTGCTCCATCAGTTTCTGCTTTTTCCAGCTGAGCAGCTCTTCCTTACGCTGAAATTCTTCCAGCTTAAAGTTCTCCCGTTCCTGCTGCAACTGAAGTGCTTCCATCTGCCGCTGGAGTGATTCGGTAGCACGCCGGAGACTGTCAGCCTGATCTGCGCTTAACCGTTGCCGCTGCATCTGGCGTTCATACTGGAGCTTTCTGTCAATCCGCGCACGTTCTTTATAGGAATATTCATCAGGAAGTGAGTCAATCGAAATGGCGTAATCTGTAACTTTAGCCCATCCATCCGGCGTTAATACTGAATCCGTGATTTGTATATTCGCCGCTTGTGCAAGCATAAGGGTGTTTGTAACAGACGAAATTCCCGCAAAGCTGTCCCGTTGAAGTGTTCCCTCAGTTGTTCGCTGCCGGCTTTCCATCAGATTTGCCAGTAATTCCTGCTCCTCCGGATTTTGTACGCTGGTCAGTTGAATAGTGCCTGTTTCCAGGTCTTTCAGCAGCTTTTGCATCTTCTCCACGCGTTCTGCCGGAAACGTTTCTCCGTTCCAGACAACTGATTCCAGTTGTTTATCATCTGAAAAAACAATCTCGGTTTTGCCGGTTTTCTTTGGGCGGCTTGCTGATTTAGGTTTTACCTCATCGTCAATTTTTTCCTGAACGGCATACACCGAAACACTGAACAGCAGGATGGTTGCCAGGGTCAGACCGGCCAGACTGCGGTTCGAGATAAACGGTTTCACAGGCACACCCAGCATCCGGCGTACCCGGTGCAGCAACTGTTTCCGGTTGGAGGCGAGGCTCATGGCCAGTGCCGGTGACTGGGCAAACTCTTCGACATCGGCAAGGGCCCGGGCCAGAATACGGGCATCCCCGCATACGTCAATGGCAATATCATCGCAGCAAAGTTCGCGCTCTTCGCGGACGCGGGCCGACAACCACCACAGCGCAGGATGGAAAAAGAAGAGCACTTCAATAACCGACTGGAGGATATTGATGGCAAAGTCGGCACGCTTGATATGAGCAAACTCATGGGCTAGTACAGCTTCCACTTGCCGCAGGCTAAGCCCGCTGACCAGACCGACCGGCAACAGAACCACCGGTTTAATGATACCAATCACCATCGGAACACGGATGGCGGCTGATTCAGTGATGTGGATGGCCCGTGTCAGGCCCAGGTATTCCTGTAAAGCCGCTGCCAGGTCAAGCACCGCCTTGTCTGTAATCCGGTGAGCCGTGCGTTTGAGGTGTTGCAGATACAGCCACCCGCCCGCCAGCCGGATCATGAACACTGCCACGCCGATCAGCCAGCATACGACAATTTCGGGCATGTGGCTTTCAACAAACTGCTGTAGAGCTGAATACCAGGGCAGGTGAGTCGCCTGAATCTGTAGGGTAGGCGTGAAGGTATAGGGCAATGACCGGAGCGTCAGATCTGAAGCGGTCCGGATATTCCGGAGCGGCCAGTAGTAATAGAAAAATGTACCGGCTGATACCACGACCTGTACCAGCAGCGTGGCAACGCCAAGATTGTAGCGCAGACGGGCATTTCGTTTCCGGAGCAGGTGAAAACCAATAGCCACGGGAAGTACCAGGGCAAAACCCTGCCAGAGGGCATGGACCAGCATCCAGCCAAGAGCCCAGATTGCCGGGTGTGAAAACTGCTGCATGTTCATTAGTGAAATGTGTTTAAGGTTTAGTCAGGGGAGTTCTGGTTGAGTTGCTGGTTCAGCAGTGCGCGGATTTCGTCCAGCTCCTCACGGCTGGCTTTGTGCTGACCTAACGCCTGGATAACCAGTTTAGTGGCCGATCCGCGGAAGGCGGTTTCGACAAACCGGCCGAGGAGGCTTTTCTGGGTTTCCTCCTCGCCGATCAGGACGTGGTACACGTGGGACCGGGCATCTTCTGTGCGGCTCAGAATGCCTTTCTCCTGCATAATCTGCATGAGTTTGAGTGTCGTCGTGTAGCCGACATCCCGTGTCTTAATGAGTTCATCATGGACTTGCCGTACCGTACTCGGGCCTTTTGACCAGAGTACCTGCAGGATTTCCAGTTCAGCATCTGTTGGTTTCATAGTATCTACGAAGAATTTCGTAGTAAAGATGTACGAAAGTCTTCGTAATGTCAATGCCGATGCCTGATTTTTTTTTACAGGCTTTATAATCAGGCTGGTTGTTTGTCTTTCAGGAAACGGAGCAGCAGCTTTTCAACGCCGTCAAGGCCGTATGCTTCGGTTTGCCGGTAGCGGTTCTTTTGCTTGAAATACGGATTCAGATCGCTGCACTCATAGGCTTCAAGCAATTGAGGGTGTACGTAATGCTTCCGGCATACCGTGCGGGTGTTGCCCAGCCGGTGGGAGACTTCGTCAAGGATCGTATTCACATTTTTTTTCGCCTCCTTCTCCGACTGGCAGGGCTCCAGATCAATCAGCAGCCGCAGGGCATTAACCGTACCGGCCCAGGTCCGGAAATCCTTGGCCGAAAATTCGTCGCCCATTGTTTCCTGCAGATACGCATTAACCATACCCGAGTCAATGCTGTGGCGGTTACCGTCGTCGCCGAGATACTGGAACAGTTCTTTACCGGGAATATCCCGGCAGGCTTTCACCAGGCGTGCCAGGCGGCGGTCGCGCAGGGTAATGTCGTGGTATATCCCTTTTTTGCCTTTAAAGCTGAATCGCACGGCGCTGCCCTCTATTTTGGCATGCCGGTCTTTGAGGGTGGTTAAGCCATATGATCCGTATTCCTTTTCATATGCCGCATTACCGACCCGGATCAGTGTTTGCTCCATCACGCTCAGTGCAACGGCAATCACTTTTTCGCGGGAGAGCGTACGCACGCGTAAATCTTCCTGAAGGCGTTTACGCAGCAGGGGTAGTTTTTCGCCGAAAGCAATCATGCGGGTAAACTTGGAATCACTGCGCATAGCGTTCCAGCGGACGTGATAGCGGTATTGTTTCCGTCCTTTGGTATCGATGCCGGTAGCCTGCAGGTGGCCGTTCGGAGCGGAGCAAATCCAGACATGCTCCCAGGCGGGCGGGAGGGCCATTTTACGGATACGTTCCAGCGTGGCTTCATCCTCAACGGGCTCCGCTTTCGCATTTACATAAACAAAATGGTCATTAGCCCGCTGGCGCAGGATGCCGGGCATGGTGTCACTGACATAACGGAGTTTAATGGCTTTTGCAGCCAGAACAGGGTCTTGCGTATTAATCGGCGCGTTCATTGGTGAATCGTGTTTGTATACTGCCGGACGGCAGTTACACAGAAACCCGTAAGCGGCCATGGTTGCCGGAAAAAGTTAGTCAATGTGCTGGGTAGCCTTACCGAAACAGAGCAGCGCACAGACGAGCGCGTAATGGTAAAAGTCGACAGGGTTGATCGGCTGAGGAAGTGACGGGGTTTTGGTTGCCAGCCCCATGATCATGACGGCGGCAATAATCCAGACCGACCGGATATCGCGCTGCAGCAAACCATATACACCCAGTAGCATCACGATCAGAATACCGAGCGAGGCGACAACTTTAGCAAACGGAGCTACCTGCGGCAGGAGGAGTATAAAGAAAAGAAACAGGCCGATAATAAGCGAGACTGCAAAAGCAATGATACCCAGCGATACACGGCGGACAAGGGCCCAGACAGCCATAACGACACAAACTACACCTAAGCTTCCGGCCAGCACCTGCGCCGACTGGTGCAGCCCGATAACGCCGTCGAAGCCGGCGAAGCGGAAAACCCCTACAAGTGCGGTCAGTGAAATCAGTAAAAAGAAGAAGCCCCAAAGCAAGCGGTTGAAAATCGGGGTTTGCTGGTGGTAATGCCAAAAAACGCCAATACCTGTGCAAGCCAATACGGCGTCGGAAATGACATTGGAAAGAATCATGCCGAAAGTTACAGTTATCGGCAGCAGAGTCAATAAAAACCGGCTGATAAATTCGAAAAAAAAGACAATTGACGCGGGTATTTTCTATAGAAATTGTCGAATTATGGCCATGTAAATCTGAAATCCTGCAATCTAAGGTTCACTGTTCAGCGATAATTACTACTTTTGCCCCGGCTTTTGCATATAATTCAAAGGCTTCCAAACGCAACGCCAACGATCTACGGACTTTATCATGAGTGTTTTAGTTAACAAAGATTCTAAAGTTATTGTACAGGGCTTTACCGGCTCTGAGGGGAGTTTTCATGCCCAGCAAATGATCGAATATGGCACCAACGTTGTTGGTGGTGTAACGCCTGGTAAAGGCGGTCAGTCTCATCTTGACCGGCCTGTATTCAATACTGTTAAAGATGCCGTTGATACTACAGGAGCTGACGTATCGATCATTTTCGTACCACCTGCTTTTGCGGCTGATGCGATCATGGAGGCTGCTGATGCCGGTATTAAAGTGATTATCTGTATCACCGAAGGTATTCCGACGGCTGATATGGTAACGGCTAAAGCATACCTGCAGGGTAAGGATGTTCGTCTGATCGGGCCTAACTGCCCGGGCGTTATGACGTCTGACGAATGTAAGGTAGGTATCATGCCGGGCTTTATTTTCAAGAAAGGTACAGTTGGTATCGTCTCGAAATCAGGTACATTGACATACGAAGCCGTAGATCAGTTATCAAAAGTAGGTCTTGGCCAGACAACGGCTATCGGTATCGGTGGTGACCCGATTATCGGCACAACAACGCGTGAAGCGGTTGAATTGCTGATGAACGATCCGGAAACCGAAGCGATTGTTATGATCGGTGAGATTGGCGGCGGCATGGAAGCTGAAGCTGCCCGCTGGATCAAGGCTGATGGTAACCGGAAGCCGGTTGTCGGCTTTATCGCCGGTCAGACTGCCCCTAAAGGCCGCCGGATGGGACACGCCGGTGCGATCGTGGGCGGTGCTGACGATACGGCTGCTGCCAAAATGAAAATCATGAGTGAGTGCGGCATCTTCGTGGTCGATTCTCCGGCACTTATCGGCGAAACCATGCTGAAAGCCCTGGGTAAATAATCACCATACTATGTATTTTAATCGGGGCCGTAAGGCAATCGAAAGTCAACTCGTTACGATGAAGCCCGCTGACTTTCGCTTGTTTTACCACCCCGATTTCGTTTTCAAAACTATGCTGTTGCGCGTCTGGCTGCTTTTTTGGTGTATAGTAGGAATTGGGCAGGTATCACTGGCACAGACCGGGCGCGGAGCCGGTAATACACGCAACGGTATCGGTCCGGGCGGACGTTATTATCCGGTACACTCAATCCGCGATGACTGGCAGGTCTATGACGAGGCCAACAAAGCCTATATCCCGTTCATTGTCGAGCAGCATAGTGAATTACCTTCGGTGAGTGCATTTATAGATCTGGAAAGTAACCGGAACTACAAACTGCTGGTCTGGAGTGAGGAGGATTGTTATGTATTTCTGGATGCAGCGCTGAAGCAAAAACTGCCGGGGGGAAGCTGGCTGGTGATGAGCATCGACAGCCTGTATAAAGTATATCGGAAACCACAGCTTTTTCTGACGCTTTACGGACCTCCGGGAATTGAAAACAAACAGGCATTTATCGGTTATCCGAAGTCTGCCAGCCAGAAGGCGGTAGTACTGAGCGACGACAACCTGAGCGTATTGCCGAGGCCACATACGGTCTACGACGATTTCTTCGGGCTGGCGCTGATCTTTCTGCTCGGTACACACGCATTTCTGTTTACATTCTTCCGCCGTCCCTTTCTGAGCTTCTTCAGCCTGCACGATTTATTTGCCCTGCGCCTGCGCGACGAGCAGTTTGTAATCAACAAGCAGCTGAACCGGGCAACCATCGCGTTTACGCTGAATCTTAGTTTTGTGATCGGGTTTCTGATAATGTTTGTCCAGGATCTGGATATCGACGTGTTTGCGTCGCGTACCCTCATGTTGCAGGGCCGCCAGCTGCCGTCGCTGATCATTGATTTTTTCCTGGTTAGCGGAATTGCCTTTTTATTGATGATGGGAAAATACGTTGCACTGCAGTCAATCGGTAGTTTATATCGTCTGGAGAGTATAACGAATCTACATTATTTTAAAATTCTTCAGGCTTCTTCTATTTTCTTTCCCACAATTGCAATACTACTTACTGCGTTGGTTTTCAACATACACGATCCGGCATCGATAGGGGCTTATCTGCAAATCCCGTTTATAATCTTCTATGTCGGACGTCTTGTATTGCTATACGTTGTATTTACAAATGCAGCATCAGTAAAAAGTCTCTATTTAATTTCGTACCTTTGCATCGTAGAATTAGTGCCCTTGCTCATTGGGGTGCGCTTTGCACTTTGAGCACTTCCTTTGCGGCATCCGACTCTGAACGTCAAAAGAAGTATTGTCAATGAATGAAATAAGCACGCAGTCATCGGCAAGCCGGCTGACAAAAGTTTCCAAAGTGCTGGTAACCCAGTCACGGCCCGCTGACGAGAAATCACCTTACTTCGACTTAGCCAGTAAATTTAACATCACCATTGATTTCCGGCCGTTTATTCAAATTCAAGGCGTATCGTATAAAGATTTCCGTAGACAAAAGATAAACATCCTCGATCATACGGCTATCATTTTCACCAGCCGGAATGCGATCGACCATTTTTTCCGGATCTGTCAGGAAGGCCGTATCGAAGTACCGGCCGACATGAAATATTTCTGTATTTCTGAGCAGACGGCAAATTATTTACAGAAGTATATCGTCATCCGGAAGCGCAAGATTTTTTCAGGCACAAAAACGGCTGTTGAGCTTTTTGATCTTATTAAAAAGCACAAGACAGAGAAGTTTTTATTCCCGTGCTCGAACATCCGGCATAACGATATTCCTGAGTTTATGGATATCAGCGGTCTGCATCTGACAGAAGCGGTAATGTACGAAACGGTATCGACGGATTTATCCGATGTCGATATCCAGTCATTCGACATCATTGCCTTTTTCAGCCCGTCAGGTGTTACCTCGCTGTTCAATAACTTTCCGGAGTTCAAACAAAACGACATTCGTATGGCGGCTTTCGGGCCGACAACCGCCAAGGCGATTACAGAAGCCGGCTTAATTCTTGATATTGAGGCTCCGTTGCCAAATGCCCCGTCGATGACCGGTGCACTGGAGTTATATATCAAAAAGGCCAACAATCTGTAGGGATAGTGAGTTAAGGAAGAGGTCGGATTTTAGAGATTCGACCTCTTTTTTTGTGCCAATAATTTCAGAGATTTGGCGTTTAAGAAATAAGTCGAACAAAATTGGCTGTTAACAGCACTCAGGAAATCAGATTACTTGCGTGGATCAGCGGAGGTAACGTATAAAAAGTGGGCTGAATTTCTAAATTGCGTTAATTATTACCCGAACTCAATCCCTTAAAAGTCGAATATGGGGCGCATACTTTACGTTTTTACGTGCTTGCTGCTTGGCGTGTCGTATGGTTCATACGGTCAGAACGATCCGCAGTTCAGCTTATTCATGTTTAACCCGTTGTACTACAATCCGGCTGCTGCTGGTTCTGAGGGTGTCAGCCGGTTTCAGCTGACACACCGTACACAATGGGCTGGTTATCAGTCAACCTATAATGACGGCGGCGCTCCCGGCACACAATTGCTTTCCTTTAATACACCGCTTACCAAAATTAAAAGCGGAGTAGGGGTTTACCTGCTGAATGATAAGCTGGGACCGTTTATTAACCAGGCCGCAGAAGTATCGTATGCCTACCGCATTAATCTGAAGCAAGGTACGCTGGCTATCGGGGCACAGGCGGGCCTGTATGCCCGTGGCATAGATTATGCTAAGCTCCGTGCGGCCGACCCAACGGATCCGCTGTTGCCAACCGGCCGTTTCATGGAAACCCGTCCTGATTTTGGGGCCGGCGTATATTACAATACCATTGATTACTGGATCGGTGCGAGCGTTGTGCACCTGAATAATGCGAGTGCTACGCTTGAAAACGGCCGTTCCATCATTCCCCAGAGCAAAACGGCTTATTTATCGGCCGGTTACCGGCTGGGTATCGGTTACGATCTGGATGTACAGCCGTCTATTTTATACCAGTATGTGGTTGATCCGCAGCCTAACATTAAAGCCTCGTCGATTACCGGCAATATTCTGTTGACATACGACACCCGTTACTGGCTTGGTGTATCCTACCGGCAGGGAGATGCTTTCTCGGGTACGATTGGTGTAAACCTGCTGGCTAATAAGTCATTGCGGTTAGGGTATGCCTTCGATTTTACCACAAACTCATATGTAGGTAAAAGCCCGGGGTCACACGAAATTCTGGTAAGCTACAATTTACCAACACCGGACGGCCGTAAAAAGCCGGTTGTACGGACCCCCCGGTTCCGGTATTAACAGAAAGGGAAACAGGAATGCTATTCGTACGTTGAGGATCCAAATACTTCATAGTCAGTATAAAAAGGAACTAAATGAAGGTTTTGGATATAAAAAACGGGATTATCAACAAATTGGCAGAATTATTGTTAGGCTGTTTGCAGTGTGGGTTGTATTTTTGAGGTGATTGGGCTGACTGACAGGGGTTGACAATAGCCGGAATCAGGTCGTTGCACAGAATTATTGCAATAAAAAAGTATAGCATACAATAACCGTACTGATTTTCGTTTTTAGTTCGGTCTTGCACAAGAAGGATTTAACGTACCAATAAAGATGAAGTACAACTGGTTGACAATTCGCGCAACTCGCGGGGTAATGGTCGCGGCAGTGGTTCTGCTGATGCAGAGTTGCGGCTTTATCAAATCCAAGTTTGGGGGTGGCAAAGGTGGTAGTGGCGAAGTAGGGGTTAACAACGGTGAAGTAACCGCTGACAAAGGCCGGAAAGGCTGGAAGCAGACAACGCCTTACGGAATGGTTCTTATCCCATCTGGCTCGTTTATTATGGGTCAGGCTGACGAAGATGTTGCTGCTACTCAAATCAACATGAATCGCCGGGTGACCATCAGCTCATTCTACATGGATGATACGGAGATCACCAACCATGAGTATCGTCAGTATGTCAATGCACTGCTGGCCGATTCTGTATCTGTTCTGGGAGAAGAAGAGATTATGACAAAGTTTTATCCGGATACTACGGTCTGGAAAAACGACTTTACCTATCACAACGGTGACCCGATGCTGGAGTATTACTATACCCACCCTGCATTCGACACCTATCCGGTTGTTGGTGTAAGCTGGAAAGCCGCACAGCATTTCTGTAACTGGCGTACTTCGCTTTATAACGACTACCGTACTAAAGAAGGCATGTTCCAGTCACCACGTTTCCGCCTGCCATCAGAGGCTGAATGGGAATGGGCAGCCCGTGGCGGTAAAAACGGAGCTAAATATCCGTGGGGTAACCCATACGTGGCAAACGGTAAAGGTTGCTACCTGGCTAACTTTAAGCCGCAGCGTGGTAACTTTGATGCCGATGGGTATCCGTATACGGCACCGGCTAATGCCTACAACGCTAACGAATACGGCCTGTACAACATGGCAGGTAACGTAGCTGAGTGGTGCCGCGATGCCTATGCCGACAACAGCAACGCCATCGTTTGGGATATGAACCCTGACAACCAGAATCCGGATGAGCCCCGCAAAGTGGTTCGCGGCGGATCATGGAAAGATATTGCGTACTATCTGGAAACAGGTACACGCTATTACGAATACGAAGATGCAAAACGTTCTTACATCGGGTTCCGTTGCGTAATGGATAACCTCGAAGGTCGTGCAGCTTCAGCGCGTGGAGGCGGACGCAGCAGCGGACGCTCTAGCGCCAGCAGCAAGAGCAGTAAGAGCAGCGGAGGTGGCAGTGGTCGTGGAGGAAGCAGTCGTAAATAAGCCTTAAGATTTTTCCTTTCATACAATCAATCAATTACCCATTTTAACAGTTTCCCTTTCATCATGGCAGCAGGAAAAACTAACTTTTTCTGGGATCGTCTAGTACCAACCATTTACAGTGCCGGAGCCGCAATCGTAGTATTAGGCGCCATGGCCAAAATTCAGCATATTACATCGCTCAGCTGGCTTCTGACAGCGGGTCTGATTATCGAAGCGGTTATCTTCGGTCTGTATGCTTTCCAAAGTTTCCTGTTCCCTGTTGCTTCATCTGATTACGAGTGGGAGCGCGTTTATCCTGAACTGGCAAAAGACTACAAGGGCGAAGCCCGTAAGGCTGTTGCGCAGGCACCGCAGGCAAATGGTCTGACGGCTAACATGGATCAGATGCTGGCTCAGGCGAAAATTACGCCGGACGTATTCGAAAAGCTTGGTACCGGCTTCCGCACTTTGTCAGACAGCGTATCAAAAATGCGTGACATCAGCGATGCAACGGTAGCTACTAACGACTATGCCCGTAACGTGAAAACGGCGGCTCAGGCAATTTCTGACATGAACAAGTCATATGGTACTGCCATCACGGCAATGAACGCTATGGCTGATGCTACGACTGACGCGAAAGAATACCGCACTCAGTTCCAGAAAGTAACCCAGAGCATGGGCGCGCTGAACGCCGTTTACGAACTGGAATTACAGGATACAAACAAACACCTGAAAGCTATGAATGCTTTCTATGGTAATCTGTCAGCTGCGATGCAGAATATGGCTGATGCCAGCCGGGATACTCAGCAGTTTAAGAATGAGCTGTCTAAACTGACCGGTAACCTGACGTCGCTGAACAACGTTTATGGCAGCATGTTGACTGCTATGCGCGGACAGAAATAAAAGCAAGGTATTAAGTGACAGCGTTTTAGGGCAGGACCTCTCCGGCTTTAAAACGCTGATCGTTAAAACACTAAACTTCACCAAGAAAAGTACCCATAGTATATGGCAGGTGCAAAAGAATCACCCCGTCAGAAGATGATCGGGATGATGTATCTGGTTTTGACCGCGCTGCTGGCCCTTCAGGTCACATCGGCCATTCTGGAAAAATTCATTGTCCTTAACAATAGCCTTGAGCAGTCAACGGGGGCTGTCAATCAGGCAAACGATCAACGGTTAAAAAGTATCCAGGCCGCTGTTGAAAAAGCCGGTAACCGTCCGAACGACGTTGCCGTATTTAAGCAGGCCGGTGATGTCCGCCAGATTACTTCAGTGATCATCGGTGAAATCGACCAGCTGAAACAACGGATCGTTGAAGAAGCAGGCGGTGGCCTTGATGAAACCGGTCACATCAAAAACGCCAGCGAAGAAGAAAAAGTAGCGCAGATCATGGTGGGCCCAAATCGGAATGGTTCGGCTTATCAGCTTCAGAAAAATCTGGATAGCTATCTGCAGAACATGGGTAAATATTCGACTACGAAATACCCGTCACTGGCTACTGATGGCAAAGACGATCCGATCGCCAGCCGTTCTCCGGAGCAGCGTACCAAAGATTTTGCTGAACTGAACTTTGCCCAGACGCCGGTTCCGGCTGCCCTGGCGGTGTTGAGCCAGAAACAGGCTGAAATCCGTCGGATTGAAGGTGAAACACTGAGCGCCCTGGCCCAGAAAGTAGGTGCCGAAGACGTTAAGTTCGACCAGATTTCGGCGATGCTGAGCATGGAATCGAAAGTGGTTGTTGCCGGTACGAAATTCAAAGGCGAAATGTTCCTGGCGGCTTCGTCATCAGGCATTACACCACGGATGAGCCTGAGCGGCGCACCGGTCCGGATGGATGGCGGTAAAGGTATTATCGAATTTACGGCACAAGGTGGTGCATACGACAAAAATGGTCTGGCCCGTCGCGTGCTGACAGGCTCAATCAGCTACAACACGCCGGCTGGTATGAAAACGGTGCCGCTTCAGGCAGAATATTTCGTAGCCAAACCTTCGTATCAGATCGAAACCGGCACGTTGCCTCCATTGTATCTGGGTTGTGCTAACAAACTGAGTGTACAAAGCCCGCAGCTGGGTGCACTCTGGAACCCAAGCTTTACAGCTGACGGTGCTGCCGTTATCGAGTCAGGCCAGAAAGGTAAGATTACGATTGTGCCTAGTGCGGCAAACGTGATGCTGAACATCAACAACGCCGGTAACCGGTTAGGCTCGGAGCCTTTCCGCGTAAATCGGGTGCCTAAGCCAACGATTGAGTACTATCTGGGTGGTCAGAAAGCAGATAATGCAAGAGGCTTACCGGCATCAAGTGCCCGTAACGTACGTGTTGCTGCTATTGCTGATGAAAGTTTCAAAAACTACTCGCCGGATGATGCCAATTATCGGGTGACGGGTCTGACAATTTCATTGGCGCGTGGTACTCGTCGCGTGAAATCAGTGGAAATCAGCGGCCCGCAAGGCTCGCTGGGTGAAATCGGCGCAGAAGCGCAGCCGGGTGACCGTCTGATCATTGAAGTAAATGGCGTACAGCGCAGAAATTTCCGTGGTGAAATCAGCGATGTATCAATGGGGCGTCCAATGCAGTCAGTAGGCTTGTACTAAGCCTGAAAATATAGTTGAGCGGGTATGAAAAATACTCGCTCAATATCCTAAAAATCAAATACTATTACCCCGTACTCCACGTTAGTAATAGTGAAAATGAAAGTCAGACAATATCAAGGATTGAAACGTATGTTGCGAATCAACACGATAGCGGTAGCTGCCGGAACGGTAGTATCCGCCTTACTGGTGACAGGAGGTAGTGCGGTGGCGCAGGAGAAGGCCAGTAATGGTACAAACCCGCTTTCAGTACGGGCAATCAACGAGAACGATATCATGATGAAGAAAACCCTTTGGCGTCGGATCGACCTGAAGGAGAAGCAGAATCAGTCGATGTTCTCGAAGAATAACGAAATTTCAAAGTACCTGATCGACGCTGTTAAAGCCGGTTTACTGGTACCTTACGAAAACGACTCGGTGAAAACGAAGATGGCGCCGGAGAAATTCCAGCAGCGTCTTGTGCAGCCGAATGCCACTGGTGGTCTGTCTGCGGAGGAAATCGCAGCCGGTTTTAAGGAAGACGGCGCCGCCGGAGCTAACGACGGTTGGGATAAGCCAAAGAAAGAAGATCCTAAAAAGGCAGCTGACGATGGCTGGGGAGCGCCGAAGAAAGAGGCCAAACCGGCTGATGACGGCTGGGGAACACCGGCTCCTAAGAAAAAAGCAACGGCGAAAAACGCCAAAGGCAAAAAAGGTGCTAAGGCGGTTCAGCCGGTAGAACCACCAAAGCCGGCTGTTGATTCAGCAGCGCTGGCTGCTGCCGCGCCGAAGCCGATGTCATCGGATAACGAGTATCTGGCCCGCGAATTCAGTATTCTGGAAGTGAAGGAAGACTGGATTTTTGACCGGAAACGTTCACGGTTGTTCTACGACGTTCAGACTGTAACGCTATTTCTGCCTGCTGATAAAAACCAGGCTGGTCTGGAAGTACCGGTTGCTACCTTCAAATACAAGGATCTGGACCAACTGTTCCGCAGCGACCCTAAGAAATTTATCTGGTATAACCCGCAGAACCAGGCGCAGCATAAAAATCTGGCCGATGCCTTTGATCTCCGGTTATTCTACGGTCGCATTACTAAAGTATCAAACCCGCAGGATAACGACCTGATCGGTATGTTTGGTGACCGTGACGGTCTGATGAAATCATACCAGACAGAGTACGAACTGATGGAAGTTGAGCACGGTCTCTGGGAATATTAATCCCTGTTCCTGCTCATAAAAAAGCCGGAAGCCAGCGATCAGCTGCTTCCGGCTTTTGCATTGTGGGGAACACTCACCAGTTTAAGTCCTTCAAAAGATCGATTCCTAAAACAGTCTTCGCAATCGGGGCCAGTTTTTCAGCCGAACCTTCAAAATGAAACGTCCGGTGATGGTGGGTTAGCTTCTCGCCTTTTTTCAGCGCTTTAACCGGCGAATTGGATTCCAGTTCATAAAACGGCCCCAGTTGACTGCCATCGGCAAGCGGGCCGTCATTGTAGGCGTTCAGCGCATCGCCGCCATACGGGTCTTTATGGTGCTCCCATGTTGATTTTAGATAATCACCGGTCGGAGACAGGTCGTACTGAACGATGGTTAAGACGCCTTTTCCGGCATCATAGCTACCCGCGAACGGCCGTGCCGACAACCCTGCCAGTCCGATTTTGCTCCGGTGTTTGCCGTCTGCCCGCATAAGTACCGCCTGTTCAAGCACCTTCAGCCGGTCAGCCGGGACCTTACCGAAATAGGTATCAGTCAGCAGAAGGTTTGCGGAGTAGGTTCTGGTAAAAGGAGCAATGATCGTAGTTTGCGGAGACGGCGTAAACATACCCAGAATCCAGATGCCCAGCACACCTTTGTCGCGTTGCCAGTCAGAGCCGGTGTTTTCGAGCGTATTGGCGGTTTCATAACCAACAACCTTAACGCCGGTCAGGTCGGTATCCGGAAACAACCCGGCAAGAGCTGTTTTCGAAAAAACGGAAACCTTCCGCTCAATACGGATAGCAAACGACACACCTGCATGATTTGTCAGCGAAGCTGCTTTACTGAAAACCGCTTCTGAGCCGGTTGACCGCTCGAGTGTATAGGCAGTTGTATCAATGATAGCGGGCGTCTGCCATTCATCAAACGTAAACGGGGCAGCCGGCTTGAAATACACCGAAAACTGACCACCTTCCGGCGAGAGCCAGATGCGGTCTTCGCCGCCGAAGGCATTCATATGGGGCTGGTGTTCGCCGGACGCAATAAGTTTGTAGTTGATCCAGCCAAAGCTGTTGCCGCCGGATCCGCTGGCCGTACTGGTCATTACGCGTCCCTGATAATCGCCGATCACAGCGACCTGTGCGGAATCATTATCGGGAGATGTCAGCACTAATACATCCTTATGTTGCTTCAGGAACGCGATATCATGGCCGAACGTGCCTTGAGGTACTTGCATAGTCTGCGTTGTTTTCTGGTCGGTTTTTGTTCCGCCACAAGCAATAAGCAGCAGGCCGGTAAGCGTGCAGAGGGTTAATTGGGGGAACGTTTTCATCAAGCTGATCAGCGTTTAGCTAGTTTCTGGTAACGGAGCAGACCTTCGAGGTAGTAATAATCGGCGTACACCAGCGGAGTATTAATTTCTGACTTAAGCGGTTTCGCGCCTACGCTGTGCTTCAGGATAAAGTTGTTGTTTTCGCCGGGCTTCGCCAGATAAGCATCTCCGGACAGGCTTTGCAGCATTTTCTCAGCAGCAGAAAAGTATACTTTCCCTTTTTTACCGGTGTAGGTGCTGAGTTCCAGCAACGCTGACGCCGTAATGGCTCCGGCCGAGGCGTCCCGCTCTTCATTCGGAATGTTCGGGGCATTGAAATCCCAGTACGGAATTTTATCGGCCGGAAGGTTAGGGTGATTCAGGATATAATCCGCGATTTTTTCCGCCTGTGCGAGGTATTTTTTATCCTTCGTTTCGCGGTACATATCGGTATAGCCATACAAGGCCCATGCCTGACCGCGTGACCATGCCGATTCATTAGAGTAGCCCTGATGAGTCACCTTGGCTTCAACCTCGCCGTTTGGACCATAACAAACGACATGGTAGCTGCTGTTATCGGGGCGGAAATGGTTTTTGAGCGTATTATCGGCATGCGTAACACTCAGGTTATAGAAGGTCTTGTCGCCGGATTCGCGGGCCGCCCAAAACAGGAACTCCAGGTTCATCATGTTATCGACAATCACCGGATAGGTATATTTACCCAGCTTTTCCCATGATTTAATCACTCCGACCTGCGGATTAAACCGCGTTGCCAGCGATTTGGCACCCGTCAGCATGATTTCCTTATACTGCGGGTTCTTAGTAAGCCGGTAGCCATTTCCGAACGGACAGTAGAGCATAAAACCTAGGTCATGGGTCCGGGTATTAAACTTTTCTTTTTCAACGGCCATTGTCCAGGTATGGGCCGCCTCTTTCCATTTCGGGTCGTTTGTGTATTCGTAAAGATACCAGAGCGAGCCGCCGAAAAAACCACTGCACCACCAGTCTGATTTCATATCACGCGGTGAGCCGTCCGGATTGGTCGATTGTGGAAAACGGGTAAGGTCCGTATGGGTTTGCAGCATACGGGTGTAATGCTCCTGAGCAATGTCAAATTGCTTTTTAACGTCAATCTTTGGTTGTGTAAACGCCAAAAGCGGGGCAATCAGTAGCGCAGTAAGCGCAGCAAATCGTTTCATGAACAAGGGGTGTTATCTGACAGATGATACATTCCCCTGTAAAAGTCCGCTACCGGCTGGTTTTACCGCTATCGCTTATTGTTCCATATTAGCAAAGTATGCTTTAATCTTAGTTGCCCGGTCAACGCCAACTACTTCAGCAACTTCCTCAACGGATGCTTCCCGTATTTTCGTGACTCCCTTGAAGAATTTGAGCAGTTTGGCGGCGGTCTTTTTACCAACTCCTTCAATATTTTCCAGTTCGCTGATCAGGCTGTTGCGGCTCCGTTTGTCGCGGTGATACGTAATGGCGAAGCGGTGGGCTTCATCACGGATACGCTGGATGAGCTTCAGCGACTCAGACTTTTTATCAATATAGAGCGGCAGGCTGTCTTCGGGAAAGTAAATTTCTTCAAGCCGCTTGGCAATGCCGATGATCGGGACCTTGCCATAAAGGTCCAGGCCTTTCAGGGCTTCGCAGGCGGCGCTGAGCTGGCCTTTGCCACCGTCAATCACGATCAGATCCGGAAGGCCGGTCTGTTCGTCGAGCACGCGGGTATAGCGGCGGGTAACGACCTCATGCATGCTGGCAAAGTCGTTCGGGCCAACCACGGTCTTGATGGAAAAATGGCGGTATTCGCGGTTTGCCGGTTTACCGTCGATAAAACATACCATCGCCGAAACGGGGTTCGTGCCCTGAATATTCGAGTTATCAAAGCATTCAATCCGGTGGGGGAGGGTTTTCAACTGAAGATCCTGCTTCAACCGGATCAGGACGCGGTCTTTCTTGCTGGCGTTCGCCGATGCTTCAGCGTTGGCTTTTTCCTGTCGCTCGCGCCGGAAATACAGCACATTTTTGAGCGACATGTCGAGCAGTTTCTTTTTGTCACCGATCTGCGGCACCGTAATTTCGGCCTTCAGGTCAGCCTCCAGCGGAATATTGGTAATGATCTCTTTGGCCTCAGCTCCGTATTGATTCCTGAATTCGATTATAATCATCGTCAGCAGGTCGGCGTCACTTTCGTCCAGTTTTTTCTTTACCTCAACGGTGTGGGTCTGGATGATGGTGCCGTTAGCTACTTTCATGAAGTTGATGTAGGCGCACGACTCATCCGACGCAATCGTAAACACATCAGCGTTTTCGATCTTCGGATTCACAACCGTTGATTTACTCTGAAAACGCTGCAGGATATCAAGCCGGTCCTTGTATTGCTGCGCCTGCTCAAAGGCAAGATCCTGCGCCGCTTCCAGCATTTTCGACTTGAAATAGTCCTGGGCAGGTTTCAGGTTGCCTTTCAGAATATGATGTATCTGTTCGATGTCCTTATCATACTCCTCCCGCGACTGTCTGCCTTCGCAGGGGCCTTTGCAGTTACCGATGTGGTATTCAAGACAGACCTTGAACTTGTTTTCTTCAATGTTTTCTTTCGACAGGTGGTAATTACAGGTACGTATCGTAAACAGCTGGCTGAACATCTCCAGTACTGTATACATCGGCTTCAGATTGGCGAAAGGGCCATAGAACGTGCCCAGTTTCCGGTCAATACGGCGGGTCGTCTGCACACGCGGAAACGGTTCGTTTGTCACGCAGATAAACGGATACGTTTTGTCATCGCGCAGCAGGATATTGTATTTCGGCTGATAACGCTTGATGAGCTGATTTTCCAGCAGTAACGCATCAAACTCGGTATGAACGATCGTGAACTCAATCTTCCGGATCTGACTGACCAGCCGCGTTGTTTTCCGGTCATGCTGGTTCGATTTAACGAAGTAGCTGCTGACACGGTTCTTCAAATCTTTTGCTTTCCCGACGTAGATTACTTCGCCGGTCAGATCAAAATAGCGGTAAACACCCGGTTCATGCGGGATTCTGGCTAGTTCGGCTTTATAATCAAAGGGCGGCATAGGCATATGCGTTTAATGGATAATGTAAAATGGACAATGAAAAACGGATACCGGATAATTGAAGAGACCAGGTACTGGCTGTAGCTGACGCCGCATTATTCATTGTCCATTATTCATTCATTTACAACCCCGGCAGGGATCGTTGTTTATGCATTATAAACAGGCGATCTGCCGGGGTTGTAAGCGAGTCTTCTCCTTCCTGAAAAACCAGAAATGGACGGAAAAAGTTACTGTAAGATATCTTCGTCTTCGGAATTAAGTACTTTCGGTGGCACGTACCGCTGTGTTGAGTCAATGTAGTAGCCTCCACAGTCGATTTTGTACTTGTCGGGCTTCCGGAAGGGTTCCGGCTTATACTTCCGCAGCGTCGGGTCCTTGTATACCCGCTGCATGAATAAACCCCATGCCGGCATAGCCTGACGACCGCCCTGACCGAGCTCAATGTTCCGGAAGTGGATACTCCGGTCATCGCCGCCTACCCACAGACCGGCTACCAGGTGCTGGGTCATGCCCATAAACCAGGCATCGGAATAATTAGAGGTCGTACCGGTTTTAGCGGCAATCTCGTTACCGCCTTCACTCAGCTTATACTGACTCCGTAGCCGTGCTGCCGTACCGCCCGCTTCTTCAACGGCGCCGCGCATCAGATACAACATGTCATAAGCGCGGTCGGCGCTGATTTCCTGTTTGGCTTCCGGATTGAACTTGGCCAGTTCATTGCCGTCCTTATCCAGAATTTTCCAGATAAGCATTGGCTTTACACGATACCCGCCATTGGCAAACGTACAGTAAGAGGCTACCATCTCGTATACCGACACATCGCTGGTGCCCAGACAAAGGGTTGGATTCGCCAGCAGGTCACTGGAAACACCCAGCCGTTTCGCGTAGTTTACGACGGTTTCCGGGGTCGCTTTCTTAATCAACTGTGCGCTGACAGTATTAATCGACTGACCGATGGCCTCACGCAGCGACAGCGAGCGATAGCTGTATTTGCCGTTTGAGTTTTTAGGTGTCCACGACTTAGGCCCGTTGCCTAGTTCGTAAGGAGCGAAGGTCGTCGGCTGATCAACCAGGTGGTCGCAGGGCGTCATATAGTTATTATCGAGAGCCGCCAGATAAACGAACGGTTTAAATGTCGAACCCGGCTGTCGCCGTCCCTGCCGGACGTGGTCGAATTTCATGTACTTAAAGTTGATCCCACCAACCCATGCCTTAACGTGGCCATCGCGCGGGTCCATAGCCATGAAACCCGTATTCAGCATGCGTTTGTAATACCGGATCGAGTCAAGGGAGCTGAGGGTCGTGTCCTTCTCGTGGCGTTTGCCGGCATAGGTAAAGACCTTCATTTTGACCGGTTGCCGCATTTCTTTCCAGATCGCATCTTCATCGTCGGGATACTGTTCTTTAAGCTGCCGGTAGCGCCCCGTCCGTTTGGCTACGGATTCGATAAAGCCCGGAATCTCCCGGAATTTTCCGGTCTTCGCATCTCTCTCAACCCACGGGTTCCGTCCGCGCCAGTGTTCGTAAAACTTGGTTTGCTGGTCACGCATATTTTCCATGACAGCCGCTTCGGCATAGGTCTGCATGCGCGAATCAATCGTGGTGATGATCTGGAGGCCGCTCGTATACAGATCAAGCTCTGTGTCGTTGGCTTCATTATAATCATCGATCCATTTCTGTAACTCCTGTTTCAGCACGGACCGGAAATAGGGAGCCATACCGGTATTCTGGTTTTCAATATTGAAGTCCAGCTGAATCGGCTTCTCCCGGTAACTGACAAACTGTTCGTCGTTCAGAAACCCGTATTTCTTCATCTGCGACAACACGACATTACGCCGTTGCAGGGCGCGTTCTTCGTGGGTCCGCGGATTCCAGAGCGAAGGATTCTGCAGCATACCGACCAGCAGCGCCGCTTCCTGTACGTTCAGGTTCCAGGGCTCCTTGTTGAAGTAGGTTTTAGCGGCAGTCTTGATACCATAGGTATTGTTACCGAACGAAACCGTGTTCAGGTACATCATCATGATTTCCTGCTTGGTATAGTTGCGTTCGAGCTGTACGGACAGAATCCACTCTTTGGTCTTTTCAATAACCGTCCGGACCAGCGGAATATGGCCGAGCAACCCACGGTATTTTTCCCCGCGGGTTTCAAACAGGTTTTTGGCCGTTTGCTGGGTCAGCGTACTGCCGCCGCCTTTACTGCCGGAAAACGGGATAAAACCCAGCGCAGCCCGGAAAATAGATCGCGGGTCAATGCCGGAATGCTTGGTAAAGCGGGCGTCTTCCGTAGACAGCAATGCCATAATCACATTGGGCGAAACCTGAGTGATTTCGACCAATGTACGGTTTTCGGTATAGTATTTACCCAGTAAGACACCGTCTTCTGAATAGAGGGCCGAGGCAATTTCACTTTGCGGGTTTTCCAGCGTTTTCAGATTCGGCATTCCGCCGAACAACCACAGAAAGTTAAAACTGACTGCCAGAATATACAAAATCAGCATGCCGAGGCCTATGAGGGTGCCTCGCCATAAGCGTCGGATCAACTTACGGTAGGGACCGGGAGCGAGTTCAATCATTGATGACTGTTACATTAAACTTCGACATCAGAAAGTGGCAAGAAAGCCAAAAAAACAATAAGCTGCCACATTTCTGAGCGGATACTTATTTACGTTTAGCCGTTGCCTGGTCGGCTGTGGTCTGAAGCTCTTTTACGTATGGCAACAGCGGGCTCGACGGGTAGTCCCGGATGAAATCGGTAATGGCTTGCCGGTATTTTTCGGCGCCATGAACGTGACCGGTCAGGATGGTACGCAGCAAGGCAAGCTTGTCTTCAATCTGTGTACCGGCAAAGCTGGTCAATGCATTTTCGGAGCGCGCAAGGGCTTCTGTATGGTTGCCGGACCGGTATAAATTATAAATGTCCGTGTAGGTTTTTGCCGCCACGGCTTCCGTTCCTGTCGTAGGCTGCTCCGAGCGGTTGGTCCGGTTGGCGAGCCGGGCATACGACGTATTCGGGAATTCGCGCAGTAGTTTATCGCGCCAGTTGGTCTGGATGCCCAGCTGCTCATTCGTCAGATAGAGCAGGTAATACACTTCAGGGCGGTGCTGGCTGCCCGGGAAACGGCCGGCGTGGCTCTCAAATGTTTTGACGGCATCTTTCGGCTGATTCAGCTGGAATTTGTAAATCTTGCCAAGCTGATAGAGCGATTCGTCCAGCCGCTGATTAGACTGGTTCCGGGCTTCGGCCGAAAACGGAATGGACGCATACATGGCATCCCGCCGCGCCTTCGGCGACGGCTGTCCGCTGTTAAAGCTGCTGGCGAGTTCGGTCGGCAGGCCCGGCGCATTGGCGTCACCGGTGGCAGGGGCAGATGCCGTGCTGTTTGCCGGTGCTGCTACGGTCGTTGCCGCTGTAACGTTCGGTGCATCTTTGGTCTGACGGCGCCAGTTATCTTCGAGCGGCCGGTTTCCCCAGCGCTGCATAAACTCCTGTTTTCCCTGCGCCATCCGGTTCGGGTTATACAGGATCCAGCGCTGATCCGGCGCGAGATTCGAGTTTGTGGCCCCCGGCATGCTCATACCGGCGTTGGTTGGCTGGCCGGTTGCTTTCTCAATCACTTTACGGGCCAGTTCAGCCTTTGCCTCGTCTTCCTTCGCTTTGCGGGCCACGGCTGCGCTCAGTACTTTCTCAAGCGCGTCAGGACTGAGTGTTGTCAGGTGCTGGAGGCTGTCTTCGGTCCGGACAATGGTCAGGTGCTTAACAAAGTCATCCAGTGTCTTTTTACGGCCCTGAACGGCCGCAAAATCCGGTGACTGCTGTGGCAGCAGGGCCAGAGCGCTGTCATAGTAAGCCCGTGCGGCCTCAAACTGCTGTTTTTTCTCAAAGTACAGCTTACCCATTTCCAGGTACGTATACGGAATCTGTGCCGTATTGGTGGTCGTTTCCTGAATCGAAATCCGGTAGAGGGCAAGTGCGCGGTCGTATTGTCCCTTGCGGGCTTCGAGCAGGCCCATCGTATAATAAATCTTGTCCTTCAGGTCTTCGTTCTTGCGGTCGCGGAGCATGCGCTCAAACGTACTATTGGCTTTGGCTGCCTGCCGCGGGTCTGTACTTTGCAGCAAATACATGTTCGCGTAAAAGGCCTGATCATACAGCGGCCGGTTTTTAAGCACCGCCTGATAATGGGCTGCTGCTTTGGCCGGCTGGTTGGCCAGATCATACAGTTGCCCGGCAGCCAGATGGAGCCGTGCGGTAGCTTCGCCTTTTTTGAGTGAAGGAAAGGTAGCATCCAGAATCGCAGCGGCAACGGCATACTCGCCTTTGCGCTGGTGCAGGTTGGCTTTCGTCAGGTAGAACGCTTTGGTATTGGCCGCATTCAGCGGTTGTGTACGCAGGAATTCGGCAACATTCAGCGCATTCGGAAAATCGCCCGTTTCGGTATAGGTCTGCATGAGCAGAATAAGTGCCTCATGCTTATCGTCCGCGTTAGTGCCTTTCGTATTAACGTATTTAAAGACTTCAACTGCGTTCAGGTAATCTTCGCGGTAAAGACGTACTTTACCGATCAGGTTATAGGCATTATCCAGCCACTTACTGTTCTGGTGACGTTCGGCAACCATGGAGGCCTTTTTGATAACGTCATCAAGCTGGGCCTGCATCGGCTGCGCTTCCAGAGAATCGACCGGTATCAGAATCGGGAGAAGCTGGTTGTAGTTTTCCTTACGGTTTTCAAAACGAAGTTTTTCCACTTCGTCCATTTTTACTTTGGCAATGAAGTACGCATTATAATGGGCGGTCAGGTTGTGATAACCCTTGCTCATGGAGCGGTCGCTGTATTGCGAACAGCCGGCAGACCCCAGAACCAGACCGATAAACGCAGTCAGCGTAACGAAGTAGATAGAAACGTAGTTAGTATAGAGACGTTGCATCCGGGAACATAACATAAAAAACACGACCTTTACAAGTTGTGTGGCAGGTCGGGTGTACACGTGTTGGAAAAGCACCATTCATAAAACGTACCAGAATGGGTTTGCCGTATTTAATGTAAACCCAAAATAACAAAATAAAGGCCGAACGGCCAGCCAGATAGCCTGTATCATGGAAAATAAAGAACAAAAACCGGGTCAGGAGGAGGTGCGGAAAAAACTGGACGATGCCAGCCGCAAAACCTCATCCTATGCGCAGTACAGCAGCATTGCATTTCAGATGTTAGGCACGATTGGCCTGGGCGTGTGGGGCGGCATGAAGATCGATGAATGGCTGGGCAATAAGTTTCCGGCCTGGACGGTGATTCTGTCGCTTACCGCAATCGGTGCTTCATTGTATCTGTTTATTAAGCAACTTCCCAAACAATAAGGTACAACTGATACCAGATAAAGTATAGTTTGTGCCAGAATTGTCCTGTGTTTATTGCCGGATATCTATTTTTACTACCATAATGCTCCGTTCAATTATCTTTTCAGCCATCATCGCATTTGTATTTTTTATAGCTGAGTACTTTTTCGGTAATCAGTATATACATCCGCTCTGGAAAGTGATGCTGCTCTTTTATGTGAGCCTGTCCTTTCTCATGCACCGGTTAGTTGATCTTGGAAATCAGGGTAAACCCGAACGGTTTATCGGGTTTTATATGGCATTCATTATTGCCCGGCTGATCTTAAGTGTGGGGTTCATTGGTTTTTTTCTGTATCGGGGCCTCGACGACCGCAAGACCTTCATTTTAAACTTTCTTGTACTATATATATTTTACACCAGCTTTGAAATGTACGGTCTTAATCGTAACTTGCGACGCGATTTGTAAAACCGCTTTCGATTGCATCATGATTCGTTCGCTGCTTCATAAAGTTTTACTGGTTTCAGCTCTGATAATCAGTCCGTTTGTTTCTTCTTACGCTCAGGAACACGAGCATGAGGGAGAAGCCACACATCAAGAACACCACGAAGGAAGCGCCCACGGCGCCGAAACTAAGAAGGAAGGTTTCAATGTGGGTGATATGATTATGCACCACATTCGTGATGACCACGGATGGGAGTTTGCGCATGGTCTGAAGCTGCCTTTGCCGGTGATTCTGTACAGCAAAGACCGTGGCGTTGAAGTGTTCTCGTCATCAAAACTCGACCACGACGCCATCTACAATGACTATAAGTTAGTACATGGCAAAATTCACCGCGTGAATGCTGCCGGTGCCGAAGATCACGAAGCACACGTTTATGATTTTTCCATTACGAAGAACGTAGCGTCCCTGCTCCTGAGCGCCGTATTGCTGCTGGTGATTTTCTCATCGGTATCGAAAGGCTATCAGCAGAACCGTGGCAAAGCCCCTAAAGGTCTGCAGTCATTCCTTGAGCCGATTATCCTGTTCATCCGCGATGAAGTGGTTAAGCCGAACATCGGTCCTAAGTATGAGCGTTACCTGCCTTATCTGCTGACCCTGTTTTTCTTTATCCTGGTCAATAACCTCCTGGGTCTGTTACCGGGTGCTGCCAACCTGACGGGTAACATTGCCGTTACCATGACCCTGGCAGTGATTACATTCCTGATCGTAAACTTCAGTGGTAACAAGCACTACTGGATGCACCTTGTGAAACCAACCGGAGTACCGCTGGCACTGTTGCCGGTCATGGTTCCGGTAGAGATTGTCGGTGTGTTCATGAAGCCTTTCTCACTGATGGTCCGGTTATTTGCCAACATTACAGCCGGTCACATCATTATCCTGAGCTTATTAGGGCTGATCTTCATCGCGAAGAACCTGGGCGGTTCAGGGATTGCCTCAGGCATCAGTCCGCTGGTGGCTATCTTTACGATCTTCATGAACCTGATTGAGCTGGTGGTTGCCTTCCTGCAGGCGTTCATCTTTACGCTGCTGTCGTCGATGTATATTGGCAGTGCGATCGAAGAACATCACGAAGCTGATCACGGTCACTGAGCTGCCTGACCTGACGGTCATCAGCACGTTAGTTTCAGTACGCGTTTTTTTGTTCAACTATATATAAATTCAATTCGAGCATGTTAGCTATGTTGCTCTCTATCCTGTTGGAAGCTACAGGTAGTATTTCGGTTACAGGTGCTGCTATCGGCGCTGGTTTAGCTGCTATTGGTGCAGGTTTGGGTATCGGTAAAATCGGTGGCAGTGCGATGGAAGGTATCGCCCGTCAGCCGGAAGCTGCCGGTCGTATCCAGACAGCTATGCTGATCATCGCGGCCCTGATCGAGGCCGTGGCCCTGTTTGCTGCCGTTATCTGTCTGCTGGTTGCTCTGGCATAATCCAGACAAACCGGTACTGACGTGCTGATTACATTAGGTGTCGGCGCAAGCGTCAAAAAATCCGAAATTGCCTGTTCATATGGATTAGCCAGTGAACAGGCATTTCAAGATTTACGCCTTACGGTTTGCGAGCGGGTCTTTATTTACCTCGTAAATGCTGAAAATCGTAAATCTGTGTCATTCATACGTAAATCGTAATTCGTAAAATACAATGGATTTACTTACCCCGGATATTGGGTTACTTTTCTGGCAGGTAGTTGTATTCCTCGCCATCTTCTTTATCCTGTCCCGCTTTGCCTGGAAACCCATCACAAGTGGCTTGAAAGAGCGGGAAGAAAGCATCCAGAGCGCAATTGACCTTGCGGAGAAAACACGTAAGGAAATGGCTCAGCTGCAGTCAGACAATCAGAAATTACTGGCAGAAGCCCGTGCTGAGCGTGAAGCGATGCTGCGTGGTGCCAAGGAAACAGCTGATAAAATGATTGCTGAAGCCCGTGACAAAGCCGCTGCCGAAGGCCAGCGTGTGCTGGATCAGGCTCGTGAAGCCATGGCCAACGAGCGTCAGGCATTGGTTGCTCAGGTGAAAAAAGAAGTAGTTACGCTTTCACTTGATATCGCTGAAAAAGTTCTGCGTAAAGAACTTGCCGACAAAACGGCTCAGGAGAAACTTGTTCAGGACTTAGTAGCAAACGCAAGACTTAACTAAGCAAAGGGCCGGTCAGGAGTAAGGAATCGCCCTTAACCATGCCCGGCACGTTGCTCCCGAAGATATGGCTGTATCTACAGTAGCATTCCGGTATGCCAAATCGTTGTTCGATCTGGCACAGGAAAAAAGCCTGACAGAGGACATTCAGAACGATATGTTGTTCTTCAAGCGTACGTTGGCAGAGAACCGCCAGCTGGCGCTGGTGCTGAAGAACCCGATTGTGCGCAGTGAGAAGAAAAACCAGGTGGTTAAGGCAATCTTCGGAGAGCGGATTAATCCACTGTCAATGGCTTTTTTCGGTATCGTTGCCCGCAAAAACCGTGAGTCTATCCTTGACGCTATTGCTGCCGAGTTCATTAATCTGTATGATGAATCGAAAGGCATCAAACGCGCCACAGTAACCACAACGGTACCGCTTACTGACGAACTCCGTGCTGCTTTTAAAGCACTCGTGACAAAATCAACAGGTGCCAAAGGGGTAGAACTGGAAGAACTGACAAATCCGAACCTGATCGGTGGATACGTACTCCGGATTGGTGACGAGCAGCTGGATGCATCACTGCGCAGCCAGCTCAATGAACTGAAACTTGAGTTTCTGAACTAATCACAGGCAGGAAAACAATACCAACGATTTATCGTTAATTCAGACGCCCGGCAATTGTCGGGCGTTTGCTGTTTATCAGGGGGTAAACTGCTTAGAACTTCACCGCTTCGATGTAATTTTACGGCATGAGGCTTTCACTTCGTAAACCGGCACAGCACCTTTTCCGTACCGAAGGACGGACGTATGCCGGCGCCGCCGCATTTGCTTTATTTCAGGAAGCAGCCCGGAAACTTGTGTCGCGGACCAGCGAAGACGAAACCGAAGAGTTTCAGCGGCGGATTATCACAGCCTTTGTGCAGGAGTTGCGGGCTGAACCGGAATGGCATCCGGAAACCGATGCCGGCGGAGCATTGCGGTTAACGGATGCTGAGGACGGAGGCAGCAGCCGGACACTGCTGGTTGTCAAGCGGGCTTATGGGGCCGAAATGATGACCCCGCTCAAACCGAATGTAAAGGCACTGCATACCCTTATCCTATCCTGCTTTGAGCACTACGATACCTACGGCAACCTGCCGGAATGCCTGGTAGTAACCGACGGCTTTTCATGGTTTTGGTTTGATGCTTCAGACATCCGGACGTATTTTATCGACCATCCCAAACTAAGGTATATTTTTCAGCTTAAAAAGCAGGGGAAAACCGAAACGGTAATTTATGCCGGGTTAGCCAGAACTATACGTGAAATCCAGGCGGATATTCCGGTTACCTATCTGAATCTACGCGAGCTGGTATCACAGCCGGAACAACAAAGTACTGAATGGATTAACGCCTTTTTACTGTTTAGTAACCTGTCTGCATCCTATAATGCAGCCGATGAAACTGATCCGGAACTGATGGAACGACTGGCCCCAATCCGTGAGGAAATGCCGGATGCCTTTCCGGTATGGTTCTGCCGGTTGCTCTTTTTACGGGCATTGGAGTGCAAAATAGCGGCTATCGGCGGTCAGGTACCTATAGCCATCGGTGAGGTACTGTCAAATGATGACGTTGCCGCGATCCTGAATGTCTGGAAGAACACACATCCGGCCTTACTGAGCGTGGAAACCACAGAATGGCCGGCTCCGCCTGATACTGTGCCGCCAGATGAAGCTGCGGCGCAACCGGCATCTCCGGTTGTCAGGCTGGCGCATATGTTAGCGGACTGCGAAATCATAACGGCGGGCCCTCCAGTGGTGATTCCGGAAGGACGGTTTGTTTGTACAGCAGCGGGTGTTGATGCGTTGTTCGCGTGGTTGACAGGAGAAACCGCTGCTCCGATGAACGTTGTCCGCGAAATAACCCGTAACGCGGTTCAGGAGGCGGTTCAGGGGCAGTTATCCGCACTATCGGGTCTCGGGGATACCTCGTTTGAGCAACTGACCGACAAGCTGGCATCGGTGCCGGTTGACGAAGCGCTGGCTATCTTCCGGAGCGTTGCCATCTGCGATGTATATGCCGGTTCGGGACGGATTCTGCAACTAGCGCTCCAGGAACTCGTACAGTTGCAGCACAGATCAGGGTTGCTCACCGACGGACAAGGACAGTCAATGCATCACTACACACTTGCTGTTGTAAACGGTCAGGTGCAACTGGCAACGCTGGATGGAGAGCCGGTCTATTACCGGATTACCGGGCCTGTGAGCCGGAACACCGAACCGCAACGCATCCGGAAGGCGTTGTTTGATGCCAAAAAGGCTTTATTGACATCCGTTTTATTCGGCGTCGTACCGGATAAGTACCAACGGATGATTGCCCTGACCCGGCTGTCGCTGGAATTGCTGACCGATCTCTATGCGGTGGCAGATAAAAAGAAGGGTACTGCCTGGCCGGTTTTTCCGGGATTAACGTGGCAGCTGCAAAGCGGTAACGGACTCTTATACCAACTGAACATACAACTGCCGCTGCTTTACGGCGAAGAGGAACTGACAGACCGGCTGAGCCGGCTGAAGCAGCAGGTACAGAATTATTATGATCGGGAAACGGCTGCTTCCGGCCGGCAGATTGATCAGCAACTCGGTGTATTCCGTCAACATTTACAGGCACAGACTGTGCTTGCAGACCGGCCGTTGGTTGACCGGTTAACCCGTTTGCAGGCTGTTTATACGCAGCGGTATGCCGGAAACCTGCTCTTTCCGGAACAACTCACGCCGTCGCAGCAGGCTGATCAGGAAAAACTGCGGCTTGACATCACGCGCCTTACACAGCGTCTTGAGCAACGTCGGCCTGATGATCAGGATGGATTTGAATGGCGCATCCGGTGGCCAACCCGGTTTAATGAAAGCGGCGGGTTTACCGGCTTTAATGCGATTATCTCACAGCCACCTGCAACACCGCCTGCTATTCCGGAAAGCTGGTTAAATGCCTTTAAAACGCAATATAAAGCGGTATATGCCGCGCAAGAACCTGCATTTGTCTATTACCTGTGGTTAAGCGGGCAATTACTGGCAGAAGAACAGGCTGCCTGGCTGATAGTGCCAAGCGGATGGGAGAAAAAAAGCGGTACAAAAAAGCTGCAAACCTGGCTGGCCGGACAAACCGTCTGGTATCCGGAAACTACTGAAGAAACTGTAACAGTAATCCGGATACAGAAACAGGTAGCGGTACCGACCCGTGAAGCGTAATAAAGGCTTCTGAAAAAAAACGGGTCAGCTGACAGAGCAATACTGCCGGCTGACCCGTTGGTATATCCGGTGTTAGGGAAGCTGTAAGCCGGCAGGCAGAGGCCCGTTCCGCGTGAGCTTTTGTTCGGCAACCCACGCTGCTGCGTGTGCGCACTGCTCCGGTATCCGGCCGCCGATCCAGGCAGTCAGAAATCCGGCCCAGTAAGCATCCCCGGCCCCGGTTGCGTCAACAACGTTGATCGGTTTGGCCTGAATCCGGACCTTTTCTTTGCCATAATCATACGACACCCAGCTGCCCTCACCGCCGAGGGTCAGACAAACAAGTGAAGCGCCCATCTCGTGGAAATCGCCGATAATACGCTCTGGTGTTTGCGGAGCCCCGTAAAGCCGTGCGGCATCGTCTTCACTCAGCTTGACCAGCGCATTGGCAGAGCAGTAGCTTTTCAGGATCCGCTTCGCACCTTCGCGGTCCGGCCAGATGGTCGGGGCATAGTTGGCATCAATACTTACCTGGCAACCGGCCTTGCAGGCCCGCTGCGCCGCATCGACAATCGCATCCTGAGCGGGTTGCCGGCTGAGCGCAAAACAGGTCGTATGAAAAAAAGACGCCTGAGCCAGCAGCGAGTCCGGAATATATTCCGGCCGGATCATCCGGTCTGCTTCCCGGTAGGCAATGAAATCGGGGGTGCCTTTTGTCCGTGAAACGATAACGATGCTGCTGGGGGCTTCTGCGTCCCGGGCAATAAACTGTGTATCCACACCGGCTTCACCAACGCGTTGGGTAAGGTAAGTGCCCAGGTTGTCATTACCAACGCAGGCAACAAGCGCCGTTTTATTACCGAGGCGTGCCATGTTTGCCGCCATGTTTGCGGGGCTTCCACCCTGATACCGGTGATAATCCCGCGTGTCAAAAAGGCTGTTGGCGACCTCGTGGCCAATCAGATCGACCAGTAGCTCACCAACCGCAATCAGTTGATACGTTCTGTTTTCCATTACTGTCAGTGGCCGCCTGCTCCGATGGGGAACGCTGCTTTTTCGCTTTTACTGTCTTCTTTTACCAGGAAACAGGCTCCCGCCGCCAAAAATAAACATACCCCGCAGAGAATGAGCGCATTTAACGGGTCGCTGCCTAATAGATTGTTGTAGAGAAAGCCAACGGTTATCATGTTTACAATTTGAGGCACGACGATAAAACCGTTGAAAAGCCCCATGTATACGCCCATGCGGTCAGCCGGAACGGATGTCGATAGCATAACATAAGGCATTGACAGAATAGAGCCCCAGGCTAAGCCAACCAGCGTCATACCGATACGGAAACCGTTCTCATCGCTGTTAAAGAGCATGGATAAAAAGCCGAGGCCTCCCAGCGTTAAAAAAAGCGCATGGGTCCCACGGCGACCGATGCGGTTAGCAATGGCAGGCAGGAAAAAGGAAATACCGAAGCAGCCAACGTTAAAAAGGGCGAAGCAGTCATTTCCGACTTCAATTCCTTTCTCGAATCCCGGCGATTGCGGGGTTGGTGCATTAAAAGCGTGCCGGGCAATGGCCAGTGAAAGATATTGCCACATGAGCGGTAACCCATACCAGGTAAAAAATTTGACCCACCACAGTTGTTTCATGGTAGCAGGCATTTCCCGTAAGGCATGAAAAACTTCGGTAAAGGCTTTACTGATGCCGCCGCCCTCACGTTTTTCCCGCTCAAAGGCTTCCATAT